>CADAOK010000037.1 GCA_902789515.1 Oscillospiraceae bacterium
GTTCCTGATTATCGCCCTGGCAAGAAGCATACCGCACGCTTTGCCTCCTATCATGCCGGTACCGATCATATGATCTCTTACAGCAAAATAATCTTCCGGAGTGAAGTTACGCTTTACCATCTCACGCATCTTCTCGTCACGGGTCATCATGATGTTGCACATCCTCGAGCATTCTTCCGTGATCTCCACTTCGCTCTCGTGAAGGATCTTCGTGCGGTTGAAGAACCTGTCCCAGGAATCCTCGAATTGCTCATCAGATGATCTTTGTGCGTTGCCTAAAGTCTGATAGAATCTGCTCGATTTGACGCCGTCTAAAATAGGTTGGAACCTGCCCGTATCCGGCTCGTATGTGTGCGGGAGGAACATCGTCTCTGAATCCCTGTTCCACACTTTCTGAGGACGGACATAGATGTTCCTGTTATCAGCGTATACATCGATAAACAACTGCGTTGTATCGAGTATCTTATTGATCGAATGCACCGAGTGCTTGCCCCTGATTATCGGGAAGAAAGCTACGGTGTCCAGGATAAACAGGAACGGGCATGTAACCTTGAAGAAGTTGCCCATCATCAGGTCCGTCGCCCATGCCGTCTGCAGTTCAGACAGGCAGTCGAAAACATAGAACGCGTCGAAACCTTCCTTCTCGATAACATTATGGATATCCACCGTGAATGTCTCGAACCTGTGCGACAGAGGTATCTCGACCGTCTTTATCTCGGGCCTGTCTTCAAGGAGCGGTTCGTGGCTTGCGAACCTGAAGTAGATTATGTTCCTCTTGTCCCTGACCGCCTGTTCGATGTAAGGCTTCATGAACAATTTGAACTGCGACAGCTCCGACACACGCCAGACAACGTTGTCGCCGAGCCTTATGTTATCGAACGCTGTATCCATCTCCGGGATACCGCTTAAGATCCTGTCGAACGCAGCCATAGACGCCTCCCTTTATGCTTTTCAGTATAAAGGCAAGCCTGCCCGGACGGGCATACTTTCTTAGAATAGGAATCATGCCGTTTTGGCATAGATTCGCACGCTCGCATGTGTTGTATGTATTGATATCACGGGAGGTGCAGTATGGGTGACAAAATCTGGGACGTTAATGTTGCTGATTATCCGAGACTTGCAGGAGAGACATCTGACGACGCGAGGATAATGCGCGCTGCATCAGACTGCGAAGGCGGGGTGTTGTATTTCGGGCAGGGTTTATATGAGATTGCCGAGATGCCCGCATGATAGGATGCAGCTATTACAACAACTACACATACAAGATGGATGATGTTACCGTCATCGATCACAGGGGCGGACAGCTTCTTGTGGCAGACTGCATGTTCAGAAAACACAGCCCGAATGCGGCCATTTATAAAGGAGACCGCTCCGGACTTGTGACCAGAGATAATCTCCTTGAGGGATTTGACGGTGAATCTTTCTGATACAGATCAGATCATTGCCTTGTGAAATTCGTCCACACACGGTCTTCCGTATCCGGAAGGCCGTTCTTCTCTTTGCCGAGCGCGATGCTCTCCATGAGGAATACCATGTTCCTTGCAAGCACACGCATTACCTGCCTGCCCTCGTCATCCTCGATGCCCTCTCCCGGATCCCATCCGTAGATATTGTTCCAGTACTGACTGGTCGCTACAGGCATGTTGGAAAGAGTAAAGAACTTGTTGAGCTCATCGAAAGTAGCTGTGCATCCTGAACGTCTCGCACTGACAACACTTGCACCGACCTTGAGGCTTGTATCGAAATGTATACTGTAGAATAATCTCTGGAGCGCCGACATAAGCGTACCGTTGGCAGAACCATAGTATACAGGCGAGCCTATGACGAGTCCGTCGGCCTGCTCGAACTTGACCGCAATCTCGTTAACAACATCATCTATCACGCACTTGCCGGTACTGCGGCATGTCTCACATGCCAGACAGCCTCTGATGATCTTGTTTCCGAGTCGGATGTCCTCGTATTCGACGTTCAGTCCGTCGAACACCGTCTTCATCTCGCTGAAAGCGAGCGTGATGTTGCCGCTTTTTCTCGGGCTGCCGTTAATCATCAGGACCTTAAATCTCTTTTCCATAACAAGCCTCTTCAGATGTAATAGACATAGTCGTCTTTTCGCGGTGCAGGATCGTTAGCAGGACCTGTGGCATAACCTAATGCGCAGTGGCCGATACCTTCGTAATCGCCTTCGATACCGAGCCTTGCAAGGATGGCTTTGCCGAAGTCAGACTCGAACTCTTCCTTTGCCCTGTGGATCCAGATACTTGCTACTCCGAGGCTCTCTGCCGCATTCATGAGATTGCCCATGACGAGAGCTCCGTCGTATACATGTGTAACGATATCTTTATTCGCAAGGACGATAAGAATGACCGGTGCGCCGTAGAACGGATCGAAGCCTTCACCCCAACCGCCGATCTTCCTGTTCTCTTCTGAGATCTCATCTCTTAATGTCTTATCAGTCACTGCGATGATGACCGGGCTCTGTTTGCCCATTCCGGTAGCGGAATATGTTCCTGCCTTTATGATCGCCTGAAGCTCATCTTCCCTGATCATGTCAGGCTTAAAGCTTCTGCAGGATCTTCTTTTCTCCAAAACTTTCAAAGTCTCGTTCATGTGTTGTTCTCCTTAATAGCCGGCCTTCTCAAGGAACTCATCCAGCAGCTTGGCATTCTTTACCGTGAAAGCTTCAGTAACGAACGGTGTCTCTCCGTTCTCGATACACCTTCCGAGCTGGGCAACTTCAAGGCTGTAGTTTTGAGGTGCACTTACGGTCCTTACTGTCGTCTTGCCGTCAGCTGTGATCGTGTAGCTGAGCTCCCCGGCCTGGTTGAATTCAACATCGGAATTAATAACACCCTTTGTGCCGTGAACATACAGTCTGTCTTTCCGTCTGTCAGAACCTGCATCGAAGATCATGCCGACATTGAATGCGGCCTTGATGCCGTCCTTGAACTTGATGAGGACTGATGCGAGTGTATCTGCACCGTACTCGTTGAAATCTGCCTGAGCCATAACGGTATCGGGATCAGAATCGACCAATGACAGGATCATCGTGGAACAATAACAACCGAGGTCATATATTGCGCCGCCGCCCATCTCCTTGTACATCCTGATATCGTCAACATAGTACTGTGTGTAGAAAGCCGAATCGACAAATTGGACATCGCCGATGATGCCGCTCGCGATATCAGCTTTGAGAGAAGCAATATACGGACTGTGAAGGTACGCGTATGCTTCCATGAGAAACACATTATTCTCTTTTGCAACCGCAAACATCTCTCTTGCATCGTCCGCGTTAAGAGCCAGCGGCTTCTCGCAGAGAACATGCTTGCCGGCCTTAAGTGACTTGATGACCCACTCCTTGTGGAGATGGTTCGGAAGAGGGATATAGACTGCCTGTACTTCCGGATCTTCAAGGAGTTTATCGTATCCGACATAACCCTTCTCAAAACCGAAATCGTTCTTATAACCCTCGACCTTCTCTTCTGATCTTCCTGCAATCGCATACAACTCACAGTTATCCGCAAGCTGCATGCCGGGGATCGTACATCCTTTTGCGATATTGGCTGTGCCTAAGACACCCCATTTTACTGACATGGCATTACCTCCTGTCTTACATGCTCGCGCGGTAGATTGACAGCATTGCATCCTCATCGAGGACCTTCGCAGAACCCATCTCGCCGCCTACGCCGACTGCACACTTGTGAGCCATATCCACGAGCTCCTCCTCTGTCGGTTCGACTCCGAGTTCGCGGAGATTTGTTGGCATCTTGATGCTCCTGTAGAAATCTTCCATTGCTTCGATACCGCGGAGAGCGATCTCTTCATCTGAACCCTCTTCAGCAGACAGCGGGCGCCCGAGATGTTGGGCTTCATGCGCAGGTTTAACAGGTCGGCATACTTCTTGTTTGCAGCAACGATACGGATGTCACCGTAACCGCCGGTCTCGGTCTTTTGGACAGATAAGACGCAGGTCGGCGAGAAAACAGAATCGGCAAACTTCTGAAAGTCCACGGCAGATCTCCCTTTCTACAATTTCATAGAATAACTACTTTATTGTATACACTTGCAGAAGTCATTTCTATTAGGAAGACGCTATGTTAATTGATTATTCATCCGAACGCAAATCTTTTAACTCTCTGTTCACTTACCTGCACATTATCAGGAACGGAATTCAGTTTTTCTTAACGGATACGGCTTTGATAATGAGAATGCTTACGATCAGGACCGCGGGAAATATGCTTCCCGCCAGAAGGCCGTTCTGAATACTGTCATTGCTCCGCTCCGCAATAAAACCGACAAGACCCGGACCAAATGCCCCGCCCAGATCTCCCGCCATTGCCAGCAGAGCAAACATCGCTGTGCCGCCTGCGGTTAGACGGCTCGAGAGGACCCGTATCGTGCCGGGCCACATAATGCCAACAGAGAACCCGCAGAAGATACAACCGATAAGACACAAAACCGGAAGCTGTGACAAAGCGGCAATAAAATAACACACCAGGCAAAGGATTCCTGAACCGATCATATATCCGGTAAGCTCAAGTTTATGTCCGAATCTGCCATAGATAACACGGCTGATGCCCATGGTAACGGCAAAAAGGCACGGTCCTGCCAGGTCTCCGGCGGTCTTCGGCAGGTTCAGAGCCGATTCAACGAAAGCCGATGCCCATTGTGCCATAGACATCTCCGAGGCGCCGGCACAGACCATCAAAACAATGCCAAGAATGAACAAGGGCGTGCGGATGAGGTCCCTTATCGACATCCCCTTTCCGTCTTCGACCAGGGGTTCGATCGGACACGTCGCGAAAAAATACACATTGACCAGCGGTACCATCGCCCACACGCATGCCAGCCATCTCCACTGCTCTATCCCAAATACGGCAAAGAAGACCGTGGACAAAAGAATAACTCCGACACTGCCCCAGCAATAGAAAGAGTGAAGAAGACTCATTACGGAATCCTTGTTCTCGAACGGGCACGCTTCGACTATCGGACTTGCAAGCACTTCAATAAGACCGCTTCCGACCGCATATATCACGACGCTGATGATTATCCCCGAGAACGGATCGGGAAGCATCTGAGGAAGGAATGCCAACCCGGCCAGACCGAGTGCCGAGGCGATCTCAGATACAACGGCACACAGTCTGTATCCCAGTCTGTCGCCGAACTTTGCACAGACCACATCGATCAGCAGCTGCGTTACATAAAAAACAGTCGAGATCAGTGCGATCTTGCCAAAAGGGATACCGTAAGTCTTGTGGAAAGTCAGGAACAGGAGCGGTGCAAAGTTCGCCGCGATCGACTGGGTTATAAACCCGAGGTAACACGCTGTAAGCGTCTTTTTGTATTTGTTTTTCCCGTTCATCTGAGTTTATCCAGATAATCTGCGTACCTCTGATTGTGCGCAGTCATGGCATCTTCGGAATCAACATAGGCCAGAAGCCCTTCCCTGTCGACCCACTTGTAATCCGTGGTCTCGCCTTCCTGAAGAACGATACTGTCCTTTTCGCCGCTAACCCGTGCAAGGTATGAATAGTACATCCCGTGGCTGCTGTCCCTGAAAGTTATCCCGACAAACTCCAAAGAGTCTGCCCGAAGCCCCGTCTCCTCGTAAAGCTCCCTGGCCGCCGCTTCCAACGGTTCTTCGCCGCTTACTGCTGACCCGCCGGCGCTAGCCTCCCAGAAACCGGGGTATACGTCTTTGGTGTCGCTCCTTTTGGTAAGAAGATATGTGCCGTCTTCATGCAGGACCAGAAGATCTACAACAAGATGGTACATTCCTTCCGGTATGTCCCTGAAGTTTCCGAACCCTCTTATAAAAGTCTTTCCGGTCCTGTTCCCGTCGCGGTCATACAGATCCCAGATCTCTTTGTCAGATGCGGCAGATACGTTGTCCGTCATCATGCAGCCTCCAGGTTCAATGTCTTGGAGATATAGAAGAAATAACCGTTTTCCGCGCAGTATTCCTCTATCTCCTTAGTCAGTTCTTTGTCAGTGGTATATTCCAGCAGATACACATCAATCCCCTCTTTGTGCACACGTTCGAGGTAGTCCAGGAAATACTCATTCTCCGCGTCATCCTGAACGCTGAACGTATCCTCTTCTTCCCAAATTATCTTCGAGAAGACCGTCTCCTGATTAACCGCATCGAACATACTCTTAACGGGTTCGCCCCTGTCAATACATTCAGTAACAAATGTGTCGCCGCCGTTGATCGAGACATAGAAACCCATATCTTTAAAGGACTTCAATATATACGAGAGCGCCTCGTAAACCTCTTCAGTCTGGTAGTGATAATAGACATCAACATTATCGACGAATAATCCATCAACACCTTTATCCTTAAGATCTGCCGCCAGGTCATCGATGATCAGATCCTGCCACTCAGGTGCGGACACATCGACCCACATCTCGTCTTCCCAATTCTCGTATACAGAAAGCGTGTACTCGGAATAATCATCGTAATACGGGCGGAACTCTTCAAGCGATCCGACATTGATATAGCTGAACACAGTGTGGCCTTCGCTCTTCAGTTCTGCTATCTCTTTCCGGCTGAAATACTGTGCATCAATAACGATGATCTCATACTGACTCACGGCATCCATATCCTCAGGCTCAGCGCCGAGGAAAACGCCGTACTTGTATTTGAATCCGTCTCCGGTCTTGACGGAGCAACCCGTTAAGACAACTATTACGGCCAGTAAACAAACAATTATCTTTCTCATAGAACACTATTGTATCAGACTATGCGCGATCTGCCCCACCCGCAGAGCACGTCATACAATTCTCCGTACGATGATGCGCAGTAGTCGATATCGTATTCCTTCACGGCTTTTGCAACATCTCCCTGAGGCATGAACCACACGGACTTGAGCGAAGCGTTCTTCGCACCGAGCATGTCTGATGTAAGCGAATCCCCGATAACGATATAGCTGTCCTTCGGGTCTCCTGTCTTATCCATGACAAACTCGAAAAAGTCCGCAGACGGCTTCGTCCTTCCGATCGACTCGCTTATGAAGATCTCATCGAGATATCTGTCCATGCCGGTGGACCTGATCCTGCCGACGGCATTGCGCGTGGCGCCGTTGGATACGATGTGGATCCTTGCACCTTCCACATTCTCTTTCAGTTTTCCGAGGAACTCCAGAGAACCGTCCATGAGCACACCGTTCTTCGACATCTCGGTAATGAAATCATCATTGATCTTAAGAAGATCCATTCCGGATGTATCCGCACCGCACTTCCCGAAAACCAGTCTGAACCGGGTCTCGAACAGTTCCGGCCTTGATATCGTTCCCTTCTCAAGTTCGAGCCAAAGCTCTTTGTTCCGGGCCTTGAAGTAGTGATAGACTTCATCAGAGAACTCACAACCGTTCGCTGTGATGACCTGCTTTAAACCGATATACTCGGACGCATGGAAATCCAGCAGAGTCTGGTCGAGGTCAAAGAGAAAGTTGTGATGCATGCCGGTGTCCTTTCAAAAACTTCTAAGACAGATTGTAACGCAAAACCGCCGCGCATTGCGCAGCGGTTCCAAAATCACTCAGATGCCTTGAAGTTGTATATAGGCTTAAGCACCTCTATAACATCCACGGATTCCGATATGACGTCTATTATGTCCTCAAGCGACTTGTATGCCATCGGTGCCTCATCCAGCGTCTGCTCGTTGACCGATGTGGTAAAGACATCTCTCATCGCTTCCTTGTATTCGTCCATCGTAAACGTGCTCTTCGCCTTTGTTCTGGACATCAGTCTTCCGGCACCGTGAGGAGCGGAGAAGTTCCATTCGGGGTTGCCCTTGCCCACGGCAAGAACGGAACCGTCCCTCATGTTGATGGGAATGAGGACCTTCTCCCCCTTGTGAGCGGCTATCGAACCTTTACGCAGGATCATCTCTTCCGTATCGATATAGTTATGTACCGTGTGGAAGGCTTCTCCCGCTGCAAGCCCGGCCTTGTCCGCAAGTATCTCCGCCATCTTCTCCCGGTTTCTTCTTGCGAAGGTCTGGCAGATTTCGACATCGTGAAGGTAGTCTTCAAGATGCTTGCCCGTCAGATAGCAGAGATCATCCGGCATGCTTGTCTCTGACCCGAATGCTTCACGGCGGAGCTGCTTTAAGGCCTCCTGGATCTCGCTCTTTCGTCCCTGCTCCTTGTACGTCTTTATGATCTCATCCCGCTTCTCGTAATAACCGGGACCGACCCGGTTGAGCTCGATGGCACGTCTCTGGTAAAGCTCTGCGACCTGCTTGCCGAGGTTTCTTGAACCGGAGTGGATGACAAGGTATTTCGTGCCGTCCGCTGATACATCCACCTCGATAAAATGGTTTCCTCCGCCCAGAGTTCCGAGCGATCTTACGAGTCTTCTGGAATCCTTGAGATCCCTGTAGCACTTGAGCGATGTAAGATCGAAATCTTCCTGCCGGCCGGGCCAGACATTTCTTCCTGACGGGATGTAGTGAGCCGCGGCATCGAGCTTCACGAGATCGATATCTCCCTTGCCGAGGTTTACCGTATACATTCCGCATCCGATATCGACTCCGACGACGTTCGGCACGGCTTTGTCGGTAACCGTCATCGTGGTGCCGATCGTGCATCCCTTGCCGGAGTGCACATCAGGCATGATTCGGATCTTGGATCCTTCGGTCATCGGATAATCACACATCCGTCTGATCTGTTCTATTGCTTCGTCTTCAACGACCTTCGCATAGCAGATGGCCGTGTTGACCTTTCCTTTTATCTCTATCATATCCATATGTTTATTCCTTTCTGTAAAAAGTCCCCGGCTTCAATTACCTGATGCCGGGGACTTGCTGTCTATGCTGCGATCTTCTTATATCTGTCTGACATAAGGACGCTCATCATAAACCTGTATGGTTCGAGATTGCCTTCTCTCAGCATCGCGAAGATCTGAGGACTGCATCCCGATACCAGGGCAACTCCCTGTTCGCTCATCCTGACCGGTTGCTGGACATTGCGGCTGTTTACATTCCAGAAGATTACCTGCGGCAGCCTGTATCCGTGAGATGCGAATGCTTCTTTGGCATTCTCCAGGACAGTCTTGCCGGGATTTCTTACGCAGAAGTCAAACTCCATATCAGATATGATGTAGAGCTTATCCGGCGTATCCTTCTGCTTAAGTCTGTTCCTGACAGCCGTCATCAGGATCAGGTCGAGTGTCTTCTCGAGATTTGTGTTGCTGCACTCGTTGAAACTCATGCAGTAACGGACCTTGTCAACAATGTCTCTGCCCTTGATCTCGATCAGTCTCGGGTTCTCGGAGAACGTGATGAAGTGGTTCCTGAAGGCACCTTTATTGCGTTCTGCAAAGTATATTCCGAGTGACTGTGCGACCGCTGCGGGAAGCGGGTTGGCGCCCCAATACATGGAAGCCGAACCGTCTACCACCGCAAGTGCATTATCAGAACCGGTGAAGTCTTCGAGCGCATTCCAGGTGGCATTCATTGCCCTTCTCTCGCGGGTGCCGATACCCCTGCCTCTGGCATTAATTACGGGAGCAATCACATCGTAAGGCGTGAGAGCGCCGGTATGCATTACAGACGGCTCTGTCTCTGCTCTTTGTATGAAGGCGGAATATCTCTTCTCATCGTTTCTCAGGAACGCTTTCCTGTACTTGTAGAGCGCTTTGGAAGGCTGCATCTCGTACTCGAAAGTGTAGTCTCTTTCCCTGAGGTTATTCTCTATGATCCTGATCCTTTCCCTGAGCGCAGCCAGTGTCTTTCTGTATTCACATTCAGTCATACCGGAAGCCCCGGCGATCTTTTTTGCGGCAGCAACCGTATCCCTGCTGCTGGCATTTACGGAGGGCAGCCATTTCGCGAGAAGGGAGACCTCACAGCCTTCCTCCATCGCCTTTACATCCTGCGCGAGCATAGTACGGATGTAATCCATGCACGGCTTCTCGCAAGGGGTTCCGATAAGCACAAGGATATCGTCATATCTGCCGTACTCGGCTATGTTGGCGAGATTCTTTATAACGGTATCGGGTTCGTTGACCGCAAGGTATCTGAGGATTACCTTGAAGACACGTCTCTCTCCCAGACCGCCTCTGATGTCTCTCGCGAAGAAGAGCGTCTTAACCGCAAGATCACGGTCTTCCGCAAAGGCCTTGATGAACCTTGAGACTATCTCGCTGTCTTCCGCTGTCCTGAGCGCTCCCGCCGTCGCGAAAAGATCGAGGCAGAAAGACTCCGTGCTTGCAAAAGCAGCAGCGCCGTTCTCGGTTCTGACCGTGTTCATTTCTTTCTTCATAAGATTAAGCATTTTTATATCCTCCTTTAACAAGGTGCACCCGGCTTATGCCGGGGGGTACTCTACATGTAATGATTCTTTTTGCTGTATGCACCTTTTGCGGGACAGATCTTCAAGACACACTTCCCGCAGGAAGTCTTTTGGGGATTCGGACCCCGGATTTAACCAATCATGCCGTCAGTTGCTGTAAGTGTCTTTCAAGATGCTGTCTTGAGTCTATGATAATCCGCATATATGGGTTCTTAAAGATGCGGCTTACCGCAGATTTGTAACCCCATATATGTCGAATTTGCTGTATAATTACGGAAAATAACCAAAAGTACGCAACCCCAACAAGGAGTTTTGATATGACAGAGAAATACAAGATCTACCTCCCGGAAGATATAAGATCCAGGCTGATAAACGATGCTGAACTGTTTGAATTCATGCGCGGAGATGAGGCCGTGAACCTTAACGGGTTCCTCAAAGAACTGATAGTCAACTACTTCGACCAGTACAGACAGGAGAGCGAGGAGCTGTTAAACGGGATCATGGAAGATATAACATCTGTAAGATCGATCAGGAACAGGGATGCCGCCGCTCTTGCAGACAAGATAATCAGCACCTACATCAGAGGCGATGCCGCATCATCCGGAAGAAGGTCCGTTATCACGCTGACCGTAAGCGGCCAGTCTTATAACATCATAAAGACCATAGAAGACAATCTGCTTCAGGATAAATCCCTTTCAGGCTATATGAAGGACATGTTCGCTTCCTATCTCGCCATCCCGAGGAGCAGACGTGAAGAGATCATATTCAGGGATACTTATGAGACCATACAGAAGGCTGTGTCAGAACGCAGGCGACTTACGCTCTCTTCTTCCAGCAGTGTTTTAAAGTTTAAAGTGGAACCGTATATAATCGCGGCGTCAAAGGAAGAACAGTGCAACTATCTGTTATGCCGTGATGTTAAGACAAAGAAGGCAAGAACATTCAGGATCTCAAGGATTCGGACTCCGTTTGTCACTTCAGAAAAATACCCGGTCGACGAACGTTTCGCGGAAAGGATCCGTACGATAGCCATGCGCAGTCCGCAGTCCGCATCTGCGGATATACATGCATCCGTTCAGCTTACCGAAGCAGGAAAGCGCAAATACAGACTGATAGTAAAGAACAGACCCGCCGTTACCAGGATAGAGGGGGATGTCTATATTTTCGATTGGCCCGAGATGCAGCTTGAAGACTATTTCCGCAGATTCGGCAAGGACGCAGTCGTGCTGAAACCGAAGTCACTTAAGACAAGACTCCGGAATTACTATGCGCAGGCTCTCGAAGCTTACGGGGAAGAGTGCTGATCAGGCGCCGAATACATGCACCTGAACGGATCCGATGAGCTTGATATAGGCTTCAATATCCTGATTCAAACTGTTGAACACCTCGTCAGTGATCCCGATTCCGGCAGCAAATTCCTTTACTACGGCTATCTCAAGTTCATCGCGGCTTCCGTCAATATATCCCAATCCAAGCAGCTCAAATACGGCGATGCGCTTTGCAGCATCTGAAGCACCGGAGAATACGGCTTTGATCTCATCGGTGGAATGAATGTCCTCTTTATCGTAAGAAGCTATCTCCATCTCCTTGCAATACACATCGAGCATGTGCTTCTCTGATTCTTCTATCATTCCATTTGCTTTGGAAACATGCATTGCCATGTCGAGGAACATAACTTTCTCTTCGTTGTTTAACTTTTCAAGGAACATTATCTGATCTCCTCCCTGTTATTGCTTTTTATGCTCATGCAATGATTATATCATGCCGGGCACAGAACTTTTCCCTTCTTCGGTGATGCGATCAGATATCCCAGAACGGGAGCGACTATCATAGCAATGTATACTAATGCGATCCACGGCTGGTACTCGATGTAGAACTGCTCAAAAGTAAGCTGCAGCGGATGCGGGATCAACACCCATCCCACGAGGTCGAACACAATGCTGATGCCTGACCAGAGAAGACCTGTTGTTAATGCCTTCTTAAATGTCGGCTGCGCAAGACCTTTGATGAATATGAATCCAAAGACCGTAAAGATGATTATGTTGTACAGCGGATGTCATGACTTTGTGGCTTCGTACCCTTCGCCAAGACCGGGACCCTGTGCCATCGAACCCATGTGCAGAACAAGCACATTAAAGAATGTATGGGCAAAACCAATAACGGTTACAACAAAATAGCTTACCCAGTACCAAAGCATCGATCTTCCGAACTGCTTTCTGATATTCTCTTTAACAATAACTCCGTTTCTCATTTGAAGTGTCCTCTTTCTGTTTGATATGCCTGTATTCTACGGGTCTTATGGAACAGATACTTTAGATAAAACTGAGATATCTCTTAAATCTTTCTTAAGGCATAGAGGCAGCGCAGTCAGTTATAATGATGACGGAGGATAGTGCGATGTACGATTTCGATGAAGTGATCAACAGAAGAACCCCTGACGATATCAAATACGCTCAGACCGCCGAGATAGATGATCTCATCCCGTTGTGGGTTGCGGATATGGACTTCAAGAGCCCGCCGGAAGTCATTGATGAACTGGTCCGCGTCGCATCAGGCGGGATCTATGGTTATTCGGAAGCGGACAAGTCTTACGATGCCGCCGTAATCAGCTGGTTTGCGAAGCGTTTTGACTGGAGTATTACAAGCGATCAGATCCTCAAGCTCCCCGGTGTCGTCCTGGCGGCTTCCTACGCCGTTACCACGCTTACAAAGGCAAACGACCACGTCATGATCTTCGAGCCCGTTTACGGGCCCTTCAGACGCTGTGTAGAGGGTAATGACAGGCGCCTTACCGTCGAACAACTTAAGACTGTTAATGGCCGCTTTGAAGTTGATGTTACGGAAATGGAGCGCAGGATAGTTGAAGACGATGTAAAAATGCTTATCTGGTGCTCTCCACACAACCCCGGCGGAAGAGTCTGGACCGAAGCTGAACTGTGCGCTGTCGCAGATATCTGCGGTAAACACGGAGTATTCATCGTTAGCGACGAGATCCATTCTGACCTTACCCTGTATGGCAACAGACATATCCCTATGGCAAAGATCGCCGGAGACAACTGCGTTGTTCTTACCGCCCCCACGAAAACGTTCAACATTGCAGGTATCCAGGCGGCAAACATCATATCGACGAACAAGGATGTCCTTCACAAGATCGATCAAACTGCATTGGCGACCGGTGCTTACGGCCTGAACAAGATGGGCATTGCCGCAACCAGGGCTGCATACACATATGGCGAACCCTGGCTTACGGAACTTCTCACATACATTGAGGGCAATATCGCTTTGTTGCATGAAGAGCTGAAAGACACCGACCTAGTCATGATGGAACCGGAAGGTACTTATCTTGTCTGGATCGACTGTTCTGCGCATAAGGACTTTGCCAAGAGGCTGATCACCGAAGCTCATGTGCGTTCTTCTGAAGGAGAGTTCTTTGGAAACGGAGGCGAAGGTCACATACGTCTCAATGTGGCATGCCCGCGAAGCGTACTTAAGGAAGGGATCCGGAGGATCAAATCCATCCTGTGATAAGAAAACCCTCCCGTTCCATGCGGAACAAGAGGGTTGATCTGTTTTTGGCGGAGCCGGTGGGATTCGAACCCACGTGCCCTTGCGGACAAACGGTTTTCAAGTCTAGGTACCCCCAAACACTGTATTTGCTATCTACGATTCAGTGCATCACACTTTCGGACTATATTGTTTTGAGTTTTATGTGTTCACGGACAGCTCATCTTAATCTAAACATAATGGAGATTATCATGAACACAAAAAACATCAACTGGGATGAAGTCCCTGAAACACTATCTTTGGAACAATTCCGCAAGCTTATACACGTCAGCAAAAGAGCTGCAAAAACACTTCTTGATACAGAAATTCCATGCGTGATTTTGGCGAAGACAACTCATAAATACATCATTTACAAGCAAGATCTTATCAATTATTTGGGGGTGCATCCGGGGGTACATTTCCTGAACGAGACTGCAAGAATCAGACATAGTAATTCACGACTTTTCCCTTCAAATATTCCGGAAGTTTTTAAGAGGCGGATGGCATTCTATTTTACATCAGCATTTGCAAAATGCCCGGAACTAATCAGAATAAGGGATGTAGCCGAAATGATCGGATACAGTAAGGAGCAAGTCGGCGAGTGGGCCAACGAGGGATTGCTACCTAATGTGTCCATCAGCAACATCAGATATGTGTCCAAATCGAACCTTATACACTTCTTATGCACAGAAGATTTTGACTCTGTTATTCGCAAGTCAAAATGGCATAAGGAAATGATCGAAGTCTTCAAAAAATGGAAATAATTAGTTATTGGCTTTGACTTAATAACGGATGACGCAAAAAGCATCATCCGTTATCTATGCGAACATGCTCCAATATCAGTATTTACTTATAAAATGATCGCAGTAACCTGGATCGCAATAGCTCCTGTAATAATCGCAGTAGATCTGAGAACCACTACCGCCATTCATGTACTTGCAATTGTAGCAACTGTAATCTGCTGCAAATGACAAATCCTTCGGCAAAACAACTGAACCATTTTTTTCTTTCTCTTTTTTCATGTTTTCTTCCTCCTTAGGTTTATTGTTCAATCACATGGAATGCCATGTGGTTAACAGTATTATCACTAACCTCATACCAATTGATAATTCTTTTCTTAACAACAAAAACAGGCATTAAAACATGCTTCATTGAGTTATAGTCCAGTAGTTTTCGAGCCATGTAAATATCTTTGGCCGACAACTCTTCTTTATTCTGATGACTATGAATAATGCCCATAAATGCTATTTGCGATAGATTCCAATTAATTAGCAGTCCATTTAGCATATCGATATCAGGATTGTATTCTTTTGTATTGCAACACCTTCCCTCATCAAAGTGGAAGGTATCTATCAGTCCACATTTAGAACTCCCTAACAAACCACCAGTTTCAATCTCAACTGCACTCATTGATATAATAATTTCATCGAAGGCTTTACGCGATACACTTATCATAAAAATACTACTTTGTTTAAGTTTCGGGTATATTCAACATTTAATCCACATTGCCGGTCTGATACCATTATAACCATCAGGGGAACTTGATCCTTTTCCAACCTCTCCTGTATATCCTACCCCCTTAACACGGTATGAATCGGTAGTACGAAGCATCCATGAACACCCCTCGCAGATTCTTTCTTCATCTCCGGTAAAATACGATAAAGCTTCTTCCTCTGATAGCAAAAATACCTTATCATTCGTTGCATGAGCTTCAACAAACGAATCATCATACTTTTTCACATTATTGTTTTGATTGTTTGTGACTACTACACGCTGCTTTTCTTCTTCGGTCAAAAAATTATCAAAGAATTCTCCGTTTAGCCATTTCCTAATATTACAATTCTCCCACATTGGGACATAATCATAATCGTCTTCTGGCTTTATATCAAATAACCTTTCCCTAAATATATCTTTGGAGATAATAAGTGCACGATCATCTTTGACATCGAGAATTCTCCATTTTATTGGACCTTTAAGGGGATCAAAACCATACTCAATCTCATTTCCCTTTTTATACTCTGATTTGTCTTCTTTTGTAATCTCTCGTGTATATCGCGGAATCCCAGAGGTGTCAATCCATATTACCGGACGGGCACAAGGATACTCAAGAGGTCCTTTCTTTATATCAACTAGTTCTCCGATATAATCAACCTCGTTGCTAAAGAAACAAGTAGAATAATCAACATAACCTGGAGTTCTAAGCCACCACTTGTGCTTCTTACTGTAATCATCAGGAATTAAACGCGAGGCTTCACTTGCTGATAAAATAAACACCTTATCAACAGTTGAATCCCCACCACTTGTTCCAAATAAACTGTTATTTTCACATGTAACTTCGGTATTAATTATTCGACTTCGTTCTTCTTCGGTGAAAACATTGTCTATAAAATCTTTATTTAAAAATTTTCTAAGGGAGCATGTATTCCATTTTACAGGAACTAGCTCTTTATTATATGGCTGTCTATCTAAGAATGAATTGTATCCAGCCTGACAAATTGCCTCTATTTTTCCCGGCTGAGAATCTATTACTCTCCACTTTATATGACCCCATGGACTGAACCGTCCATATATGAACTCATCCCCTATTTTCAATTCTGAAAGTCTTTCTATATTCAGTCGTGAAATGGCAGGAACAGAGGCTTTCAGCATGTCAAAATCAAAAGAGTTTTTAGCGCCACAACTGCTACATTCAACATCTTTGGCATTAGCTGAGTTAACGCCAATTCTTGCACCACAATTAATGCATAAAAATACATTTTCTTGAAGTTTGCTTTCATTGATCGATTCGTTAACGCTTTCTATATCTGTATTCTCACTATGTTCAGGACGTCTGCTACCGCATTTGGGACAAAAATTCCCATCGCATTCTTTTCCACATTTGCATACCCAGTTTCCCATATATAACCTCCTTGCCTAACAATTAATCTCTATACATAAAGCTTCCATATTCACCCTACTGATACTTGGAATACTCCTCCTGTAAGGCCTCTGCCCAGTGTTTTCTGGTTATGTGGGAATAGGCAAATCTTAGAAAGTTTATAGCAGCATCTATATTTCCATCCTGACGTGCAATATCAGACATAACAATTGCCGATAGAGCAAAAATACCATCATCTATAAAATCTTTTTCGGAATTAATATAATCCGCATCAGTAGTTGCAATATTCCATGCACTAATAAAGTTTTGAGTGTCATGGAAATTGAAATATAGCAAACCTCTTAGCAATTTAGCTTGTGTTTGATCTTCAACCTTTGGGCCCTTAAGTATATCCAAAGCTTTTTTATATCCGTCTTTATAAGTTGCATAATATTTATTAACCCCTGAATAAGATCCATCTTCATCGGGATCGCCAAATCCCAAATACTCAATAGCAAAGTATTGTCGTGCCAACTTGTATCTGACATTCGAGAATAATTTTTTTACAACGTCATCTTTCGAATAGTCTATTTGGGGATTGCTCTGTGCTACACATAACAATTCATAAGCCTGATGTTGAAGTTCAACTCCACATTCGGAAATAATCATACCATTACTATCAAAAAAATGCCCTAGAGTTGTATATAGATTAGAAAGCAAAATGCACAATTGGTATGCATATCTGTCTTTGCCCATCTTCGCATATATGGTTAACCATGCCAAGAACCCCATGTCTGGTCTTTTAGAATCTTTTCTAATAGCCTCAATAAATTCCTGCTTTGAAGAATACTTTTCGCGTGGATTATGCCAAGAAGGAGGATTGTCCCATTCATCGGGCGGTGTTTCATCGTACACAAACAATGCGACTCTTTTATAATCTCCTCCACGAATAGCAGCGGCTTCAAAAGCATAGACGGTTGCTAATCCTATTATTGAGTTTTGACTTGCAAGCCTGAGCATTAGCTCATTTGCTTCTATTTGTTTAAAGCTTTCTGTTTTCAACATAAGTTGTATAACCGAAGCGCTTTTATCGATGTCAGATTTTGCTATCTCAGCTATGTTTGAATTGCAATTTTTACATACTGCTTCCATAGGATTCGTGGGTTTTCCGCACGCAGGACATTTTACTGTTTCAACAAAACTCCCACACTTATTACAATGCTTAACACTTTCTTCAAAAACCAGCCCACACTTAAGACATACTTTTGTATAGTTACGGATATTACTAGCACCGCATTTCATGCAGAATTTATCTGTGGGTTTCATGTAAGCGCCGCATCTATTGCAATTTATATAATTGTTTTGAGGGATAGATGTTGTAGATGAACCATCACCAATTGCTGTGCCGCATTTTTCACAAACTCTTTGCCCGACTGGAATTATTGCTTTACACTTTTTACATAATTGCATAGTCAACCCCACCAATTTGTTAATCTTTTATTCTTAGAGTGCAATACTCTAAGAAATTTGATTTCGTAAAATTCTTACTCATGAATTATACAACTTGATTGTTTCGGTGTCACTGATTATTTGATGTTTTTCACAAAAAATTACCAAACTGTTCCCAATAATCATACATAATTAACAAGCCCTCAGGTTAATTT
>CADAOK010000038.1 GCA_902789515.1 Oscillospiraceae bacterium
GAGATCAAAGTCTGATATTAAGGTCCTGTTGCAGAAATGATCTATTTTGACAACAGTGCCACCACTTTTCCCACTGAACGCGTAAGAGCTGCATGTTCGGCTGCTCTTGCTGATGATTTGTCGGGTAATCCCGGCTCTCTTCATAAACTTGGAGTTGCGGCAAATACTGCATACAACGATTGTCTGGCTTCGGTTTCCAGGCTCCTTGGCGCCAAGCAGACAGAGATAGTATTCACATCCTGTGCCACTGAGAGTGCCAATACTGCCATCCGAGGCTTCATGAGCCGCAACAAGCGAGCAGGAAATACCATCGTATCTACAAGGACAGAACACAAGGCAACACTTGAATGTCTTTCATACCTTGAGAAGAACGGATACAACGTTGTATATCTTCCTGTCGGAAGTGACGGAAAGCCCGATCTTGCTGCTCTTGAAGAGGTGCTCACAAAGGGTGACTGCGCGCTGATGTGCTTTACTCTAGTTAATAATGAGACCGGTTCAATACTTCCTAACGATGAGATCGTAAAGATAAAGAATAGAGTAAGCCCGTCAACGGTCTACTATCTCGATGCCGTACAGGCATTAGGCAAGATGAGGATAGATCTACATAAGACCGGCTGTGATATGTGTTCTTTCTCAGGGCATAAGATACATGGTGTAAAGGGTGTAGGTGTCCTCTATGTAAGAGACGGCGTCAGGATAGATCCGTTTGTCCTTGGCGGCGGCCAGCAAAACGGTATGCGTTCAGGTACGCAGAGCCTTGTCCTGGCTAAGTCTTTCGAGGCGGCACTCGAAGAAGCATCCGAAGGTATTGAAGAATCATATGATAACGTAGCTTCCATCAATGCTTATCTCAGGAAGGAACTTGCTGCCAGAAAGGCGATGATACTGTCGCCGGACGATGCTCTTCCTTATGTGCTTAACGTGTCTTTTGACGGATTTGAATCTGAAACAATGCTTCACTGTCTCGAGATATATGATATATTTGTTTCTACTGTTTCCGCTTGTTCTTCCAAATCCAAGAAGGTGTCTTACGTTCTTCTTGAGTCGGGAGTGCCGCAGAAGATCGCTGCAAACGCAGTCAGGATAAGCTTCTCGAGGTACAATACGATGGCGGAAGCAGAAGAATTCATCAAATGTGTTGATGATATCTACGACAAATTCGCAGTCCGCAAGTGACAGGAGACAGATATGAACGTAATTCTTGCAAGAATGGGAGAGATCACTCTCAAAGGTCTTAACAGGGGTTCATTTGAGATCCAGCTCAAGGGCAATCTCAAGTACAGGCTCAAGAGGTTCGGTAAGCTTAAGATATTCCAGAGCCAGAGCAGGATATGGATCGAGCCTTTGGAGGAAGATAATCCGTACTTTGCTGACTTGCAGTCTGCCCAGGAGATTATGAAGGCAATAACACAGGTCTTCGGTATCGTGTCTGTCAGCCTTGCCAGGAAGTTCGACGGAGATTTCGAAAGCATCTGCGAGAATACCAAGGCTTATGTTACGGAACTCCTTGCTGATCACCCTGAATACAAGACTTTCAAGGTCGAGAGCAAGCGCGGCAACAAGGCGTTCCCGATGAATTCTCCCGTTATCTGCGAAGAACTCGGAGCGTTTATTCTCGATAACTTCGAAGGCCTTACGGTTAAGGTCAAGAAGCCTGATTTTATCGTCAATGTCGAGATCAGGGAGAGCAACTATGTCTACTGCGGTAAGATGATGGCTCACAGAGGCCTTCCCGTAGGAACTGCAGGCAGGGGTATGCTTTTGCTTTCGGGCGGTATCGACAGCCCTGTTGCAGGCTTTATGATGGCTTCCCGCGGAATGCCTCTTGATGCCGTATATTTCCACTCATATCCTTATACCAGCGATCAGGCAAAGCAGAAGGTAATCGACCTCGCGAAGATCGTCTCCGGTTATTCCGGACGCATGACACTCCATATCGTTAACTTTACGCAGATCCAGCTTGATATGTACAAGAACTCTCCGCAGGATATGCTCACTATCACCATGAGAAGAGTCATGCTCCAGATAGCAGAGCAGCTTGCACTTAAGAACGACTGCAAGTGCCTTATTACGGGCGAGAGCCTCGGCCAGGTCGCTTCCCAGACACTCGAAGCCATCGCAGCTACAAATGAAGTCGTTAAGATGCCTATCTTAAGACCTCTCATAGGTCTGGATAAGCAGGCTACATGTGATATATCCCGTGAGATCGGTGCTTTTGAGACTTCTATCCTTCCTTTTGAGGATTGCTGCACGATCTTCGTTGCCAAGCATCCCAAGACGCACCCGCATCCGGAGGATGTCGTAAAGGCAGAAGCTAACCTCGATATCGCTGAGATGGTAAAAGACGGCGTTCTCGGAACAGAGAGCATCGAGATCACTCCTTTCTGATATAATCCCGGTATGAAGATAGGCAAGCTTACAGACGAACAGCTTGAAGCCCTTGTCTTATCAAGGCTTCCCGCTCTCTCGAAAACGACGCTCTCTGGCGCCGGCATAGGTGCTGACTGCGCATGGATCAGGGTAGGAGAAGACCTCATGGTAACTTCTTCGGATCCTATCACGGCAGGCGGTAAATCTTCGGGAACACTTGCCATCCATGTATCGTGTAACGACATAGCGGCTTGCGGAGTAAGACCTTCCGGCATCCTTATCGTCATAATCGCTCCGCCTTCGGCAACTGAGAAAGACATAAGTGACATCGTTGACCAGGCAAGCCGTGAAGCTTCGCTTTTGGGCGTAGATATCGTCGGCGGTCATACGGAAGTATCAGATGCGGTGAACAGTTTCATTGTTATCTCTACGGCATTCGGAATCGTCGAAAAGGGCAGCCCCGTTCCGCTTGGAAAGGCTCTTCCCGGAGACAGTCTCATCATAACCAAGAATGCTGCGATAGAAGGAAGTTTCATTGCTGCAAGTGAGCATACCGGACTTTTGGAGGGCAAGGTAAGCCCCGAGTATATAAAGGAGGCTTCGTCCTATGACAGCCTTGTATCCGTCGTTAAGGAAGGTTCCGTTTGCGGAAGCATATCTTCCGGTTCAGGCGAATGCAGGGACGACGGATTCCCTCTGAGTGCAGTAAATCTTATGCATGATGTAACAGAGGGAGGCGTTTTCGGAGCAGCTTTCGAGATGGCAGATTTTTCCAAGTGCGGCGTTACCGTGGACATGAATCTTGTCCCGTTTACCGATGCTTCGAAGGCTATTTGTGAGAGTCTCGGTCTCGATCCGTTCAGGCTCATATCGTCAGGCGCGCTGATGATCGCTACATCAGAACCTGACAAGATCCTGGCAAAGCTTGGAGCAGAAGGCGTCAAAGCCACTGTCATAGGCACTTTCACGGAAGGAAGCTCGATGAAGTTCATTGATTTTGAAGGCAAAGAAAACGAGCTTTTGCCGCCCGGACCGGACGAGATATATAAGATAAGTTGATTTTATCTTTCGTCGGTTTACTCAAACGCCTTTTTAATATAAAATACTTCAAGCAAATCAGTACCTTTGGTAAGGAGGATATATTTCCATGTACGAACACATTAAGGCTGAGGACCCTGAAGTCTATTCCGCAATAATGCAGGAGATCGGCCGTCAGCGCGACAAGATCGAGCTGATCGCATCCGAGAACACAGTATCCGAGGCAGTTCTTGAAGCAGCTGGTTCACCGCTCACAAATAAGTATGCTGAGGGCTATCCGGGAAAGCGTTATTACGGCGGATGCGAGTATGTTGATATCGTTGAACAGCTCGCTATCGACAGGGCTAAGCAGCTTTTCGGTGCTGAGCATGTCAATGTCCAGCCTCATTCAGGCGCTCAGGCTAATACAGCGGTTTATTATGCTATCCTCGAACCGGGCGATAAGATCCTTGGTCTTGACCTCTCACACGGCGGACACCTTACACACGGTATGAAGCTTAATGTATCCGGTAGAACATATCAGTCCGAGTTCTATCAGGTAGATCCCGAGACGCAGACTCTTAACTATGAGACGATCCGCCAGAAGGCTCTTGAAGTAAAGCCTAAGGTTATCGTTGCAGGTGCTTCCGCATATCCGAGAATCATTGATTTCAAGAAGTTCAGAGAGATCGCTGATGAGGTAGGAGCTTATCTCTTCGTTGATATGGCTCACATCGCAGGTCTCGTTGCTGCAGGACTTCACCCGAATCCGGTTCCTTACGCAGACTTCGTTACTACAACTACACATAAGACTCTCCGTGGCCCCCGTGGCGGTATCATCATGTGCAAAGAGGAATATGCAAAGAAGATCAATTCCGCAGTATTCCCGGGACAGCAGGGCGGTCCTCTCATGCACATCATTGCAGCTAAGGCAGTAGCATTCAAGGAAGCTCTTTCTCCTGAATTCAGAGAGTATGCCGCTCAGATCATCGCTAATGCACAGGCAATGAGCGAAGTTCTCCTTGGAAGAGGCGTAAACCTCGTATCCGGCGGTACTGATAACCACCTCATGCTCATCGATCTGAGAGGTACAGGTGTTACAGGCAAGGATCTCCAGGAGAGACTCGATGACTGCAACATCACAGCTAACAAGAACACAATCCCGTTCGATCCCGAGAAGCCTATGGTTACATCCGGCGTACGTATCGGTACACCTGCCGTAACAGCAAGAGGCTTCAAGGAAGATGACTGCAGGATCGTTGCTGACTGCATTGCTGACTGCATCTTCGATTATGAGAACAAGAAGGAAGACGTTATCGCAAGAGTTAAGGCTCTCACAGATAAGTATCCGATCTATCCCGATATCAAGTAAGGAGTTCTCTTGTCCGGTATAGGCGAAGACAGAAACGAGCCGTTGGCTTTCAGGATGTCCCCTCAGACCCTGGATGAATATGCAGGGCAGGAACACATCCTGGGCGAAGGAAAAATGCTTAGAAGAATGATTGAGGCAGACCGTCTGTCCTCAATCATTCTTTTTGGTCCGCCCGGAGTAGGAAAGACTGCTTTGGCGCGGGTTATCGCGAATACCACTTCCTCGAGATTCGTGAAGCTCAATGCCGTTACATCCGGTGTCGCTGATATCAAGCGTGTTACGGAAGATGCTCAGAATCCGATAATCTCGGAAGGCCGCAAGACCGTTCTCTTCATTGATGAGATCCACCGCTTTAACAAGCTCCAGCAGGATGCACTCCTGCCTTTTGTTGAGGATGGAACCGTTGTGCTGATCGGTGCAACGACGGAGAACCCCTATTTTGAAGTGAATAAGGCTCTGGTATCACGATCGACCGTATTGCAGCTTAAACCGCTTGAGACACCAGATATCGTTAAGATCCTGCGCAATGCTCTTGAAAACAAAGAGCGCGGATACGGTGACATGGACATAAAATGCGATGATGCCGTGCTCGCGAAAATTGCTGAGACCTGCAACGGCGATGCCAGGGCGGCGCTTACCGCTCTTGAACTTGCCTGCATAACAACGCCTCCGGGAGGAGACGGCACTGTCGTTATTGACGATGACGTCATGAAGGAATGCATGCAGAACAGGACCGTGCTTTTCGATAAGGACGGAGAGTATCACTATGACAATATAAGTGCAATGATCAAATCTATGCGCGGGTCTGACCCTGATGCGGCAATACTTTATCTCGCCCGGGCTCTTAAGGCGGGTGAGGATATCGAATTTCTTGCCCGGAGGATAATGATCTGTGCGGCTGAAGACGTTGGCTTGGCAAACCCGAATGCTCTTTTGATAGCTGTTGCGGCATATGACTGCGCCAAGGCAGTCGGTATGCCTGAAGCAAGGATTCCTCTTGCTGAAGCCTGCATTACTGTCGCGACCTCGCCTAAGTCAAATGCTTCATATCTTGCGATCGATAAGGCATTGTCTGATGTTGAGAATACCGATACCGGTGTTGTTCCCATGCATCTCCGCAACGCTCCGGCAAGCGGAATGGAAGAGCTCGGCTACAGCGTCGGATATAAGTATCCTCACGATTTCCCGGGCCATATCACTAAGCAGCAGTATATGACGGACAAGACACTCGGCCGCAGTTATTATGAGCCTACCGACATCGGCTACGAGAAGCGTATAACAGAATACCTTGACTATGTCCGCAGGATGACCGAGAAGGAAGATAACCAGTGAGATTTGTAATACAGAATGTAACAGAAGCCAGCGTCAGCATTGACGGCAAAATAAACGGCAGTATCGGCCGCGGATTTGCCGTTCTTATAGGCATAGCACAGACTGACACGGAGCAGATTGCCGACAAGATGATCGACAAGATGCTCAGACTCCGGGTTTTCGAGGATGAGAACGGAAAGACTAATCTCAACCTTGATCAGGTCGGCGGCGGACTCCTTCTGGTCTCGCAGTTTACACTCTACGCTGATGTCAAATCCGGCAACAGACCGGGTTTCTCACGTGCCTGCAAGCCTGACAGGGCATCTGAACTGTACGATTATATAGTGGCTGAGTGCCGTAAGAGAAACAGTAATGTAGGGACGGGAGTTTTTGGAGCGGACATGAAAGTCGCCCTTGTAAACGACGGCCCGTTTACGGTTATCCTTGATTCTGACGAATTATCTTTTTAATTTCATCAACTTGTAATCTCTGCGATATATATTATATTAGTAATGCGCGTTTTAATGTTAAAATATAATATCTGCGCATATGCGGATAATTTGAATTAAGAGGATGGAAAGATGTCAAATTCGAAGAACGGCAATTACGGCGGCGGAGATTCCAGAGAGATCTTGAGCTGCTCTTTCTGCGGCAAGTCAGAATATGAAGTTCCGAGACTCTTCTCAGGCGTTAACTGCTACATATGCATCGACTGCATACGCACAGCTTACGGTATTGTTGCTGAGGAAGAGAAGGTGAGCAAGAAGCGTAAGATGCGCACTATCAAGCCTAAGAAGCTTGTTACTCCGCATCAGATCAAAGAGACTCTTGATCAGTATGTAATCGGTCAGAATGAAGCTAAGATCGCTCTTTCTGTTGCTGTCTATAATCACTACAAGAGAGTCTTCTCTGACGTTCCCACTGACGATACCGAGATCCAGAAGAGCAATATTCTTCTTCTCGGTCCTACGGGTTCAGGTAAGACACTGCTTGCCCAGACTCTTGCAAGGACTCTTAATGTTCCTTTTACCGTTGCTGATGCAACAAGCCTTACACAGGCGGGCTATGTCGGTGAGGATGTTGAGAATATCCTTCTCAAACTGATAATCGCAGCTGATTATGATGTAGAGCGTGCTCAGCTCGGTATCGTATATATCGATGAGATCGATAAGATCGCCAAGAAGACTGAGAATGTCTCCATTACAAGGGATGTAAGCGGCGAGGGCGTACAGCAGGCTCTCCTCAAGATACTTGAGAGCACTGTTGCCAATGTTCCTCCCAAGGGCGGAAGAAAGCATCCTAACGAAGAGTGCATCAAGATCGATACTACAAATATCCTCTTCATCTGCGGAGGTGCCTTTGACGGTCTTGATGACATCATCGCCAGCAGGATCGATAAGAAACAGTTCGGGTTCGGTGCTGAAGTCGCTCCCAAGCAGGAGATGTTCAGCGGCAAGTACTATCACGATGTTAAGCCTGATGATCTCATGAAATTCGGCATGATTCCGGAATTTATCGGAAGAGTTCCTGTAACTGTGGCTCTTGATAAGCTTGATTCCGAAGCGTTGGTCAGAGTTCTCACAGAACCCAAGAACGCTATCATCAAGCAATACAAGAAGATGCTCAAGATGGATGATGTTGAGCTTACTTTCGAGGATGATGCCATTAAGGCTATTGCTGACAAGGCTATCGAGCAGAATACCGGCGCAAGAGGTCTCCGCGCCATT
Organism: Oscillospiraceae bacterium; assembly: GCA_902789515.1. GTDB lineage: Bacteria > Bacillota > Clostridia > Saccharofermentanales > Saccharofermentanaceae > Saccharofermentans. The sequence goes on from CADAOK010000038.1 coordinate 7,801, forward strand.
ATTGAGGAGACTATGCGCAATGTAATGTTTGACGTTCCTTCCGAGAAGGACGTTAAGGAGTGCATTATCAAGAAAGAATGCATTACCGAAGGCAAGCAGCCTGTCATCATCTACAAGAACGGTGCAGGGGAAGGCAATACAGATACAAGTGATTCTGAATTGTCTCCCAATCTCGGGCTTGGTGCTACAGCAGGCTGATATTGAATAAGCTGATTTGATTCAGAAGGAGGAAAAGTAATGGCTGAGTCTTATAACATTTGTCTTGATATTGGCGGAACGAAGATCCTCGGTGTTGTTTTCAACAGCAAGAAAGAGATCGTATACAGACTGAAGAAGAAGACAAAGGCAGGCGGTGATTCATCTCAGAACGTTGAGGAAGTGATCATCAGTGTCGTCGAAGAGCTCATTGACGAGTCCGGCATCAAGAAATCACAGATCAATGCCATTGCAGCAGGTGCTCCCGGTGTTATCAATCAGGACACAGGCGTAGTCCTCTTCTCGCCAAACCTTCCCTGGAGAAACTACGATATCAAAAAGCCTATCGAAGACAAGTTCGGTGCGAAATTCTATATCGGCAACGACGTTAATGTAGGTGTTCTCGGTGAGTATAAGTTTGGTGCGGCAAAGGGATACAAGAATGTTGTCGGACTGTTTGTCGGCACCGGTATGGGCGGAGGCCTTATCCTTGACGGCAAACTCTTTACCGGTAATCAGTTCAAGGCTGCTGAGTACGGACATATGATCCTCGATCCCGAGGGTCCTCTCTGCAACTGCGGTCAGCGCGGATGCCTCGAGGCATTCTCAAGCAAGCAGGGAATGAGCGCCTACATCAGACAGCAGGTATCCAGAGGCAGAGACAGCATGATGGCTGAAGCTGTCAAGAGCGGAGTGTTCAAGTCCAAGGCTCTTAAGAAGGCTCTTGAGAGCGGTGACCCTGTCGCATGCGAAGCCGTAGACAGAGCTTGCCACTATCTTGCAATTGCCACAGGCAATCTTGTTAATACTTTCAGCCCCGATATCGTTGTATACGGAGGCGGTGTTATAGAAGCAGTCGGAGACACTTTCCTTGAGAAGATCACAGCAGAAGTTGACAGGTACTGCATGCCCTCGATCAGAGAGACAGTAGAATTCAAGAAGGCTGCACTTGGTGATGATTCCATCATCTACGGTGCCCTCTCGATGATAAAGAAGTAAAACGAAAGAAGGACAATCCTTAACATGGCACGAATCGACAATATCTCCAAGACCTTCAATCCCAATGAGGCCGAACCGAGATTGTATAACGGATGGCTTGAGAAAGGTTATTTCAAGCCTTCTGATGATGAGACAAAGAAACCATTCTCTATTGTAATGCCGCCGCCGAACATCACGGGACAGCTCCACATGGGTCATGCTCTTGATAACACTCTTCAGGACATCCTGACGAGATATAAGAGAATGGCCGGTTACGCTGCACTGTGGCTTCCCGGTACAGACCACGCATCCATTGCTACCGAAGCAAGGATCGTTGCGGAGATGCGCAAGGAAGGCATCTTCAAGGAAGATATCGGCAGAGAGAAGTTCCTTGAGAGAGCATGGGACTGGAAAGAGCAGTACGGCGGACGTATCGTCGAGCAGCTCAAGAAGATGGGTTCTTCATGCGATTGGTCAAGAGAGCGCTTCACAATGGATGAAGGTTGCTCTGAAGCAGTTAAGGAAGTATTCGTAAAGTACTATAATCAGGGCCTCATTTACAGAGGCGAGCGCATCATCAACTGGTGCCCTCATTGCCTTACTTCAATCTCCAATGCAGAGGTTGAATATGAGGATCAGGCAGGTCATTTCTGGCATCTCAGATATCCTCTTGAGGATGGAAGCGGTTATGTTGAACTCGCTACAACAAGACCTGAGACACTCTTAGGCGACACTGCCGTAGCAGTAAATCCGAAGGATGAGAGATATAAGGATATCATCGGCAAGATGCTCATCCTGCCTCTTGTAGGAAGGAAGATTCCTGTTGTTGCAGACGATTATGTTGATATAGAGTTCGGTACTGGTGTAGTTAAGATCACACCTGCACATGACCCTAACGACTTTGAGGTAGGCCTGCGCCACGGTCTTGAGGTAATCACAGTCCTTACAGAGGATGCGAAGATCACAGAGGACTACCCGAAATACGCAGGTATGGACAGATACGAGGCAAGGGAAGCTATCGTTAAGGATCTCGAAGAGGGCGGATTCCTTATCAAGACAGAAGACTATAACCACAATGTCGGTACATGCTACCGTTGCGGCACGACTATCGAGCCCCGTGTATCTCTGCAGTGGTTCGTTAAGATGGAAGAGCTCGCAAAGCCTGCCATCGAAGCTGTTAAGACAGGCAAGACTAGATTCGTTCCCCAGAGATTCGAGAAGAATTACTTCAATTGGATGGAAGATATCAGAGACTGGTGTATCTCCAGACAGCTTTGGTGGGGCCACAGGATCCCTGCTTTCTACTGTGATGACTGCGGTGAGATCGTAGTTACCAAGGATGAGACAGCAGTTTGCCCCAAGTGCGGCAAACCTATGCGTCAGGATCCCGATACTCTTGATACATGGTTCTCATCTGCTCTCTGGCCGTTCTCTACACTCGGCTGGCCTGAAGATACTGATGACCTCAAGCGTTTCTATCCGACGGATACACTTGTAACAGGTTATGACATCATTACTTTCTGGGTTTCCAGAATGATCGTTGCAGGAATGGCACACATGGATGAAGAACCTTTCAGAGATGTTCTTATCCACGGTCTCGTAAGAGACTCCCAGGGCAGAAAGATGAGTAAGTCTCTCGGCAACGGTATCGATCCGCTCGAGATCATCGACCAGTCAGGTGCTGACTCACTGAGATTTGCACTCGTTACAGGTAATGCTCCCGGTAACGACCAGCGATTCCAGGAAGATAAGATCACAATGGGCAGAAACCTGTCAAACAAGATCTGGAACGCCATGAGATTCGTAATCATGAACCTTGAGGATGACATTGATTTCTCTGCGGTTGATTCTGACAAGTTTACCCTTGAAGACAAGTGGATCCTTACTAAGCTTCACGAAGTAACGGCAGAAGCTACACAGAATATCGATAACTACGACTTCGGTGTTGCACTTTCCAAGATCGTAGACTTCATCTGGGATAACTTCTGTGACTGGTACATCGAGACATCCAAGAGCAGACTCTTCGACAAGGAGTGCGATACAAGGCTTGAAGCACAGTATCTGCTCAACTACGTTCTCGGCGTATCAATGCAGCTCCTGCATCCTTTTATGCCGTTCGTTACTGAAGAGGTTTACCAGAATCTCGAGATCGGCGGTAAGGCTGATTCCATCATGATCTCTGACTGGCCTTGTGCTGATGATATTCCTTCATTTGCCGAGGAAGCGGAGATGATGGAGACTCTCATGGATGCAATAAGAGGTATCAGAGCTGTACGCAAGGAGATGGATGTTGCTCCTTCCAGAAAGGCTCACATCATCGTTGTTACACCTGAAGACAAGACTGCTGAGATGTTCGTAAACGGTGAAGGCTTCCTCGCCCGTCTTGCATCCGTAAGCGGCCTTGAGACTAAGAAAGATAAGGAAGGCATTCCCGCTACAGCGGTAGCTGCAATGTTCAAGGGCGGTGAGATATATCTGCCTCTTGAAGACCTTATCGATATAGAGAAAGAACTTGAGCGTCTCGACAAGGAGAAGGAGAGACTTGCCGGCGAGATCGAGCGTGTAAAGGCTAAGCTTGCCAACACCGATTTCGTTTCGAGAGCTCCCGAGAAGGTAGTAAATAGCGAGAAAGACAAGCAGAAGAACTACGAAGAAATGTATAATAACATCGTATCAAGAATTGCGATGCTTAAGAAATAATGGAGGAATAATTATGGAACTTGAATTTGGCGATGCGGCAAAGATCGCGAAACTGCCTCAGGAAGGCGTGCACTGCTATCCCGGAAGTGCGAAGAAGATCAACAGGAACAGGATCGTATCTTTGATATTATTCGTGGCTCTTGCTGCAGGCGCTGCTGCTTGCTTCCTTTTGGCTAACGGAAACTATACAGTCATTCTCCTTGGCGGTGTCTGTGTTATCGGAGTGATCGTTTCCGTATTGGTATTCTGCCAGACTTTCCTGGTTGCAAAGTACCGTGTCGCTGTTGACTATAATGAGAAAGCCGTTGTTCTGCGTTACCGTTACAGCACAATCAGCATTCCTTTTGAGAACTTTGACGGCAGAGAAGGAAAGCCTGATGAGGCTCAGGCTCTTATTGACAAGAACTTCAACAAGGGCGGCAACCAGTATCTGATCCTTGATGACGTTTTCCAGGATGCATGCTATCAGACTTCAATGACTGATCTTGAGTCACCGGAGGATTTCAAAAAGCTCAGAGATGACTGCTATGCTATCGCTGATGCATACGGTGCAAGGAACAGTAAGGATAAGGTCAAGTTCTATTATGAGAAGGATGAAGACGACCGCGAAGGTGCTGATGAGGATGAGATCGATAAGATAATCGAAGAGGCTAAGAACGAAGGCAAGGAAGAGGCAAAGCCTGCCGATCAGCCTGAAGAATCAGCTGAAGATAAGTCCGAAGAATAATACTTGTATTCAATCTGACAAACAGAAGTGCTGCAATCTGTTAAGATGCAGCACTTTTTAATTCTTTGATCTCTTTGCCGGTAAGATAGCGCCATTGACCTGTGGCGAGTGTACTCAGCTGGATATTCATAAACCTTATCCTTCTGAGTTTAACGACTTTATATCCTTCAAACTCACACATTCTTCTTATTTGACGGTTAAGTCCCTGATGAAGGACGATCTTGAATACTCTTGCCGAGACTCTGGTAATCTTGCAGGGAAGAGTAATCTGTCCCAGGACAGGAACTCCGGATTCCATCTCTTTAATGAACTTATCATCATATGGTCTGTCTAAAGTGACCTGATACTCTTTCTCGTGATTGTTCTCGGCGCGCAGGAGCGTATTCACGATAGAACCGTCATTGGTCAGAAGGATAAGACCGGAAGAATTCTTGTCAAGACGTCCGATAGGGAAGATCCTTTCCGGATAATTAATGTAATCTATTATATTAGAAGGATCGCGGCTGTCCGTGGTACAAGTGATGCCGAGAGGCTTGTTGAAAGCGATATAGATTTCTTTCGATTCCGGGATGATGTTCTTTCCGTCAACAAGTACAGTATCAGCATCGGATACCTGCATGCCGGATTCGGCTACCGTGCCGTTTACCGTAACTCGGCCCTCTTCGATGAGCCTGTCGGCCTCACGCCTCGAGCAGAGTCCGGAAGAAGCAATGTACTTATTTATCCTGGATGTTTCACTCCCAGACATCAGCAGCCTCTGCCTTGGTCAGGGTAAACGTGAAGGTGGCACCTTCCTCATATTTGCTCGTAACCGTTATAGTCTCGCCCATATAGGTAAGAAGCTCTTTGGCGATCGACAGACCAAGACCGGAACCCTTTTTGCCTCTGGCTCTGTCCGCTTTGAAGAATCTGTCGAAAATATGCTCGATATCGTATTCATGAATACCCTGGCCGGTATCAGCTACCGAGATATAGACTTTCTTTTCAGCCTCGATATAGTCCGAGCTGATAGTTATTGATTTGCCCGAAGGAGTATACTTCTTGGCATTATCGAGCAGTATGACCAATATCTGTTCAACACGGTCGGGATTACCCGTAACAGTAGGGAGTTTGCCCGAATTGAACTGAACAGAGAATTTGATCCCGGCTTCCTTCATGATAGGCCTAAACCTGACTTCAACGCTGCTGAGCAGTTTGTTGAGATCAAAAGGATAAGTCTTGAACGCAAGCGTCCTTGACTGGAGTTTGGAAAGCTCCAACATGTCATCAATCAGTCTCGACAGTCTCATGGTCTCGTCGAGGATAATACCGTAGTATCTCTGTCTGTCTTCGTTGGTCTTTACCATGCCGTCCTGAAGTGGTTCGATAAGACCTCTGAGAGTCTGAAGGGGAGTGCGCAGCTCGTGTGAGATATTGGCAACATAGTCCTGACGGAAACGCTCGTTCTTCTGCTCTTCGAAGATATGATCTTTGTCTTATCATCAGAGCTGTACTTTGGGATTATCGTGGTCTGATAAGCATAATCCCGTGTCTCGATAGTCCTGGTCTTCTTCTCGCCGCTGGCAATGCACTCTTCAAAATCCTGCCAAACCTCATCGAAAGGTATGAGCTGCAGGCGTTCGGTAAACATGTTATTCTTCTCGGCCCTGTCGAAAAGGTTTGCAACGGCCTTGTTTGTCGTGACGGGAACAGCTTTGGCATCAACTACGACGATACCGTCGGATATCGCGTCAAATATCTCCTGGAGCTGATTCTTCTCGGCTGTCAGGTCGCTGATGGATTGAGACAGCTTATCCGCAAGGAAGTTGAATGATGTACCGAGTTCTCCGACCTCACCTTTATGGCTCTCATCAGCTCTGATGTTGAAGTTGCCTTTGCCGTATTCCATTGCTACTTCATTGATCTGCTGGATAGGAAGCACGATACGTCTGACCAGGATGAATGCCGGTATCATCATCGCAAAGGCAGCGATCAGAGTAGAAAGCAGAAGGATGTTGAGATACTCAAATACAAGCCCGTTATAAGAATCAAGATTGCTGAATGAGACAAGGTAGCAGATCTCACCGTTAAAGTACACGGGNNNNATTATAAGGAACTGGTCAGAAAAACTGTTCTCGTTGACAATATAGTAAGACAGTCCGTCGTCGAGATAAGTGAAATGGTCGGATCTTATATATGACAGGGCTTCTTTTGTCTTATTGTCATCCAGGTTCCTGTATTCTTCCGGAGTGCAATCATAGATCCTCATAAGGTCTCCGGAAAGGAGATAATAATCGTGCTCCGAAGCATATGTGGTCTTGAAGAAGAATCCTTTGTATTCATCATTGTCAAAGAACTCAGGAGACTGGGAGAAGAGATTGAGGTAGACTTCGTCCTGGTTGACTGCGTTCTTGACCTCCATATTGATGGTCGCACGTCTCCCGGCAAAAACAAATGCGACGGTTGCTAGCAGTGCGGATGCAAGAAGCGCCCACAATACAAGGGCCATCGTTCGCTTAAGCAGTGTGCTTTGAAACATCAGTTGACCTCGAATTTATATCCGACGCCGTAAATGGTCTGAATGCTCCAGGGAGCGTTGTCATCTGCGACTTTTTGTCTGATCCTCTTGATATGGGTGTCGACCGTACGGTAATCACCGCTGTACTCGTTGCCCCAGACTGATTCAAGGATCTGCTCTCTCTCGAAAACCTGACCAGGGTGGGAAGCCAGAAGATAAAGGATCTCAACTTCTTTCGGGGTGCAGGGAATAGATTCGTTATTAACTTTTACGGAATAATTATTCAGATTTATCTCAAGACCGCTGTATTTAAGGACAGAAGAAGCGGAAGGAGTATCAGAGAATCTTCTGAGGACAGCTTTGATCCTTGCGATAACTTCACGGGGAGAGAAGGGCTTAACGATATAGTCATCAGCACCAAGCTCCAGCCCCAATATCTTGTCGATCTCTTCGCCTTTGGCGGTAAGAAGGATTATAGGTGTGGAAAGAGTCTTACGGAGTTCACGGCATACATCCAGACCGCTCATCTCAGGCATCATTACATCAAGCAGGATAAGGTCAGGATTGGTCTGAGAGACCATTTCCAAAGCTTCCTTGCCGTCATATGCATCAGCATGTGCAAAATTGTCGTTATCGAGGTAAAGAGCCAAAGACTCGTGTACGACCGGATCGTCGTCACAAATAAGAATGTTAGGTGAAGCCATTTCAAACCTCCCGTTATATTTCTCACAATATATATAATATAAACTAAAATTTTGTAATTTGTGATAAAATTCTAAAATTGAAAACGGAGGCATCATACATGCTTGTCAATAAACGTACAGCAGCACTTATCTTGAGTATTCTTACGGTAATGGGTTCATCTGCCTGTTCTGCTCAGACTGCGACCGAGACTGAAACTGAAACAGAGGATCTTACTATCTACGAATCCGAGATAACAGAGACAACGTTCGGACTGGGTTCTTATGTAAAAGGATCATACTGGCTTGGCTCTGAAAGCGATGAATTTGAGAATGTCTCTTATCTGTGTCTCGTGGTCGAACTCGAAGACTCGGTAATGAAAACAGGTAATGACCTTTTTTATTCTTATTCTGTCTCAAAAGACGGCGGACAGATCTTCATGAGTGAGCAGGTTGAGATGGATTCTGCGGTAATCAACTGCACATTCGGGACAAGCACCGGAGATCTGCTTCCCGGCGGAACATATTCCGTAACGTGTTTTGATATGAATGGAGCGGTTATTGCAGGAGCAACTGCTTCTGTTACCGAGACCCCGATAGTTGCTCCGGATATGTCTGAAGACTGGGAACCTTATGACGACAGCGAATACCTTAATTCATATACATATGAGATTACCGATGAGGAGTTTGAAGGACTCGTAAACACTGATCTGTCATCCTGGTGGGATTACAGCGACACCTCTGTCGGCCTCAGCGCATATGCTTCTGACAGTTCTGTGCTCGGCTTCTCGCTCGTTACCGATAAATGGAGCGATGACAGTCTGTATTATGCATTCTACTTTACTGAGGACGGCACTTTCAGTGAGGAGAATGAGAATCTTGAGCCTGTCTTCGTTAACCGTGTTGCCCTTATTCAGTATTCGGATTTTGCAAGTTACGATATTGATGTAAAACCGGAAATGCTTCTTCCGGGTTATTACTGTTTTATTGTTTCAAAGGACAGCAGTTTTGAAAACATCGTCATGGAGGGAAGCTGTCTTGTTGTCAGTGAGACTATGGAAGAAGTCTCCGAAGATGCCTGATAACGCAAGCAAAATAGCAACAGATATATTATAATAGCCAGATATGAGTACAAATACTAAGTCTTTATCACAGATATCAAGGAAAGCGGCTGTTGTTGCAGTATGCTTTTTTATGCTTTTCGCACAAACCGGATGCTTCTCTTCATTTCTTAAGGTGATAGCCGAGACAGATGCTGAAGATCTCGTTACGGATTTCATAAACGCATACCTTAAAGATCCTGAGGCTTGCAAGTATTCAAAGTACTGCAGTGAAGACATTGAACCGGAGTTTACCGACGAACAGCTTGAGATATTCTTCGAGCTTACTTCTGATGTTGAATTCAAGGTCAAGAATACTCTTGTGAACGATTCAAGAAGCAAAGCTGATGTTCAGATACAATTTTCCAATACTTATGATCTCGAAGAGTTTGACATGACCTCCGGAACGGTAGAAGATTATCTGGATAAGGCTGATAAAGTCGGTTCTGATACTTTTGTTGTAAAGTTCAGTCTCAAGAAGAACAAGAATGATGACTGGATCATTACTGATATGGATGATTTTGCGGATCTGTTGATGACCTCGTATACTGACATCCGTATTACTGACGGTACTGAACCTGATCCTGTTGATCCTCTCGTAATAGTTCCCAATATAGGCAATGATTCTATAAGTGAAGCTGAACTTGTCGCGAATGCCTATATCTATTCGACCTGGTTCAATGTTGAGATGGAATTCCCGCTTGATGATAACTCGATCGATTCCGAAGACGCATATGCAATTATGAATGTCTTCTATTTCAGCACACCAATTAACGGAACTTTCAATGCCGTTTTGCTTGACAATAGCGGCAAAGCCTTGATGTCGAATGATTTCAAGGTCAATGATGAAGTTACCGTAAAGTGCGATTTCTCAGCTGGGTTTGCGGGTTGGACCGTATTTGATCCAGGTGTGTATCATGTTGAGCTGTACTATGACGGCAATCTGATAGCAACTTCTGAGGATTTTACAGTCAAATGATGTTTGTTGCAGACAAGTGGACTGACTACGAGATACTCTATGCCGGTTCAGGTGAGAAATACGAGCGCTGGGGCAATGTGCTTCTCAGACGACCTGATCCTCAAGCTGTTTGGCCGGTTATCAACAAGGGCGAAGTTGTCTCTATGGACAGCCTTCCTAAGCCTGATGCCGTCTATCACAGAAGCGATAAGGGCGGTGGTTCCTGGAGTAAGAACCGCTCGTTCCCTCAGACCTGGAAGGTCGGATATAACTGTCTCGGTAAAGAACTGACTTTCTCAGTTGAACCTACTTCATTCAAGCACACCGGTCTTTTCCCGGAGCAGGCCGCAAACTGGGATTTCTGCGGAGATCTCATCTCGCGTGCAGCTACTTCAGGACGTGATGACATCAAGATACTCAGCATGTTTGCTTATACCGGAGCATCCACTGTTGCCTGTGCTGCACACGGCGCATCTGAAGTAGTACACGTTGATGCTTCCAAGGGCATGATCGCTAAAGCCAAGGAAAACGCAACTCTTTCAGGACTGTCAGATTCGTATATCAGGTATATTGCCGAAGACTGCCGCAAATTCTGCGAGCGCGAACTTCGAAGAGGCAGGAAATACGACGGTATCAT
>CADAOK010000039.1 GCA_902789515.1 Oscillospiraceae bacterium
AAATACTTGTCGATATCAGTCGTGTCGTAATTCTCCGCAGCATACAGGGCATAACCGGTCTTCTTGAGTTTCTTCATGCCTGCCTCGTCCAGCACGTTGCTCCTGCCCTCGAAAACATCGACATATGCATGTTTCGATGAAGCGCGGATGGAGAAGATGATGGGCTTCTCCCTTGCGTAAGAGCACTCGCAGGATGCGGCGCTGATCTGCTTTCTCATATATCTGGGAGTCAGTTTATAGATGAGATAGAGGAGCTCGCGGATCTGGAGCTCGGTTCCGTCATACTGGATATAGAGTGATACCCTGCCGGAGCTGCTCTTGGTGAACTGATTGACCACAGCGCCGATGAGGAGCTTGAGGTTGTCTTTGGTAATGCCGTACTTGGAGATGATACCGCTTACCGTGAACGGTTCGAGGAGCATCGGTGACGGAATGTCCGCCATGGCATCTGCTTCGTTATCGTAGAAGTTGGTATCGTCAAATGTAAGGAACTTGTTGGGATCGACAAGCTGTTCCTCATTCCAGGGGAACACATAAGTCTGTGCGAACATACTCGGACGGTCACGCGATATCAGGCCGTACTGTGTGTGCGTCAGGTATAGATACTCACCGTCACTGTCACACTCGAACAGATTGAGAGTATTGCCTCTCTCATCCACGGCATTATTGTCGATCTGGGAATTCTTTCCGTGAATACTCCTGACACAGAACTCGGCAGCCGCTGCCGGAAGGTCGGGACTGGCTGCAACGGACATCCATCCTGCAGTCTCGGTATTCGTATAACAGCTTTGATAGATTCCTTTAATCATTTATGTCACCTTAGTCTTAAAACTATTCCGCGCGGTAGTCGCCTGTCTCCGGATTGAAGTATGCTCTGCAGCTCGTGCAGTAATGCGTATAGGTCAGTGTCTTCTTCCTGAGGAAGCCAGTCTCATAGCTTACCGGCTCTTTAAGGACAACCGTATTTTGAGTCTGGCATTCAGGACATACCTTTCCGTTCGGGTTGTATACGCCTTCAGAAGCCCCAAGAAGATTAAGTTTGTACATGAGCCAATAGAACGGATCCATCATCCTCTTCGGGCTGATAGGACCCTTCGGGGTGGTAATCTCCTCTCCCCTCTCGCTGAGTATGGTCTCGACAGGACAACCAAGTGCCGAGATAGCAAAATAAGAATAGTTGTCGTAGTCTTCTGCAAGAGTAACGTCAATCTGCTGGTTCTTGTCGTAAACGTAGTTCGCAAGAGCTTCCTCATAGGAATTGAATTCGGTTGCATTGAACATCGGCTGCATCCTGCGCTTGTTGTCTGCGGTAGGAATACCCCTATAATCCGCCTTCAGTATGCTGACAAGATCCTGAGGCATGACATCATAGATCTCATCGCACTTGGAGATGCATACTGCGAACGGGATATCATGTGAACGCTTGCCCAAGACCTCATGCAGCGTACGGACTGCAGCGTTAGGAGCTTCAAGCTCGTTCTTCTCAAGCTGCAGAACGCTCCACAATGTGCTGAACTGCATCGGGTCGATAAGCATCATGATGGCATCGGAATGCCGGATAAATTCGGCAAATGTATCGATCTCGGCTTTGGTGAATCTCTGGCTGTCGCCAAAAAGCTCGCCCGCAACGTCGTACATTACAAGTGTCTGCTTATTGCGCTCATGGCTGATCTCACAGATGACCGGCTGCTGGAAGCTTCGGGGTGAAGTACCTGCAGGCAGGCCCTCGCCTTTTGCGATCTTGTTCTTCTCAACGAAGTAAGCCAGTGAAGGTGTATATCCCGGAACCGTATAGCCTACCTTCGGGAGCGATTCAACAAAGTACTTGAGGAACTGTGACAGATATACCGTCTTTCCCGAGTGGGTAATACCGACGATCGAGATGAACTTAACAGGATAAGCGCCATAGAAGCTCGGCAGCGGATTGTGGCACTTCGGGCATACTCTGTCGGAGCATACTGTACCGTCTTCCAGCTGGATCTCGCTTACGAATGTCTCCTCGTTGCTTCCTTCCTCGACGCAGTCGCGCTTGAAGCAGCTGTCCACCGTCTTGGCCTTGTCATTGTTCATCTGCCTTAAGAGCTTGATATCCCTCTTAGGTTCGATGATCCTTTTCCAGTACGGAGGATACTTATGGTTACGCGGAACCGGCTCGGTGGTTACGCCGTCAAACTGGTTCCAGAAGTTCTCATACAATTTGTCACGCTGGGGACCGTAGAAATTCGATTTCCAGTATGCATTGGCATACTCCATCTTCTGCTCTTCCGAATAACGAAGACTCCCCTGCAATTCCTCGAGAGAGTCGATGCCGTCAGGAAGGACGGAACTGTCCGGATCCTTTACCTGCGGCACTCTGAAGTGCACTTCATCATCATAGAACTTCTCGAAACAATAGGGACAAATTATCTCGTATCTCTTCATAGCCTTTATTCCTTTATAGTCAGATTTATTCGTTTTTTGGAACCGAATTTAATGATGTCACTGCTGCAGTTAATGCAGATGTAACCGTTGTCCAAAGCCTCCTTGGTTATCGGGATGACGAGCTTTCTCTCGTCATCATCCGGATAGAAGCCTTCGATCGTATAGTAGATGTCTCCGTCAACATATCCGCTGCTGACTTCGTAATGGAATTCATACTCAGAAAAATTATCCTGATTCTTGGACCCGAACAGCTTGAAGAAACCTTTCTTCTCAGGAACGAATTTGACCAGTTCCACTGACAGCGGGATCTGGCAGATTCCTATGTGGTCGTTCTCGACCACAGCAAAATCAGGTTTGTAAACAAATACGTCTTCGCCGTTCTCCACACAGGTAAGCAGGATATAGTTGCGGCCCTGATCGTTGATCGGGAAGCAGTTGCCTGCAAGATATCTAGTCTTGCGGAACAGATGAACGCTTACATCCCTGCCGCCGATACTCTGGAATCCCTCCTCGATAGTCTCGACCGGCAGGTTCCTGCTGTTCAGATCGATTATCAGTTTCTCAAGAGCCTCTTCGTTGTAGTTGAACTCGAATCCGCATTTGAAGACCAGGAGATCATATCTCACGGGATCATAATCGATGCCTTTCTTGTCCTCAATATATTCGGTCCTGATCAGACTCTTATCTGCTTCATAATCCTTAAGAATAAACATATTCCCTGTTCTCCGTTATTATCAGATATTTCCTTCTTTGATCTCCAGAACATCGATCTTCTCGATAAACGAGTCACTCATTGTATTTAAAACAGTAAACTGCTTCGTATCAATGAAAGGCTTCAAAGGACCGTCCTGGTTGATGAGCAGGACCGGGTTTCCGAAGATCGTGTCGAGATCGCCCGTCGTACCGACCTGAGGACGGAAGTACAGCCGCATGTTGTCGTTTCTTTCAATCGCGTTCGCGATCTCGTTGACCGGAGCATTACCCCAGAGCTGTTTGAGGGCTTGAACAAACGGAAGGCTGAATATCTGGAATATCAACTTTCAACAGATCTTCAATGATCTTAGGATTTACGTTGATATAATCGTCAGTTATCTGCTGATAATACTCGCGGAGTTCTTTATCTTGAACGGGCTGCATTGAAGCAATCTCGCCGATAAGCTTATTCAGGGAGTTGCTGTAGACCTCTGCATCATCACAAAGCTTCTGGATGGCATCGAAGAATACCGAATAGAACTCGGGATCGGAGCTTATGCCCGTCTTATATTTGAACTCGAATGCTTCAAGGACACCTTTCGATGTGTTATCGGTATTGATCCCTTCCTCATACATCCTTCTGAGATGACCGACTTTACCCATCATTGCCTTAAGATCCCAGAGCGTGAAATTCTGATACAGGAAATCTCTGTATTCCTGCTCCATGCGCTCCTTCTTTACCGGATCATAGAATTCGGAATTGCGGATCTTCCTCTGGAGATATGCTTCCAACGTGCCGAAGCACATGGAATTGAAGTCATCGTAGCTCAGCAGATTAAGATCATAATTCGCATCAGGGTCCTTCATCGGGAAGTAATCCAATTCTGCTTCCTCGATTATCTGATTGCCGACACTCTTCTCGAACAGATCGAAGAAATGCGTGACACTGTTGACACCGATCATCTTTAAGAATTCGCTCTCAACAAAGATCGGATTCTTTGTCGCGATCAGTTCCTGTATTCTCAGGAAGATACGGGTAATGATGACCTTAGAAATGTCGGAATACGGTTTCTCCTGATGATGCAGTCTGAAAGTAACGACCTTGAACTCATTAAGAGTGATCGGATTCGCTCCGCCGGAACCGACAGCATTTGACAGAAGGATGATCGTTGTAAGCTCTCTGATACGCTCTCTTTCATCGGAGACATACGCACCGATGCTGAGCTGGTTGCTTACGACAACGACCATATCGAGACCGAAATGCTCTTCGGCATACAGATCCTTCAGTACTGTCCTGAGTTCTTCGCTTGCAGGTGCATTGGCAGAATAGAGAAGGAACAATAAGCACTTAAGAGTAGCATAACCCGCCACCTGCGCCTTTATCTGTTCGATCTCGCGGAGCTTGGCATAGAATTCATCCTTGCTCTTAAACTCAGATGTATCGACAACAAAATACAGTATTACATATGTATACTTCGCGAAATTGTTGTTGTAATCCATCAGCTTCTCAACTACAGCCTTATAGTCGGCTTGCTTGTAGTCGGAAATAAACGGGATTACTTCCCTGTACCTGGGCCAGATACTGAACAGGTCACTCTTGATCTGGTAGATGCGGTCTTCAGACAGAGTCGAACTCATATTGACCACGAGCATCGGACACTTGGGACTGTCAAACTGTGTATCCAGTCCCAGACCGATGTCCTTAGGACGTTCTACTTCCAATATCTTATGCTCAGTGTATCTGATCAGTTCTTCTCTGTTTGAAGCCATGTTAATCCTCTTATCAGAAAATGAAATTCTTAAGATCTACCAGGAATCTCTCGACCTTATCAGCAGTATCTGAATCGTAGAGATTTCTTGCCTGTGTCCTCAAATTGGCAATGTCCGTATCACCGAACTTACGCTCCTTGATATCACGGGCATACTGCTTAGCCGCATCAGAAGCTCTGTTCTTGCTTGCGAGCTTATAGATCGTATCCTGGAGTGATTCATCGAGGCCGAGGTATGTGACATAAGCCTGGTAATAAGGAACATCCTCATACTTCATGTTCTCGCCGTATGCGGAGAGTACATAAGGCCTCATAAGACCGTTGTCATCATGCTCGTATACGATAGATCCGTCATCCTTAAGCGACAGGATACCTGTATACAGAGCAAGATAGAAATTCTTCTTGTAGTTAGCCTCGAGCTTGGAGAACTCCTCGTCCTTCTGCTTGATCTGATCAACTACGCCCTGCAGTGTATTGAGGTTTCCATCCATCTTCTCGATGGTGTTGCGGATCTTGATCTGATAGACAGGTGACATGTAGAGGAAGTCCTTCTTCATCATCATGTCGTACTTCGGATCGTCATGTCTTCCGCCTGTCTGCTTGAGCTTGTCGTTTGTACGGACAAGTTCCTTATAAGCACCGCCGAGGAGCTCATTGACGCGTGCCTTCATGTCTGAGAGCTTGGCAGCCTTGGAAGAGATGGAACCGTCACCCTGCAGGATTGCATTCAGAGCATCGGACAGACCATCGATCTCTGCCTGGATGTTCTCATCAATGCTGTAGATATAAGAGTAATCACTCTCCTTGGATTCATCATAAGGCTCGTTGATCTTGATGATGCCGAGTGCG
This sequence comes from Oscillospiraceae bacterium, assembly GCA_902789515.1. Taxonomy (GTDB): domain Bacteria; phylum Bacillota; class Clostridia; order Saccharofermentanales; family Saccharofermentanaceae; genus Saccharofermentans. The sequence continues at coordinate 5,733 of CADAOK010000039.1, forward strand.
ACAGCCTTATCGAACAGTTCCTTTGCAGTCTCGATCTTCGACTTGATTGCATCCGGAGCATTGGGATCAACAACGGAAGGAGCCGTGATCGTAGGAAGTGCTCTCCAGTCGGAGAACTTGATATCCGGATAGATTCCGTTCTCTTCATACAGGTGGGTATGAAGCGGGAATCCGTCCCTGATCTGGACGAACAGCAGTCTGTCGCTGATAGAGCTCGGGATCTGTGTCCATTCCTGATCGATTCCGGAATTCGTGCTGCCCAATGCGTGGGATATTACAGAAGATGTGCTCGGGAATGTAACCTTCCTCTGGTAATTCTTCTGGCTGTTGAGCTTCGAGCTGTCCAGTGCGAGCAACGGAACAGAAGCGCTTCTCAGATCGCCGACGAAGTCCTTGATGATCTGCTGCTCGAGATTCTGGCCTGTAAGACCATATTTCTTCTCGAGGAAGTTATCGACTGTCATGCCGGCAAAGTCTGCGAAGACTCCGCCCGGACGTCCAACGAAGAAGCTCTGGACTGTCTTGGGAAGTCTTGTCTCCTTCTTCTGCCATACGTCGTAACCTGCAGCTGTCAGGAATTCCATAAACTTCCTGAATGTATCAGGCATCGGGATACCCTTGATCTCCTCGTCGAGAAGAGAAATGATGCTGTCATCGTTGATCGAGATAAGAGGATTGTTGAATCCCAATGTCTTGTTAGCTGTGGACTTATTCAGGAGATCCCTGTAGTTAGCCTCGAATGTATCGGTAAGGTCAACAAGAGTGTCAGACAGAGGAGCATAGTAGTTTGCAACTCTCTCCTTGATCTGCTTCTCGAGAGTATCGAGAATATTGTTGATATGACCATATACACCGATCTGAGGTCTTGCGTTGGGGTTGCTGCTGTATACGCCGCCGCAGAGCTCGATCAGCTGTACATATGCGATAACGCAGTTCTCGAAGTCCTCATAGCGCTTCTTATCGCTGTCGAACATTCCCTGCTTCTCCTGATTGAAGAATATCCTCTTTGTCTCCTGATAGTCTTCATATCTTAGTGAGCGGTCCTTCTCCTTTGACTGGTACTCGGAATGGTTCTTTGCCTTGAGTCCCTGGATGAGATTAAGGACATTGGCACCCTCGACATGATCAATGATGTTCTTGGCGAACTTAGGACCTCTCCTGATATCCTTAACGATCGGATCGAGTGCCTGATCGAGCAGATAGATGAGGGACTCCTTATTGTCAACGCCGTCGACACCCTGGCTTACAAGCTTATCAGCATTTGCAGCAAGGTTGCCGAAGTGGTTGTTCATCTCTTCGATATAACGGCCCTCGAGATCGTTCATTCCATTGGTATCAACAGTCTCGAGCAGGAACTTCCAAGGCTTGCCCAGTCCGTCAGGATCCTGATAGTAATCGTAGCCCTGGAGACCTGTGGAATCATTGCCCGTAAGTTTCTGGAGGAGTGATGCATAGATCTTCTCGACCATTGTGTTCAGAGGCAGGCTCGTAACATTCCATGCCTTGTTGACGGCATCGTCAGCATCCGCCTGCTGTACATTCTCATTGTGAACCTTCCTGTATTCTTCGAACATACCGCACGCAAGGTATGTGTTGATCTCCCTGTAGGGGATGCTCGCGCAAGCGGCACCGAGAGATACCATACAAGGTCTGTAACCGCCGGTTCTGTCCTTGGAAGCCGTAGCAATACGGGTAGCCTGGTTGGAAGCGAGCTGATATCCGTCGAATTCCTGGTTTGTATTATCAGACAGGAAGTCCATGACATACTCAGTTACGGTATGCATAGCATAGTCATAAGCATCATCAGAGATGTTAGCCAGTTTCTCAGTCTGTGAACCGATAAGATGGCACATCTCAACCGGAGGACAATTCCAGTCAATATAGCTTCCGTCCTTAATGATCTGTCTGAAAGCACCGCCGTTGTCAGGAATGCTCATGCAGTAATTAAGTTCCTGGAGTGCAGCATATCCGTTCATAGGGATGAACTTCTTGGAAGCCTGGTCAAGACCCGGCTTGGAAAGGCTGATGTCAGGCATGAAGAAGTAGCCGACGATCATCTTATTTGTGATACCGCTGAGAGCATTTCTAACGGCATAGCAAACATCGAGGAATGTACCGGAACCCGTACCGCCTGATACACCGGACATGATGTGTACGACAACCTTGCAGTCATCGACAAATCCGACCTTCGCATCATCAACAATGCGCTGGATCTTAGATTCGAGATCATCGAGCTTATCGAAGAGAAGATATCTTCCTGCCTGTCTGATTCCGCCCGCACCGTCGCCTCTTGCGATTACCTGTGCGATCGAACCGTTGGTATCCTTGATCCACTTGAGGTCAGGCCTGTGGTCAGTAAGTATGATGCCGATATTGCCGGAGAGTGACAGATCCATCTTCTCTGTATTATCGAGCATATCAAAGCCCATCTGGCCCGCTTCGCTCGATCTCTTATCTGTATCGATGCTGAGGAATCTGATGTGTCTGTATTCACGGACAGAAACATTGCTGTTGGGATCATCATATGCCTCATGATTATCAGGAATAAGACGTTCACGAGACCAATAAATAACGATACAACGTTATCCTTTTGCTTACACTGTGATGCGGATGAGATGATTCCGCCGCCTGCTGTTACAGATAGATTCTCAATGATTGCCATAATGACCTCCTGATATGTAAATTTTTTAATATCTTATCTTCTTGGACCACGTCCGCCGGACGGTCTTGCGCCTGTCGGTCTTCCGCCTGCCGGGCGTGCGGAACGGACAGAACGTGCACCGCCGCGTGCAGCACCGCCTGACCTGCCCCTGGAAGCGGCACGGTGGGCCTTTGCCTTGCGCTCATCCTTCTGGAACCTGATGGTCAGCTGAGCCGGGTTGTTAGGCAGATTGACACGGACATCGCTGTTGTTTCCGTTAATCTTGAGTTTCTTGGTCGGGGCGCCTCTGCCGCCGACGAACTTCTTGTTGCTCACAAAGAACACATGGTCTTTGCCGGTGCACTGGATGTAAGTCTTTCTCGGATCAAATCCCGCATAGTTATTGCCAAGACGCTTGATGCGGACCTGACCGTGAGCATTGTTGAGTGTTTTGGGGTTATTGGAAGCATCGATAAAGGTAAGCGTACCCTTAAGTCGTCTTCCCTTCCAATACCACAGACTCCAGATGATACCGATGAGTACAAGCAGAGCGATAACGCCGAGCGTGATAACGGTAATCAGACCGACATTGATGGCCTTGACCTTAACCTTGACCTCGCAGGAGAGTCCGCCAGTATCGATGGCCTTGACGATATAGTCGCCCTTGCTGAGGCTGTAGTTAGTCATCGTGATCGTCTCGCCGTCAAAGGTGTAATCATCGCCTTCGAGGAACGAGCTTGATTCGATCTGATATACGAGTTCCGGATCCTCTGCATCTGTAGCCAGATCAGTGACCGGGATCTCGAGTGTGTTGTCCATGAAGGGAATCACATACTTTGTATATTCCTTCTCTTCTTCGACCGGTTCAGGTGCGCTGTTGGGAACAGGCGTCGGAGTCACATTGGGAGCTGCGACTACGATCGTGAACGGGCCGTATACCTCTGATTCCTTCTCAAGGTCATAACCTGATACATGGAATCTGAAGTTGTATGTTCCTGCGTCGAATGTCTTGGCAACGTCGAAACCGTTGTCTCCCAGAGTCATGGAGATGGTCTCAAGATCCGTGCCATATGCGTCGGAGATGATAAGTTCAGCGCTGAATCCGTTGTACTGTGAAGGATCCGTAGCCATTACACTTCCCGTACCGAGCTGTACGTTGAAGTTTACGGGCGTGCTGGTCGAACCTGTCATCTGGTTGAGATCGGAACTTCCGACGACTACCAGGTTAACGTTATAGACCATGTTGCCGTAAATGGTCGTGCCGGGTTCACCGTGAATCTCGACAGTGCAGTCGCCCGGAACGGGATTCATGACCTTGGCCATGCCGCATGTGCTGTTGATCAGTGTCTCGGCAGGATACTCCGCGCCGGTCGGATCATAAATCGTGATGGAATCAACCTCACCGTAGATGAGGAAGTTCGCTTCTTCAACGCCAAGTCCCGGAATATTAAAAGTCTTGGTTATGATTCCGCTGTCGGGGAATACTTCAGCCTCGATCGGGACAGGGACCGTATTGTAGATGAGTGCGTAGAATGATGAGAGCACGTCCTGAAGGTCAGCCGCGGTTGTAACTTCGTTGAAGACGCCGCCGGTAGCTTCTGAGATCTGCTGCATCTCGGTAATGTCAGCGGAACCGTTGGCATTAAGGCAAACAGAGTAGATTGCGATGCCTGCATCACGTGCTTCTTCGATAGCATCAGCCTTTGTCTCGAGTGATTCCTCGATCTCGGAATCAGTAGGCATGTCCGTGTTGCCGTCACTTAAGAATACGATTACTGACGGAAGGTCAGGATTGCCGGATGTCTCGATCATGTCGACGGCTGCCTGCAAGGCATCGCCGATGTTTGTATAGCCGTGATTGGGCGAGACTGACTCAAGCGTCTCAATTACCGCATTCTTCTCTTCCTGACCGGTGACAAGCGACAGTTCGGACTCGGCCTTTATCTTGGTGTCGAAAACGACGCATCCAAGATAGTTATCCGTATCAGCCAGCATGAAAATGAACTGTTCGAGAGCTTCGTAACGGTATCCGTCAGGATCCGTCTTCTTCATCGATTCACTTGCGTCGAGGACCAGGACAACATTGAACTTGTTAACGCCCGACTCGGCAGTACCATCAGCATTGGAAGTAACAAAACCTGCGGCGATTACTGTAACAACAACCAGTAACGCCAACAACTTCTTTATCCTATTGTACATATCAACACTCCCAAAGGTATAATTACCACAACATCAATTATAATTGTGCATAATAGCATTAACAATACTAATATGTGTAATTTTACTTATGCAGAATGTCCTATACAATACTATTCTGTAAAATAGTTGTAAAAAGCCCTCAGCCAATTGAAGAGCCCCTTCCGCGCCTTCTTGCGGCCTGCTGGATCATGAGCTGACCGAGCGACAGAGCCCACAGGATAACGAATATGAATCTGGGCGGAATATCGGTGGCATACTGGCTGCAAACTTCAAGCAAAACGGCACCTGCAATGCAGAGGACTCCGGACACGATCAGGACCGCGATCGGAGGGATCTCGCTCGAAGAAGTGCTTGATATTACAAATTTGAAAACAGACCATGCCGCACCGAGAATGATGAGGAACAGAATCCTGAGGAAGACGTAGAGACCGTCGTTTTCGACAGGCAGACGGTATGAGAGGATGTCCCTGGCGGAAACGTTGGCCGTGATGGCACCCTCCATCATCTCGTTGAGTTCGTCGGTATCGTCGCTGTCGACGTAAACGCCGCCGGTCTTGTCGGCAAGATCCTCGAGAAGGTCATTGTACTGCGGGAAGGATACGGTGCAGATCGTGACGCCGTTCTTCTTACATCTGCGGATGACATCACCCTTGCCGAACGGGTAGGAGTTACCGTCGCTGAGGAGCAGTATCCTCGGGGATTCTCCGCCGTCTATCTTGCCGCTCTCAAGGTCGTCGAGCACGCCGGACACCGCTTTGATGATATCCGTGTTGCCGTCGGAATAGAAAGTGAACTCATCGTCTTTGTCGTATGTTGACATGTCTTTGACCATGGTAAGGTCGGAAGTAAAGCTGTAAACAGCGTACGGCATGTCGGGATCAGCGTCTTCCATGATGTCGTGGATGGCTTCAACCCTGAGGAACTGGGGATCTGTATCCAGCATGGAGCCTGAGTCGTCGATAAGGAAGATATAGGATGTCGGCTTAAGTTCCTTGGTCTCCCCTAATTCGTAAAGGTAGTCGAACAGGATGGAAAGGCCGAAGAATGCGACTGCGAGACCGAGTGCGATAAGAGCGGGCTTAACGAAGTCGGATGCTCCGGAGCTGCCGCCTCTCCTTCTGGATCTTGTCGCATAGCCTCTTGCCGGGCCGGTCTGGTTCTTACGGCGCTGGCTGGTATTGCTCCTTGTGCGGGAATTTGAATGTGTGGTGCGTCCGCGGCTTCCGCCACCGACCGTTCCGGAGATCGCGTTGATGACGAAAAACAGGACGAAATACACTACCAGGAATGTCAGGAAGTAGAGGCCGACTGCCAGAGGCTGCCACATTGCATCGGAACAGGCGTTGTATACCGCTTCGCCGATAAAGTACGAGATTACGCCGATGACGGCTGTGATCAGGATAAATAATGCAACGAGTAACGGATTGATGTCACTTCTGGGCTGTCTTCCTCTGCCTGTACGTCTGGCCATATTCGATATAACCTCACTTCTGATAACTTGTACACTATTATAGCGCACCCGCAATGTAAAATCTGTTATTTCTTGCGGGCCGTGTGTTAATTAAATGAAAACGCATTGAGTCTTTCCCGGGCGGGCCGCGCCGCCCTCAGATCTCGCCCATGAGGTCCGTGAGTTCCTTGTCGGACATGCCTGAGAGCTCGCCCTCGCCGTAGAACCTGGTGACCATCATGGCATATGCCTTGCCGTCGACCGTGAAGACCAGGTCGTAGTAACCGGGCGTTACCTCTTCGGGATTAAGGCAGAACGAACCCCAGCAGAAATCCTCGGAACCGGGGTTGAAGAGCGGTGCCATCGCGATGACGCCGACCATCGAATCGCCCGTGTACGAAGCGCTCTCGTAGCCGCCCAGGTTGCCGGTGTAATTGAACACCCATACCTGAACCTCTTCCGCATCGCAGTCGAGGTAGATCTCGACCCACTCGTTCATCTCGAAAACGCATCTCACGGGATTCGTATTAGTATTTGTCGTGTTGAAAGAACCTGTTCCTGCGACATTGCCCGTCAGCGCGATGCCCTGGATCGGAGAATTGCCGTCTGCCGGATCGTTCAGGAAATATATCTCGCCGGGGATCAGATCGCCGTATCCTCCGACCTCGAAAGACGTCTCGACACCCGATTCTTCAGTCTCTTCCGTCTCGGTCTCGGTAGCTTTTGTTGTCTCTTTGGTTGTCTCAGTTGTCACCTCCGTGACTGACTCGGTCACTTCTGATTCAGCAACTGATTCCGGGATGCTCTCCATTACAGGCTCTTCTTCCTTCTTGGCGCATCCTGCCGCGGTACCCATAACCATTGCCGCCGTAAGCGCAAGTGCGATAGTCTTGTTTCTCATATATATGCCTCCGTGTTGTCATTCTTTTTGAACGATACCCATTATCACACTCGCCGCACGATGCGGCAATGCATGAATGTAATATAATGAGGGCAAATACAAACCATAAAGGAAGCGGACTGCTATGGATATGAAAGAGATCTCGGTTTACGACGTGGCGCCTGTCTTTATCGGTCAGGCAGAGGACCTTCAGGGCGGTACGGGATGCACTGTCTTCATAAGCCCGGACGGCATGCGCGCAGGGCTTGATGTCAGAGGCGGCGGTCCGGCTTCCAGAGAGAGCCAGGTGCTCAGTCCCCTTGCGTCGGCGCAGGTCATACACGGTATCGTTCTCGCGGGCGGAAGCGCTTTCGGGCTCGGTGCGGCAGACGGCGTGATGCGTTATCTCGAAGAGCGCGGAATCGGGTTCGATGTAGGCGTGACGCATGTGCCGCTGGTATCGCAGGCGGACCTTTTCGACCTGATGGTCGCAGACAGCAAGGCTCGCCCGGATGCGGATATGGGATATGCCGCGGCGAAGAACGCGATGGAAGCACCGAACTATAAGGACGGCAATTACGGCGCGGGAACGGGATGCACGGTCGGCAAGATCGCCGGCATGGAGACCTGCATGAAGACCGGCATGGGAAGCTATGCGATCCAGCTGGGCGATCTCAAGGTCGGCGCCGTGGTCGCGCTCAATGCCTTAGGCGACGTGTACGACTGGAAGAACGGCAGGAAGATCGCGGGACTGCTCGCGCCCGACAGGAAGTCTTTCAGAAGCACGGCCGACGTCCTGAATGAGAGCATAAAAGTCATCAAGAACAGGTTCGCGGACAACACCACGCTCGCGGTCCTGATAACCAACGCGAAGTTCGACAAAGCCGCGCTGTGCAAGATCGCCGGGATGTGCCACGACGGGTACGCGAGATCGATCAGGCCGGTGCACACGTCTTTCGACGGCGACAGTATCTACGCAGTTTCTGCGGGAGAGCTTGAAGCCGACCAGGAAGTGGTCGGCTCCATCGCGGCTGATGTAATCAGCGAGGCAATAATCAAGGCGGTCATGAGTGCTGAAGACGCGTACGGACTGCCTTCCCGCTCATCGCTAGAGCTATGATAACCATAAAGTAAGCTGCGATCGCTATTACCGAAGCCTCTGCGCCGAACGCGCCGCCGGTCAGAAGGAATGACTTGCTCTGCATCACAAATGTGACGAGCGAGCCTTCGGAGAGCTGTGCGCCGATCGCGAAGATTCCGCCGCACATGACGAGGTTCCACACCGCATGCACCAGCGCGCCGTTCCAGACGGAACCGGTCCGGAGTGCGATAAGGGAGAACATGATCCCGACCAGAGTGCCTGCGATAACGACCTGCACACAGTCTGCCGGATTCGGCTCTTCCAGTCCCATGATATGCACGGCGCCGAAAAGCACCGACGGCAGGACCACTGCCACAACGGTATTCCATCTCTTCTTCAGCAGGTTCATGATAACTCCCCTGAAGAGTACTTCTTCGACCACTGGCGCGCCGATAACGTTGTAGGTAATGCCGGCAATGGCAGCGAGCCTTGCCTGCGTGTCGGGTGCGGACATTACGAATTCGCCTTTTGTAAGCAGCAGGATCCCGCAGACTAACGCGGGGAGCGCCGCCGCGAGGATAATGTATGCGGGCTTCGGCGCAGACTTCTTCATGCCAATCTCTTCCTTGCTTAACTTGAAGGCTTTGTTGTAGATCAGCTTTACGAGTATAAGCGTGGTCACAAGATAGAGCACACCCATTACCGCGATGCAGATCCATTCGGGGACACCCAGAAGGAACAGGCCGCCCACTGCAAGGGACGCTAAGATATCCGAGGCAAACTTAACTACGATGGCGATCAGCGCGCCACCTATGGCTTTCTTTGTTGTCATGTGATTACCTCCCGCTTACACCGGCATCTGGAAGCCGTTGATGATGAGGTACACCAGCAGCGAGATCGCGTCTATCGCAAGAAGCGCACCGACTATGATCAGCACCCACTTGAGGATGCTCTTCGCGCGCTTGCCGTTCTTCTCCGTAAGGATCTTCTGGTCTACGACGTCGGCCATGGTCTTGTGGTCGATTGTCTCCACCGGCTCGATCCCCTTAAGGAGATAGTCTGTGGTCGTATCAAAGATCTCACTCATTGTTACTACTTTGTCGAGGTCCGGGGTGGCCTGCTCGCTCTCCCATTTCGAGACGGCCTGGCGTGATACACCGACCGCGTCCGCGAGCTCTTCCTGTGACATGCCTTTCTGTTTTCTCAGGCTCTGTATCCTGTCTGCAATTGTCATCGCAATTACCTCCGTTGGTTTGATGGCTCAAGGATAGCTTTTGCCGCCCTTACAAGACCACCACCTCCGGCTTGAACTTTGTCAACCTGAGGTTGCAACCCCATATTTCTGCGCTTTTTTGGATTATATCACGACATGTACATACATCCGTAAAACAACATTTGCACCTGCGTTAACAACTCGCCCGCCGCGCGTGTTACAATACTATCAATAAACTTTTAGTTATGGAGGCGCGCCATGGACTTTAAGGGATTTGTCGACATGATCGACGTTATGACATGTGTTATCTCTGTCGAGACCAAAGAAGACGGCTCGTACGGCGATATCAGGATCGTCACGGGCAATGCCCCGTACATCGCTTCCATCGAATCTCTGGACGGCATGGCGCCGGAGATGCTCTCGACCAAGTTCGAGCCGAACTGTCTGTACGAGAGATACATCCCGAAAGACATGAACTTCGAAGACTTCTGCTACAGATGCGCCGTCTTAAAGCAGCCCATGCACACCTACGTCCACCCCGAGAGGTACGACTTCTGGTTCAACCTCACGATGATCCCTCTTATGAGCGTCGGCAACATCCACTACTGCACCTATTCGCAGCTCATTACCAAGAACGCCGACAGCGAGGAGATGAGCAATACCTCCGCATCCACCGCGTCCGCAGTCCTCAACACATGCATCAAGCTCCGTGGCGCGACGAACTTCACACAGACAATGAACGAGGTCATCTCGGACATCCGCAAGATCTGCGACGCGCAGTCCTGCGTACTCCTTCTGACCGACAACGAGAAAAGAGTCTGCTCCGTCCTCGCCGAATCGCGCAACGAGTACTCCGTCCTGCCGAGCATGCACGGCGTCCTGCGCGAGAACTTCTACGAGCTTACGACTACCTGGAAAGATACGATAGGCGGCAGCAACTGCCTGATAATCAAGAATGCCAACGACTGGAAGTACTTAGAGGACAGAAACCCCGTATGGTTCAAGTCGCTGACGGAGAAGGGCGTCGAGAGCCTCGTGCTCTTCCCTCTCGAAGCGAACGGCGAGACAATGGGATATATCTGGGTGTGCAACTTCGACGTGAATAACGTCGTTAAGATAAAGGAAACGATCGAACTGACGGTGTACTTCCTCGCGGCAGAACTTGCGAACCACAGGCTGCTCGAGAGGCTGAAGGTCTTAAGCTCAATCGACATGCTGACCGGCGTGCTGAACCGCAACGAGATGAACAACCGCGTAGATACTCTGAGGACCGGATCAGAACCCGCACTGCAGGGTGTCGGCATCGTCTTTGCGGACCTGAACGGACTCAAGCGCGTGAACGACAACGGCGGACATGCTGCCGGCGACCTGCTCCTCAAGAACGCGGCGGTCGTGCTGCAGAATGTTTTCGTCGGCAATGAGATCTACAGGGCCGGCGGAGATGAGTTCATGGTGCTTCTGACGTACACCACCGAGGAGGAGATAGCGGCGAAGTGCAAGAAGGTCAAGCAGATCGAGCGCAACTACCCGGATGTGTCTTTCGCGCTCGGGTACAGTTACAGCAAGGATTCGTCGGACATCACCGAGGCGCTGAAGCTCGCAGACGAGCGGATGTATGAGGACAAGGAAAAGTATTATAAGGAGCATCCTGAGTTCAGAAGATAAGGCGCACGGTGGCTGACTCAAGTTCTGACTTGAGTTCTAATATTGAAGCCTTTTATTAGAACAAACTTCTGAATTCTGATAACAGTTCTAATATTACGTCGTATTATTAGAACAGACATTTGAACTTAAATGGAAGGAGATAAAAATATGACAGATAAGAACAAAGAACTGAGCCTTGACGAGCTCGAGGGTGTTGCAGGAGGCACTGATCCTATCAACATCAACGTCACTCCCAAGATGCCTTTCCGCAATACGCACGCGATCCCGCTTAACACGGCAAACGAGAAGGGCGACCCGATGGAAGGCGTCAACATCAATACGGAAGTAACCGAGTGCCCCAAGTGCCACTCAATGGCGATCAAGTTCGATCAGGTCGGCGGCGCATACATGTGCCAGGACTGCGGCAACATCGTAACTATCCAGAACTGAAGGAATAACAAAAACCAAAACACCAAAAGAACGGGCGGTTGATCAATCGTCCGTTCTTTGTCTCTTTACGAGTTCTGCGAAAAAGCCGTCCTTCGCGATCAGTTCATCGTAAGTGCCCTCTTCGGCGATAACGCCGCCGTCAAGGACGAGGATCCTGTCGCAGTGCTTGATCGTGCTCAGGCGGTGCGCGATTACTATCCTCGTGCATCCCATCGCGTCGAGCGCTTCAGACACCTGCCTCTGCGTCTTGTTATCTAATGCGCTGGTGGCTTCGTCGAAGATCAGGAGCTTGGGAGACGGTGCGATGGCGCGCGCGATCATGAGACGCTGGCGCTGTCCGCCGGAGATGCCGCCCTGACCTTCTGAGATAAGAGTGTGCATTCCCATAGGCATTGCCCTGATGTCATCCGCGATGCCCGCTTTCTCTGCAGCCGCCCACGCATCATCGAGCGTTAGCTGCGGCGCGCTGATAACGATATTGGAATAGATGTCGCCCTGGAAGAGTCCCGCATCCTGCATGACCGTTCCGATCTTGCGGCGGAGCGAAGATATGTCCATGGTCGTGATGTCTTTGCCGTCGTAGTAGATGACGCCTTTCTCGGGCTTCTCGAAACCGAGCAGCAGCCTTACCAGCGTCGACTTGCCGCATCCGGTGCTGCCTACTATCGCGACGTAATCGCCGGGCTTGATTTTCAGTGAGATGTCGTTGAGCACGTAAGGTGTGTCATCTGAATATCTGAACGAGACGTGTGCCAGTTCGACGCTGCCGGAGATACCGGTAACGATCTCCTTGCCGGTGGACACTTCGGGTTCTGTCTTGAGGAAAGGCTCCGCGAGCTCCATGATAGGCTGTATGCGCGCCGCCGACAGAGCGATGCCTGATACTGACATGAACGCACCCATCAGCATTCCGTATGCCGCCGTGAACGCGAAATACGAAGACGGATCGATATTGCTCTCCATCGCCATGTAGTAAAGGACGATGGTTCCCGCGAGGCTGATCGCAGTCGAGATGACCGAGTTGATCTTGATGAACATCGGCGGATTGTAAGTAAGTTCCGCACCCTCGGAATAGAGGTCGAGCCACTTGGCAAAGACTCTCTTCTCAGAGCCCGACAGCCTTATCTTCTGGATACCCGTGATGAGGCCGTATGACAGGCCGGATTCTTTGGCGGCGTGTTCCATGAGCTTTCTGTTGATCTTGATCTGCGTCAGAGTCGATACTACCGAGAACACAACCGTGACAACGATGATTGCAATCGAAGGTATGACCAGCGAAGGTGCGAAATTAAATATCTGCCCGATATAGATCAGCGAGGTGATCGACGTGAGACCGGTGTTCATCACCATGCCCATTATGAGCGTGCAAAGGTTGTTGACCGACATCGATCTGCTCTTAAGTTCGCCCGGCGAATACTTGCGGAAGAAGTTTGCCGGGAGCGACATAAGGCGCATCATCATCGACGCCTGAACGCCCACTGAAGTCTTGATGTCGAGCCTGCTCTGGATGAGGCCTTTGATGCCGCCCATGAGTTGTGATGACAGTGCGACGCAGATCATTGAGATCGCGATCGCAAGGAGTACGTCTTTCCTTCCAGAAGAGAGCACGGGACCCGTGAGCATCCTGGTAATTCTCGGCATCAGGAGTCCGATCACGGACAGTGCGAGAGTCGAAATGACGATCAGCACGATATCGCTTACCGAGATGCAGTTCTTCATGTAGATGAGAAGGTCGGGGATGCCGAGTTTCTTCTGCGGCAGCGGCCTGTAGAAACATATCGCGTCGGTATCGAACTGCGCCGCCGTCTTGCGGTTGAGCTTTATGGACTGCCCGGTTACCGGATCGTTGTATTTGTATCCTGTTATCCTTCCCGGCAGGAGCGCGACGGGCTTGCCGCCTTCTTTGGTAAACGCGAGGATCGGTCCGAAGGCATTCTTATACCATCCCTCTTCGAGTTCGACCGCCCTGCTCATCAGGCCGTACGGTCTCATGCAGTAATCGAGTTGCTCGGCAGGATCGGTAATAGACTCCGGAACATCGACCGGCTTGTAGTGCAGGCTCTTCAGGATGTCATCGATAGCGCCCTTGGTGACGATACGTTCATCACTAAGTCTCTCGGCAGTGCGCTGTCCCATGACGATACCCGCGATCTTTACGAACGAGTCCTCCAGGAGCTCCTGCTCGGCTTTGCGCCTCTCATCGATCTGATTCTCAAAGAATCCCACTTACTCTCTCCTTATTTATTCATTCGATACGAGCTCTGAATAGATCCCGCCTCTTGCCATTAATTCTTCGTGCGTGCCGCGCTCCGCGATATCGCCGTGGTCAAGCACGATGATCTCGTCGCAGTCCCTTACCGTCGACAGTCTGTGCGCGATTACTATGCATGTGATCCCGCGGTCTTTGATCGCATTGATGACCTCATATTCCGTCTTGGCATCGAGCGCGCTCGTCGCCTCATCGAGGATAATGATCGACGGATCCTGTGCGAGCACTCTCGCTATCTCCATACGCTGTCTCTGTCCGCCGGAGATATTCTTGCCTCCGCTTAAGAGCTTGTGCTGATAGCCGCCCGGCATCCTCGTGATGTCGTCGTGCAGCTGCGCATCCCTTGCCGCGAGTATGACCTCGAAATCCTGTATGGTGTCATCCCACATCTTGATGTTGTTGCTTATCGTATCCTCGAAAATGATTATGTCCTGATCGACTACCGCGAGCGATCCCGTCATGACCTCACGCGGGTACTCGGACCTCGTATGCCCGTCGAAAAGGATCTCCCCGCTCCACGGCTGGTAAAGGCCGGATATGAGTTTGCTCATCGTGGACTTGCCGCTTCCGGAAGCACCAACGATCGCGACTCTCTCTCCTGTCTTAAGGCTCATCGAGAAGTCTTTTACCACAGGCGCCTCGAGCCTTGAATAACCGAAGGTAACATTCTTCAGTTCGACATTGCCCTTGAGCTTTGCCATCTCTGTGATCGTGGGCTTAACATCGATCGCGGGATCGTCAGGATACTCCATGACGTCCTCGACACGCTCCATCTGGGTGCGCATCTCCTGAATCGTCTGGCCCGCGCTGATGAGCGTCATCGCAGGAGACATGAATGAACCTAAGAAGCCCTGGAACATGAGCACTGAACCAAGTGTAAAGTTGCCGTCCATCGTGAGATAGATGCCCGCGATGAGAACAGCGTAGTTAGCGACTGTCGAGAAGAACGCGGGGATGACTCCGATGAACTGCTGGTCCTTGGCAGCCTTGACGTTCTGCGCGTTGACCGATGCCTGGTAACCTGCCCATTTCTGGAAGAAACCGCTCTCCGCGCCGCTCGCCTTGATAGTTTCGATCATCTCGATGCCGCTTGCCGTCGTTGCCTCGAGTTTGGCGCTGTCCCTCATCTGGACACGCGTGATGTTGATCCTTCGGTTGGAAATGATGCGCGACATGAAGATGTTGATAACGAGCGTCGACAGACCTATCAAGGTCAGGAGCGGACTCTGCTTGATCATGAGGACGAAGTAGAAGACCATCATCGCGGTGTTGAGTATCAGCGGTGCGAACGTGCCGACCAGCGTGCCCGCGATCGAAGCGTTCATGGCCGCGCGGGACTGGATATCACCCGCGAGCCTCTGTGAGAAAAACTCCATCGGGAGTCTTAAGACTTTCCACATATAAGACGTGCTGCCGATGACGGACATCTTGCCGTTGATCCTCAGCGAATAAATCGTCTGCGCCCAGGCAACCGTAATGTTGATTACCGCCAGGAATACCATAAGCCCGATAAACGGATACAGCCAGTCGCGGTTGATGCCGGTCAGCAGGCGGTCCATGAAGATCCTCGAGGTAACGGAATTCGCGATACCGAAAAGATAGCTTATCGCTGTCGTGAGCATTACGAACACAACGGCAGCGCCCGCGCCGACGAGTCTCTTTCTCGCGAAAGATATCGTGCTCTTGCGCTTTCCGCCGGGCTTGAAATTTTCCGAAGGCACCGGAGTTATCACGACACCCGTAAAGGCCTTGTCGAATTCGTCCCAGCTTATCTTGACCGTGCCTCTTGCAGGGTCGTTGATGTACACGTGCTTCCCTCTGAATCCGTTAAGCACCACGAAATGGTTCATGTTCCAATGGATGATGCACGGGAATGTCCCGTTCTCCTTGAGCGCCTCAGGGCTTAAGCGGTGCGCCTTTACGGAGAAGCCGTAGTGCTCTGCCGCAAGGTAGATGTTCTTGGCTTTCGAGCCGTCACGGGAGACGCCGCAGTCAAGCCTTACCTGCTCCAGGGGTACCCACAGATCGTAATATGCCATGATCATGGCAAGCGCCGCAGCACCGCACTCCAAAGCTTCCAGCTGCATTACAACCGGAACCTTGGCTAC
>CADAOK010000040.1 GCA_902789515.1 Oscillospiraceae bacterium
GCCCGACTTCGTAACAATTTCGCTGACCGGAATCGAATTCACGACCGAACCGCCGCTTATGACGATAAGACCGTCGTTCTTGGTTCCGATGAAGAGAGAATCGTCATAGACACAGGTCGTATATACAACGCCTTCAGGCAGATCGTATTTGTTGAAGATATCAGTAAACTGATTGGGCACGATCTTCATTACACCCTGCTGGGAAGATACATACCACAGATCTCCGCTGTAATCGCAGAGCATGTCCTCGATTGAGGTCGTCATCGGGATACCCTCGATAGGAACGAATGTCGAATCGTTCCTTATGTCAGGGAAATACCCGATACCGTAATCCGTGCATACCCAAAGTGCGCCGTCGCTGTAGTCCATGGCGTTGATGTAGTTCTTCTCACCCGTTGTGTAATTCTTTGAGAGGCTGAATCCGCCGTTCTGGAACTTGCCGTAAACAACGTGATTTTCCGAATCTCCGATATAGGCAAAATCCGGCCTTTCAGGATCCGGCATGATCGACCTCGCCTTGGTAACACCGGTAAGTACATTCTCGCTGTAAAAGCCGGTAAGCGTAAGATCCTTGAGTTCGAACACGCAGCCGTCCAATGTCGTTCCGTATATCGTATTCTCAGCACCGACTTCGAGCATCCTGATGTACTTGTCGGTTATTTTGCTGTCATCCAGGATGTGGACCGTAAACTCCGGATCGATCCAGATGATGCCTTCCGTCGTTCCGACGATGATGTTGCCGTTCTCATCCTCGCAGATGGCTCTTATCGACAGGGACTTGAGACCGTCATCCCTGTTAAATGTGCGGAACTCGCCATTCTCCATGACCGAGATACCGCTGTCATTCGTACCTATCCAGAGTCTGTTCTGAGAATCAACGTAGAGACTTACGACGCTCGAGATGCCGGCATTGATACTCATGTTCTCGAAAGTATTTCCGTCGTATCTTATAAGTCCGCTGTAGCTTCCGATCCAGATAAAGCCTTCGTCTGTCTGGGCTATAGCATTGGCCTCGGAAGTCGGAAGACCATTCTGGTTGTCGTAGAGGACTGCAGAGTATCCTTCGGCCTTGCCTGAAGGATCGACAATGATACCGGTGTTCTCATCACCTTGTTCCTCGTCTGCCCTGATGATATGTTCCGGAGAAGATGCTGCGGCAAAAAGCCCGCCCAAAAGAGCCGCACACAGCAAGATGACGCCGGCTCTTGTAAAAATACTCGATATAGATAGTCTGTTCTTCATATTCCCTGTATGAACATTTGCCTTTTCCCAATAATGTTGAGTATAACAGATTATAAAATATATTTATATTTGTTCGTAATTGTTTTAAAATTTATTCACTAAAGACATATATTGTCTTCTGACTGATAAGGGGGATATTTATGAGAACTGTTGTTACAAGATCTGTTGCTGCTGCGCTTGCGGCGGTTTTTGCTGTTTCCTGCGCATCTTGCAGCCTGCTTCCGGGCGGCTTCAAGAAGGATGACATTATCGATGCGGCAGAGGATTTCGCGGATACTCTCATCAAGTGCGATGCGGACAAGATCATCAAGCTGACTGAAGACAAGAAGACCAGCAAGGATACAAAGGACCTCGAAGAGCTTCTGGATACTTCAGACCTGTCCAAAGAAGACCTCTTATTCATCGATGCTGTCGCAGATACGCTCGGGTACGAGATCGACGAGGATTCCGTGGACGGGGACAAAGAATCTGCGTCCATCGATGTAACTTTCAATATGGTCGATTATGAAGATGCTCTGGAGGGCAACACCTATAATAACAGCGATGAGGTAATAAAGGCGCTGGATTCCTGCGATAAGGTCAGAGAAGTTCAGGTTACCTTTGAGTTCGTAAATGACGACGGAGAGTGGCTCATCTCCAACATCGTCGACAAGGGCTACAAGAAGATCTTCGATTTCTACGGGTTTAAGCCCGAGATAATGCCTGACCTTGCAAATCTCGTAATGTATACCGATATAGCCACCGGATCTGGGTATGTCGATCTGATGGTAGTTTTCGAAGAGAATGTCGAGGATTATCTTGACCTTATGACCTGCACAGTAACATGCGACAATCAGACGATACTGACCGGCGAAGAAGTTACAGGCAGCGGAGAGTATGTGTACTGCGGATACTATGTTGACGGCATGATCCCTGCAGGATATTACACGGTATACCTTAAGTGCGGCGACAACACGGTCGCTTTCGATTCAGTTACGGTCGCGGACGAGAGTGAGATAGAGCCCTATGGCGGAGGGTATGAGTTCGGGCAGCTTGAGGGCGATACTTATATTGCCGATTTTGATATAACCGAGAACTTCGAGAACAACTATCTCGATATTGAAGGCTACGATGTCGAGATGGAAGGAATCCTTGAGACCAGAATGTACCTCAAGCTCGGAGACGGACAGTATGAGCTCTGGGTTGATGAAGATGAATTCAAGGAAGACATGTATGCATATCTGGAAGAGAACAGCGGCGAGTTCATGTCGGATTTCCTCGGTGTCAGCAAGGACGAACTTGATGAATATGCTGAGAGCCTCGGTTATGACTCATATTCTGTGCTGGAAGATACCCTGATCCAGGCGATCATCCTCGATTACTTTGACTCCTATGAATCATGGGACTATGGCACATATACTGTCTCGGGCGACAAGATCACATTCACGAGCAGCACTATGGATGATTTTACAGGGACAGTCGGAGATGGCGGTTCAATAGCACTCGATTTCGACTTCCTGGAGATCGTGTTCTATCCGGAAGGCTCAGACTAAGTACTTACCCTTGTTCCATGACAGTTACTTCGCCGGTCCTGCCGTTAACTTCAACGTTATCGCCGGTGTGAAGTAGTGTCGTGGCGTTGCCACACCCGACGACTGCAGGTATTCCGAATTCACGGGCAACTATGGCCGCATGCGACAGCGGAGCACCTATGTCTGTCACTATGGCCTTTACCTTCGGGAACACTCTGGTCCAACCGACATTGGTCGCACATGCGACAAGGATCTCTCCGGGCTGAACCTGATCGATATCGTTGATGTCCGTTATGACGCGGACTGTGCCGGTTACCTTACCCGCAGCTCCCGGAAAGCCTTTTATGGCTAAATCATTTGTCCGGCCGCCCATGTCGGGCATGTAGTAATCCAGCCTACGTTCCGGGTCTTGCATCCAGTCCGCAGGATTGAACCTGCCGATGATGACTGCGGGGAAGGCGGGATTTGAAAGGTACTTTCGATAGTTTTCCTTCCTGGCTTTAAGACCTTCGGGCAGACCGGCATCGCCTTTGATCAGATCGATCACTTCATCGATATAGAGCATGAAGATATCATTACCGATTCCGTTTGCTTCTCCTGTCTGAATCAGGAACTGCCTTAACACGCAGAAGAGCCATACACCCTTGCTCCTGATGTCCTCGCGGAACTTGTGGGCAGCGGCTAAATCTTTCACCAGTTTGATTGCCTTTTTGGCATGCTTCGGATCAGAAGCCTTGAGGTCTTCAACGGCTTTGTTGTACTCTTCTTCACTGGCCTTAAGCATCTCGTGTGCATTGACTCCGGAAGTCTCATAGTCAGTCAGCGCCTTATCTATGAATCCGTTGATCTCGAACGGTCTGGGTTCGGCAAGTTCCATCTCATTGATGCAGCGCTGGCCGCACTCGTTCATATATTTATCTGCATCTATCTTTCCTTCTTTGAGGTCTTCCAAAAGGAGGATCGGCTTCATGCTGTCCAGTACTCCAAGACCTCCTCCGCAAAGCCTAGCCGACATCTCTTTGCCGACGAGCTTATCCAGCTTGCTGCGGTTGCCGAACAGCGGCACCATCTTCATTCCCGATTCCGCCATAACAGCCGACAGACCTTCCTTGAGGCGCGGAATCATCTCCCCTGTCCAGTACGCATACAACTCCTCATTGGACTTGAGTTGTCTTATCTGAGCCATCATGTCTCTTGACAGTACCGGGAAATCTCTTACCATCTCAGCCTTCTCACGGCGGGACATCTTCCTCATGCCATTCTTGTCTCCACAAAAGAGCTTTATAAGATTCTTCCTGAACTTCTTTGCGTCACAGGGGAATACGGGTATCTGAGTCCCTTCCGGAACGCCGCCCGCGATGTCCTTGATCGCATCGTAAGCCTTTGCCCTGCTCATTCCCATCGCAACCAGCATCGAGCACACAACGCTGACGTTCATGTATGCCTGTCCCTCAACGGCGCTGAGCCAGTGAGGCAGTCCGAGGAAATCATTTATCTTCTCGAGCACGCTGTATGTGGCGGGAGTGACCGGCTTCATGAAGATCTCTCCGACGTTTGTTTTCGTGAGGAAGAACTCCCCTCCAAGACTTCCGTTAACCTTGTAGTCGTACCTGTTTATGCAGTTCATGGTCGTTATCGGGCGCGCCTGCAGAACATACAGTTTTCCTTCGGATACAGCCCACTCGATGTCGACTTCACAAGCATAGGAAGCCTTTATCTCATTCGCATATTTGAACAGGCTCTTTGCAAAAAGCGCGAGATCCTGTTCACCGGAATACGCATACTTCATAGCATTGATCCTGAACTCAGATGCATTTGCTTCACCCGATACGAGAAGTTCTCCTTCGCCTCTTACGAAGTTGCCGGTCATGTGCTCCGCACTGCCCGTTATCGGATCTGCGGTAAAGAGTACGCCTGCCATTACCGGACGGACGAATCTCTGCACGACTGCGCCGATACCTTTAAAACTTGAATCCACTGAGCTTGTGTATGTCTCGACTCTGGATGAGTATGCGCTCTTACCGACAGTGCAAAGAGCATCTGCGACATCCGCCTTCTTTACATCCGTTACCGTCTCATACTGTCCCGCGAAAGAGTTCTCGCTTCCGTCTTCGTTCAGCGCCGAAGACCTTACGGCATAGGTATATGAATCACTCAAATTCTCTTCCAGAAAAGCTGTGACTTCATCTGCCGGCTTCCCGTCTTCGAAACCATCTGCGCACACTACATAGCCGTCCGGGACCGGGAGCCCCATACGCACCATCCTGACAAGGGATGCACCCTTGCCTCCTATCCTGTCCATGACTTCATCCGGACACTCTCTGAACGGGAAAACGTATCTCATGGCAGCAGCAGATCGACCCTCATATCGATGTATTTCCTGAGCTGATCCTCGTCTTCAAGATCGAGCCCCATGTGCTCTCTCATATCCTCATAACGGAATACCACGAGCTGCATCATTGTCGACAGCTCGTATGCGATCATCCTGCACTCGGTATCGGTCTTCTTCCCGTTGAAATGCTCTTTGACCAGGCCATAGCTGAACGACTCTTTGGACAGGTCCCTGTCAAACAGGACAAAGCCCGTGATGGCTTTTGTGAATGAATAATTATTTACGAGAAAAGAAGCGATTATAAAGTGAAGATCTTTGAGCTTGTCCTTCGGGCTCTTCGATGAATTGATGACCGTCAATATATCCGCATCCTGCATCGCATTCTCATACTTGCGCAGGAACACTTCATATATAAGCCTCTCACGGGAACCGAAACAGTAATTTATCATGGCCGCCTGCACACCGCTCTCGGCAGCGATCTGGCGGGATGTAACCTTCATCGGCTCTTCACTACTGCTGATCAGCTGATCGCAGGCATCGAGGAGCTTGCGGCGGGTTATCTCTGTCTTCTGATCCTTCTTCAAATCAGGCCTCCGGACAAATTATTAAACATGTTCAATAATAGTCCGTCATTCCCGCCGTGTCAATACTTCAAAGCGTGTGATAGTAAGGGCAGATATTCTCGTAATGGCCGTCCTTCATCCTGAACCCGCCCGGGATCGTGCCCAGCTGCTCGAATCCGAGCCGTTCGTAGAGATGCCTTGCATGGATATTAGTCTCGACCACGGCATTGAACTGCAATACGCGGAAGCTGCACATTTTCGCCTGTGCGAGGCAGTCCTTAACGAGCGCTTCGCCTATATGCTTTCCCCTGCACGAGCTGTCCACGGCATAGCTGGCATTGCAGATGTGGCCGCATCTGCCGACATTATTCGGATGGAGTATGTAGAGGCCGACGATCCTTCCGTCATCTTCCGCCACGCCGGTATAGGTCTGCGATGCGAAAAACTCTCTTCCCGACTCAGGATCCAGCGGCTCCTCCTGCGGAAAAGCGATACCTTCTTCCACGATATCATTCCAGATCCTGATCATTTCGCCTAAATCTTCTTCTGTATACCGTCTAATGTTCATGGCCGTAAAACCCCTGATTCTATTACGTTGTAACATTGTTATACGGTTCATTATACCAATTAAATTAATAAATAAACTCTATAATCACTATCCTTGCGTGTGTTATCATTAACAGTATATATTTTTATATCCCCGGAGGTGGAACATATGCAGAGAGTATTGGATTTCCTTAAAGAAGCAGACACTTATTATCTCGCTACCGTCGAGGGCGATCAGCCCAGGGTAAGACCTTTCGGGACGATAAACGAGTTCGAAGGCAAGCTCTATATCCAGACCGGCAAGGTCAAGGATGTATCCAAGCAGCTTATAGCCAATCCGAAGGCTGAGATCTGTGCCTTCAAGGACGGCAAGTGGCTCAGGGTAGCCTGTGAGCTTGTTGAAGATGACAGACGCGAAGCACGTGTTGCGATGCTCGAGAGCTATCCGCAGCTTCAGGCTATGTACAGCGCTGATGACGGCAACACCGAGGTCCTTTACCTCAAGAATGCCAAGGCAACATTCTATTCGTTCACAGAGGCACCTGTTACCGTAGAGTTCTGATCCCACCGGAGGCGTTATGAAGAGAAAGTTCAAGGAATGGCTCAGCATCAAAGTGTCCCAGGATCCGGGGCAGATCGTCTTATTCGCTATCCTGTTGTTCAATCTTGTCTTCTTCCTTATCGCGGCACTTCTGATAATGCTGCTTGCGGGAAAGACCGGGATGACCTTTTTCGAGGCGTTGTATTGTACGATAACGATGGTGCTCGATGCCGGCTGTATTGAAGCGGTCGTCGGAGATATCGGTGCGGCGGGATACCTGATCCCGATCATCTGTATCGGCATAGTCCTGATCGGTATGATAACGTTCAGCGGCGCCGTCATAGGTTACGTTACCAACTATATCTCGGGATTCATCGAGAATTCGAATTCAGGAAATACGGATATCGAGGTGTCAGGTCATGTGATCATCCTTAACTGGAACACACGGGCTTCCGAGATAATCAATGACTTCCTGTACTGCGATCATGACCAGGTCATCGTTGTCCTCGCAGACTGCGACAAGGATTCCATCGAGCGGGAAGTAAACGAGAAACTGGAAGATACCCTGAGAGTGGAGAACGGAAAGCTCAAGCAGGATCTTGCGAGCCGTCCTTTCTTCGAGAGACGCATCACCTATAACAGAAAGAAACTCAAGAAGAATGTCACCGTCGTCGTAAGACAAGGTGATATCTTCTCCGCCAACCAGCTGCACAACATCTCGCTTGCAGATGCCAACTCGGTCATCATCCTCGACGATGAGCAGGCGGGCGCCAAGACAGAAAGCAGCACCGGCAACTCTAAGACGATCAAGGCCCTCATGCAGGTTGCGGACATCGTCTCCAAAGAGTATTCAAGGGACAACCAGAAGATCGTCGTCGAGATCAACGACGACTGGACCGGTGCTCTGGTCGACAAGATAATCAAGTACAAGCAGATCGACAGGAAGTGCAACATAGTCCCCGTCAGAGTCAACCAGTTCCTGGGTCTCATCCTGTCACAGTTCTCAGTCATGCCTAACCTCAACCTGGCGTACAGGGAACTGTTCTCCAACAAGGGCGCTACCTTCTATGTGGACGAGATAAAGACCGACGGCGAAGAAGCTTACATCACGGACTATATCAACACACACGACAGAGCTATCCCTCTGTCTTCACGCAAATCTGACGGCAAGGATTATTTCTACTATGCCGCATCGTCTCCCGATGATCTTAAGAAGACGACCGACAAGCCGGCTTCAGATATCGGAGTAAAGCTCAACCACGATTACTGGATCGACAAGAAGAACATACTCATCCTGGGACACAACAGCAACTCCGAAGAGATAATGGAAGGATTCAGGTCATTCTGCAATGAATGGAACCACAAGGATTCATCCGGGCAGATCCTCAATGTAGTCATCATCGACGATCAGGAGAATCTCGACAAGATGAATAATTATGAGGACTATCCGTTTGTCTCCGGAACCATCGCCGCATCCATCTACGAAAAGGAGCGGATGTGCAAAGCGATAGAGGTCTTCCTGACAATGAACTCCGGAGATATCTCTGTCCTGATACTGTCCGACGATACTGTCGACAGCAGTAACCAGGATGCAGCTGCGCTTGCAAATCTCGTATATATCCAGGAGATCATCAGCGACAAAACGGCTGAGGATATCAATTTCGATCCGGGCCGCATAGATATCGTCGTGGAGATCGTCAACCCGAGACATCACGACATCGTCAACAGTTACAGCGTAAGGAACGTCGTCATCAGCAACAGATACATCAGTAAGATGATCACGCAGATCGGCGAGAAGGACGCGATATTCGATTTCTATAATGAGATCCTTACCTACGACGAAGCCGGAGCGGAATCCTATGAGAGCAAGGAAGTCTATATCAAGAAAGCTTCGAGCTTCTTTGAAGAGATCCCGCCGGAATGCTCTGCGCGCGACCTCGTCTATTCTGTATGGAAGGCATCGATCGATAAGTCTGTTCCCGCAGAGAAACGTTCCCCTTCCCTGCTCCTCGGATATGTTAAGAGAGAAGGCAATGTAGTGCTTTTCAACTCTGACACCAAGTCAGATACCGTAAGACTCGACAAGCAGGATAAGCTGATCGTATTTACGAATCACTGATACCATTAGAAATGTTTTGTTACAACACCTGTTCGGTACTGCCGGACAGGTGTTGTGCTTTCCGGGCATGAAAAAGGGGCGCTGAACGCGCCCCTTCGGTGTTTTAAGTTGTCGGGAAGATCACTCCACGATCTCGATGCGCACGTTCTTGATCTTGATCGTCGCCGTGGATCCCTGGGCACCCATGTTGAACTCAAGTCTTCCGTAGTTGTCGTCGGCATCGTTCATCGTGAACACGAACTCAAATGTCTGATATTCAGGTCCGATGTCGATCTTCGTATCCTGCAGATACCTGATCCAGCCGACATTCGGTGCCGAGACGCAGACGATCATGGTCCTGTCTTCGGACGCCATCGCCTCGAAGGTCAGTTTGTATGTAGTGCCCTCTATCATTGGCAAGTCAGGTTGGACGAGCTGTACCGAGTATTCCTCCGTACCGCAAGCTGATGATGTGATGATCATCTCGCCGTCTACGATCTCTGCAGAACCTTCTCCGTCGTAGAAGAGCAGGAAGAACCAGTTCTCTTCGTCGTCCAGAGGTTCAGCTTCGGAGAAATCACCGTTCCAGATGAGATTGCCGTCAGCTGTTGCTTCTCTGAATTCCTGTGCGGGCTTGGTTACATCGGTATCGTATTCAGCCTTCTGATAGACCCTTACATAGTCGATCTGGAATACTGCATTCTCAAAGTCAGTAGTCTCGTCAGGATTGCCCGGCCAGTCTCCGCCAACTGCGAGATTCATCTGGATGAAGAACAGCTGGTTGAACGGTGCGGGATATTCCTTCATGTCTCCGCCGTCTACCTTTGTATACCAGTCGTTTACTGTGTGATAGAGCTCACCGTCGATGTACCAACGCATCTCGCCCGGCTCCCACTCAATGCTGTATTCATGGAACTCGTCAGCAAATGAACCGCTGTCCAAAGAGTAGATGCCCTGCTGATCGGCATGAGGCTCACCGTAGTGGACCGTTCCGTATGCGATATTTGTCTGGTTGCCGAGCACTTCCATGATATCGATCTCGCCGCACTTCGGCCACTGACCGTACTTCTGCTCGTCTGTGGGCATCATCCAGAGTGCCGGCCAGAGACCCTGTCCCTCAGGTACTTTGGCGGAGATGACGACCTTGCCGTACATGAAGTCCGTCTTGTTCTTTCCCTGAACTTTACCGGATGTGTAGTAATCCTTGCCATTCTCGTCAGTTGTCTTGATAGCCTTTATGTTAAGGTATCCGTCCTTGACGAAGATGTTCTTATCGGAATCTGTGTATTCCTGAAGTTCGTTGTTGGTCCACCCCGGATCACGGAGCTCCTTGTTCCACTTGGTCTCGTCGAGCTGGTTTCCGTCGAACTCGTCGCTCCACAGAAGGTTGTAACCATCCAGTTGGGGAGTCTCTGTTTTCGGCGCTGCGCAGCCTGACAGACATGATGTTGCCATCGCAAGAATAATCGTTCCCGTAAGAATCTTTCTCGCTCTCATAACGGCGGCCTCCTTTTGGTTTTATAAACATAAGCTAACACCGCATGGATTTGCATAATATCGTTTTATTGACATTCTTTATGTTATACTGACCTCAATCGCAGACCACCGGAGGACCGGATATGAGCTATGACAAGAGACATTTCTACCGTGATTACGTAACCAGAAACGAGGACCTAAACCGCGCTCCCTATAACCCGGAGCTTGAGTTCTACTCGGCGATCAAGACCGGCGACACAACAAAAGTAAAGAAGTTCCTCGCGCAGCCCCTTCACGAGAAGGAAGGCATGGGCAAGCTCTCTAATGATCCTCTCCGCAATTTGAAATACCACTTCACGGTCACCGCCGCTCTTGCCGCGCGAAACTGTATCTCCTGCGGCATGGACGTCTCTTCCGCCTACGACATCAGCGATTACTATATCAACAAAGCCGACAAGGCGCGTTCGATCTCCGACATATCAGACCTTCACGCAAGGATGTGCATGGAATATGCCGAGCACATGAAAAAGCTCAGGAAGGAACGTATCTACTCACTTCACATCTCGAGGTGCATCGACTATATATATGATCATCTCGACACAAGGATCACGGCGAAAAAACTCGCTCAGGTGTGCAAACTGTCCGAGAGCTATCTGTCGAGGCTATTCAAGCAGGAGACGGGACAGACGATAAGTGAGTACATAAGCAACTGCAAGATAACGACGGCACAGAACATGCTTGTCGATTCCGACTACTCGCCTACCAAGATCGCCGCGGAACTCGCATTCCCGAGCCAGAGTTATTTCACATCAGTGTTCAGGAAAAGGACCGGAATGACGCCCGGCCAGTACCGCACCGCCAACAAAAGGTATTAAAGCAAACAGCCGCCCGTTGGTATCCGGCGGCTGCTTGCGAAGGGGTGTCAGATGCTCTTTTCCGAGTGCATCTTTTTCTTGGTTGTATACATCAGGTCATCTGCTTCCTTGATGTACTCCGTGAGAGGTTTATTGTCTCCCTCCTCACTTATGATGTAACCGGCACTGACCGAAAGCCTGAACGGCCAGTTGCCTTCGTGGTTGAACTTGTCGACGGTTGCCAGGACATCTTCCTTGAAGGCCTGGGCGCCCTCCTCGTTCTTGACGTCACCTATTACGAGGAACTCGTCGCCGCCGAACCTTACCGCGATCCAATCATCTTTCAGGTTGGATTTGATCGCACTTGCGGTAAGTCTTATCGCGGCGTCTCCGTTCATGTGCCCGAAAACGTCGTTGATCCTTTTCATGCGGTTGATGTCGATGAACATGACCATGAGCCTGCTGCCCGTCCTCATACAGTTGTTGTAGATGGGCGTCGCCTTGTTCTCGTAGCCGAGACGGTTGTAAAGGCCGGTCATCGTATCGATCTCGGAGATCTTCCTTAAGCTCTCGTTATAGATCTTGAGCTGGATGTTGGATCTCTGGATACGGAATGCGAGCATCAGCTTCTCTGTGTATGAATGAAGGTCAAGGTATTCTTTGACGAGTTTCGCGCTTTCCGAAGTGATGATGTAACCGTAGTTATACCTGCCGGAATGGAGCGGGAGCAGGAAATAGATGTGGCTCTCGGGCGACTCCGGATCATAGCCGGGAACGAGATTTTTATTGTTCGCAGATATACCGGTGCGGACATTGAAGTCTTTGTCGATCACGATGATAGCCTGCATCGGACCGCCGTCCAGTCCGTCTTCGTAGACTTCTTCAGGATCAGCCATGACATCGGTAAAGAACTTGTTGTGTATTACAAGGCAGAAACCGCTTCCGACGAAATCGTGATCTTCCTTATAGTAATCCACGAGCCTCTCACTGAGTTCTTTATAATCATCAGAATCAGTAATGAGATGCGTCAGTTTACTCTCGCTTGCTTCGAGTGTCTCACGGTCCAGATACTTGAGGTAAGTGGTCCTGCCGTATTCACGTCTCTTGGTGTCATAGAAATCGTCCTTGCAGCAGCCGCAGCTCTCACCGATAACAGGCCTCGAGCACATGTTGATCTTCATTTTCATCAGCTTGCCGCCGAAATACTCAGCTAATGTCTTGTGGCACTCCAAACCGATTGTCTCAAAGCCTGAATCCACTGTCGACAGGACCGGATAATAAACCTGTCCCTTCGGAACATAGTCATAACCGGTAACGATAACATCCTGCGGTATCTTGTATCCAAGGTGAGTAAGCTCGGTCGCGCATGCCAATGCCATGATATCGTTAACAGCGATTATCGCATCCGGCAGGCCTTTGGGGTCTTCTGCGAGCCTTTTTGCTATCTCGACGGTCTTGACATTGCCCCAGTCACCGTAATGTATGTCTTCATCAGCTATGGAAAGACCGTGTTCTTCAAACACCTTCCTGATCGTCTCGATCCTGGTAATACTCTCCGGATGTTCCTTGTAACCTCCGATGAGTACAGCACGCTTAACATCGTGCTCACCGATAAGATGCTCGGTTAGCTCTTTTATGCCCGTAACATTGTCGATGTTGATATTGATCGCACCTTCGAGCTCGATGCCGACACTGAACACAGGGATGCCCGCTTCAATGCAGCGCTTGACCGTCGCGATACCGGTATCCACGGAATTGAGCGCATTGGTCATTACTATGGCCGCATCATAATCTTTAAGTACAGGGAGTCTGTAGATATTGAGTTCGCCCAGGTTGGATTCTTCAGAGCTGTCATAAGACGCATAGCTGATGAACACGAAGAAATCGTATTCATTATTAATGTCAGCATCTGTAAAGCCCTTAATCAATGCATTGAGGGGATCCAAACCAAAACCGTTTGCGAAAACAATAATCTTCTTTTTCATATATCTCACCTGTTTTAAGCATACTCCTGTTTTGTTACGGACCTGTGAACTATCCCATAACAAAAAACGAAGAAACAGAATCCTGTCAGTTCATAGTTTGTTTGCGGTTTGTCCCCTGTTTGTTCAAGGTCTGGCAACTGACAGGCTGGCAGACCATCGACGGCGAAAGGTACTATTTTAAGTCTTCCGGAATCATGGCAACCGGCTGGAACATCGACGGAAAGGTCTACTACTTCAACGCCAACGGCAAGATGAACACAAAGACTTCGCTGGTATTGGATGGTAAAACCTACAAGTTCAACTCTGATGGTGTGTGCTTGAACTATTAAGCAAGAAGGCTTTTGAGATATCAGGGAAATTTTTATGAGAAGAGAGTCTGCCCGACCGGGCAGGCTCTTTAATTGCAGAGATTTTATTATTAGGTGTTATACTTTAACGGGAATAATAATAAGGAGACGGATATGACGCATTAGTCTACTATTCACTCAACGGCAACCTGCGTGCGGTCGCAGAGAAGATTAAGGACGGGCTCGGCGCGGAGCTCATCGAGCTCGTGCCCAAGAAAGCTTACCCGGACAAGGGCATGATCAAGTTCATGTGGGGCGGTGCGGCCGTGACTTTCAAGAAAAAGCCGGACCTCGAACCGTACAGTTTCAGCAAGGATGACTATGACCTCATCATCCTGGGGTCTCCCGTGTGGGCCGGTTCATACACCCCTCCCGAAATGCATCGCCGGCATAAAGGAAGCCGCAGGCGCAGATTCGCTCGTGGCAACACTGAGCCTCATCGACCCGCTCACCAAACCGTCCGATGAGAATGAGACCAAGATCAAAGAATTCATTGAAGCATGTAAGGGATAAATATGAAGATAGACTGTCTGATAATCGATGATGAACAGGAGCTCGCGGACAACACCTGCGAGTATTTCAATATGTTCGACGTTAAGACCGCCGCGGTCTACTCGAGCGCTGAGGCTGACGAGTTCTTAAAGAGCAACGAGACTTCGCTGGTCCTGCTCGATATCAACCTGTCCGACGGGAGCGGGTTCGAGCTTTGCAAGAAGATAAGACAGACTCTTAACATACCGATCCTATTTATCTCTGCAAGGAACACCGATGACGACAAGATAATCGCACTCAACATAGGCGGCGATGACTATATCGAGAAACCGTATTCCCTCGGGGTACTGCTCGCCAAGGTAAAGGTCGTGCTGAAGCGTTTCGGGAGCGGAGATACTGCGGCGCCCGCAGAGAGCGCAGATTTCGATGACGGGTACCTCAGGATGGATTCCGTCAACAAGACCGTTTTCGTGGACGGCACCGAGAAGAAGATCACTTCGATCGAGTGGAAACTCTTGGATTACCTGATCGCGAACAGGAACAGGCTCGTCACGAAGAACGAGATCTTCGACAATGTGTGGAACGACAAGTTCACGACGGACGGCACGCTGAATGTGCACATCAGAAAGATAAGAGAAGCGATCGAGAAGGATCCGCAGGACCCGAAGTACATCGTTACCGTCTGGAAGGAAGGCTATAAGTTCATAGCGCCCGGGGATCAGTAATGAAGAAAGCTCCGTTTATCCTCATACTCGTTCTGACATTCATCGCCGAGGCGGTGATGTGTTATGTGATGGTCACGAAGATCCAGGATCTTCAGGCGGATCCCGTCAAGGTTAACGAGTGCATGCATTCGATCAGTGATAACTACGGAGACGAATCCAGGTACGACACTCAGCTCGATTACGTCGTGATAGATAACGACGGCGGACTGGTATACAAGACACGAGAAGGCCTGAGCGAGACAGTCAACGAAGCCATCAAGACACGCGGGCTGATACTGGACCTCGAGGTCGACGGCGAGATTGTCGGCAAGGTCATATTCGACTACAGCATGGAAGATCAGCTGTCCGGCGTAAAACAGAACATCGTCATCACCTTCGTCATCATCGGATGCCTGCAGCTGATTATCATCATGGCGTGGTATGTGTACATCAGGAAGAGCATTATCATGCCGTTTACAAAGCTCAATTCGTTCGCAGCAAGAGTCGCCGAGGGCAACCTCGACATGCCGCTCGAGATGGACAAAGAACACGTCTTTGGCGAGTTCACAGAGAGCTTCGACCTCATGAGGACCGAGCTCAAGAAGGCACGCATCGCAGAGAAAAAGGCCAGCGACGATAAGAAGGAGATGGTCGCGAAACTCTCGCACGACATCAAGACTCCCGTCGCATCCATAAAGTCGACCTCCGAGATCGGCATGGAGCTCACAAAGGAGGAGCGCACCAAAGAGATGTTCGGTGTCATAAATTCCAAGACTGACCAGATCAAGTCTTTGGTCGATAATCTCTTCACTTCCAGCGTTCAGGACATCACGGAGATAGATGTCAATCCCGGGGTGCAGCCGTCGGATGTCATCCCTTCCCTTATCAGGAATTCGGATTACCTTGGTCGCGCGGACGGTTTTGCTGTCCCGGAGTGCAGCGTCTTTTTTGACAAGCTCAGGCTCCAGCAGGTGTTCGATAATATATTCATGAATTCCTATAAGTATGCGGACACGGAAATTGCCGTGAGCGCAGAGATCGCAGGCGACTACCTCGTGATCCGTTTTGCCGACAAAGGCCCCGGCGTTACTGAAGAGGAGCTTCCCCTGCTCAAGGAAAAATATAGGCGCGGAAGCAACACAGGCGGCAAGGAAGGCGCGGGTCTCGGTCTTTACCTGACCGATTATTTCATGGAGAAGATGAACGGCCGGCTCGGGCTTAAGAACCTTGATCCGGGCTTTGAAGTGGCTGTGTATCTGAGAGTCGCATAGGAGATTCCAGATTATATCCCCGCATAGTATGGAACAAATTCTGGAACAATCCAATAATACTGGATTTAAGAACTATTTAAGAGTCTCTTAAAGGCATTTAAGACTTGCTTTTGTATCCTAATGCCATAAGGAGGTCGAAAACGACATGCAAAACATCATTGAGACAAAGAAACTCTGCAAGACATTCTCCAACGGAGGCGTTCAGCAGCACGTACTTAAGAATATCGATCTGGAGATCTATGAGGGCGACTTCACCATCATCATGGGCGCATCAGGCGCAGGCAAGTCCACCCTGCTCTACTCACTCTCCGGCATGGATAAGCCGACACTCGGTTCCATCACTTTCGCAGGCACCGAGATCACCAAAAAGAACACCGACGAACTTGCGCTCTTCAGAAGAGACCACTGCGGATTCGTTTTCCAGCAGGTATATCTCGTTGATTCTATGAGCGTCCTGGACAACCTGATGGCAGCAGGCCTTCTCGTGAACAAGGACAAGAAGGCTGTTGCTCAGAAGGCCGGCGAACTTCTCAAGGCAGTAAACATAGATGAACCTCTATGGAACAAATTCCCCACTCAGATATCCGGCGGCGAGGCTCAGAGAGTCGGCATCGCAAGAGCCCTCATCAACAACCCCAAGATGGTATTCGCCGACGAACCGACAGGCGCTCTGAACTCACAGACCGGTAAGGCTGTACTTGATACACTCACGGGCTTCAACGAGAAGGGCCAGTCGATCGTAATGGTAACGCACGACATCACGAGTGCGAGACGCGGCAACCGCATCCTCTATGTAAAGGACGGCGAGATCGCGGGCGAGTGTCTCCTCGGCAAGTATGTAACCGGCGACAAAGAGCGTCACCAGAAGCTTAATGATTTCCTGACAACAATGGGGTGGTAAACATGAGCAAGACGTTATTACTCACCAAGTCCAACCTTAAGAAGAACAGAGGCACTTCCGCAGGTCTGTTCCTGCTGATGACGATTGCGGCGTGCCTGATAGGCATTTCGCTGCTGGTATTTTTCGACGCGTACCCGGTAGCGGAAAGAGAAGCTGCAAGGCTTAATGCGGGCGACGGATACCTCTCCGTCACGGGCAATGTGGACGGCATTACGGATGAGAAGATCGAAGAGATCATCGAAGAGGACACCGAGTCATATTATATCTACCGCAACCTGGCATACAGCAACAATCCGATCCCATTCGGCAACGGCGAAGTCGTTATCACATCGCAGTTCAGCGACAGCAGCGCTTTTGAAATGCCGATGAACACGTGCGAAGTGGTCAAGGAAGACTCTTCCGTTACGGAAGACTACATCTATCTTCCCTACCAGTTCAACACTGCAGGAGGCTTTGAGACCGGCGATACTTTCGAGGTCGATCTTGGCGGCACAAAGCACAGCTATACTGTAAAAGGTTTTCTGAACGTCGCATACGGCGGCTGCAACAACAATGCCCTGTACTCATTCGTACTGGATGATGACAGTTATGATGAACTCGCGGAAGAAGGCGCAGATGAGAACATAATGATCATCTTCGATCTTAAGGATGATGTTACGGTCGGTGCTTTCCTGATAAGCACCAGCACCGAGATCCTGACGCTCAACCCGATGGCCGTTGTATCCGGCTACGACCTTCCGCAGGTGCTGGGAAGCAGGACTTTCATGGCACTCATAATCGCAGTGTCCTTCCTGGTGCTGACTTTCCTTATCGTCGCTGCAGTCGCTATGATGCTCGCCAACTGCATCTCCAACTACATCAAGGAGAACATGAAGACTCTGGGCGCGCTCAAGGCTATCGGATACACGGGCGGAGACATCAAGGGTTCACTCGTGGTATGGTTCCTCATCATCGCAGCTGTGGCAAGCGCGGTCGGTATCGTTCTGGCGTACCTGCTCATGCCGGTTTTCGCAGGCATCATCGTCGGTCAGATGGGCATTCCCTATGCCGTATCGTTCAATATGCTGGCGACGGTGATCCCGGCCGGATTCGTGCTCATCTTCACGCTCCTGGTTACGCTCATCGCTTCCGCCAAGGTTACGAAGATACTGCCTATCGTCGCACTCCGCGAAGGCATCGAGTCACACAATTTCAGGAAGAATCACGCTGCTCTTTCCAGCACACCCCTCAGCCTGAATATGGGCCTTGCGGTAAAGACTTTCTTCGGCAACATAAAGCAGAATGTCATCACATTCTTCGTCATCGGCCTGATGGTTTTCTCCTGCGTCGTATCACTCCTGATGTATGAGAACTTCAGCCGTCATCCGAAACTCGAACTTCTCGCGACAGAGATCTGTGCAGGCGTCGTCACATCTGATGTTGACAGCAAGGAAGAGATCAGGAGTTACCTCGAAGACCGTTCTGACATAAAGAACGTCAGAGAGATCATCAGCATGAACTTCTACTACAACGAGGAGGCAATACTGTATACATACGTTGTCGAGGACCCGGCGAAAATGGACAACCAGAACGTCTGCTACAAGGGCCGTCTCCCGCAGTATGACAACGAGATCGCGATCAGCGGTGCATTCGCAAGGGATTACGGTTTTGAGATCGGCGACGAGATCGAGATGGATTACGGTGACAATTCTTACACTTATCTGGTCACGGGCTATATCCAGACACTCAATAACGCCGGACGCGAAGCACTCGTTACTTATGACGGCGCAAACCACATCGTCGAAACAGAGATGATCCCCGGATGGTTCTGGTTCGATCTGACAGACGAGTCTGACGACAACAAGGTAAACGAGGAAGAGGTTGAGCGTATCATTGATGAGTGCAAGGACAAGTATGACGGTCACATCCTGAGCACGATGAACTTCTTCGAGATCATGAACGGAAGCATGACGACATTCCAGAGCATATCGACTATGATGCTCGTAATCATGTGCACCGTCTCGGTAGTGGTAATCGGACTTATCCTCTATCTGCTCATCAAGTCGCTCATCTACCACAAGCGCAAGGATTACGGCATCTACAAGGCGCTGGGATACACATCGGGAAGCCTTATGCTGCAGACGGCACTGAGCTTCATGCCTTCCGTCATCGCTTCGGTAAGCATCTTCTCGGTCGTATGGTATTACCTGGCTAATCCCTATATGTCGACATTCATGGGCATGTTCGGTCTCGTGAAATGCACCTTCGACATCCCCATTTCCGGAGTGGTGATGATCGCAATAGGATTTGCTGTAATATCCTTCCTCCTTGCCCTGGTGCAGACCAGAAGGATAAAGAAGATCGAAGCATACAACATGCTGGTTGCAGAATAAAAGCAGAGATAATCGGGAATAGATTGAGTTTGCGCGGGAGCTGTCATTAACGGACGGCTCCCGTGTTATTTGACCTCATACTCAACGATATTGCTGATCCGAATATAGAAATCATAATCGTAGTCCCACGAGACCAGATAGACTGTGTATGTTCCGGGATCTGCGCCCTCCCAGAACTCGGGAGTAAGAGTGAGCAGATCCGTCGTGTAACCCTCCCAGACAGTCTTGCCTTCATACTTTATAGTCCATATCAGATAGTCGGATCCTGATTCGGCATCTAATGTTATCGTACCGTCATCGTCCTGGATCAGAGTATAGTACTCCTCCACGGGAATCGTCTGCTCGAGCATTTCCTGATAACTGCAATACGGGAACTGCTCGCCGTTTACGACCGCATCAGAGGTACAGTTCTCAAAAGTTATATAGGCTGTTCTTCCTATAACAGAACCGTAGTCGTTCTTTCCGCCTTCGACTACACCTTCGACATAGACGTTGACCCATGTGCCGTCGCCGTATATCTGGCCTCCTGCGATGCCGACACACCCCGTGGACGAGACAGATGCATTGGTAAAGTTTATATCATGGACAACAAGATCAGTGCTGTATCCGACAAAACCGGTATCTATATCGATTCCGTCTATCGTCATTCCGTTGATCGTATATCCGTTTCCGTTGATCTCTCCGCTGAACGAATAGCGCTCTGTTGCGGCTGCCCATCCCATCGAACTCCATTCATACCCCGTAAGATCTATGTCGTTTTCGAGTTCCAGAGTATATGAGAAGTCGTCAGGATCGACGGTGAACATGCTTCCGTTCGGATGTGTGTTGACGTAATAGACAACGGAAGCGAGTTCCTCCGGGGTGGATACACTGAAGTTCGGCGCATTCTCTTCCGCCCATTCAAGATCCGCGAGTTCGGGAATGTCTCCCGCATTGCAGGTAAATTCCCAGTCACTCAGCATGCCTTCGTATTCATAGTCTGAAGCATCATAACCTAGGGCACTGTACCAGCGGTAAGCATCAACGAGGTAGTATTCTCCTGCAAAATACCCGTACTTTCCGTATTGGATGTCAACGACAAGATAATCATAATCAGCGATCATCAGAACATCTTCAACGACACTGTATTCACTGTTTGTCTCATCGTAACAAACAACCAGAATGTTCTCTTCCGGGACCCCGTTAAGTTTTGAGGAATCGTATTCTATGGTAAGTTTGGGGTACTTAAGATCCTCCACCAGAAGATCCACGCCGGAACTCAGAAGTCCCGGGATCCGATCCATCAGAAAATTGTCTTTTGGATCTTCAAATATCATGTTCTTGTCGGTTATGTCGCCTTCGCAATGTCCGGACAGGCTGGCCATGACAGCTGCGGAATCATTGTTCTCCCCCAAAGTGATGACACAGTTCTGGATCGGCAATTCCTCAATTCTGTACTCAGGCCCGGAACTTTCTTCCTCTGAAGGCTCGGTCTCCGTTGACGCAAGTCCGAAAAGGTCATCCGTGCATGCTGACACAGGTATAACCATTGATACAGCCAGCAGCAGCATGAACAGTTTCTTCATTTCCTTCCCCCTCATCACTCCATATATGTAATACCGATAAGACCATCTTACCACCGTGATGCATCAAATAACACTTACCGCTGATATATCTTAAGGGGAATAGAGTATTACGAATAATATGCAAAAATGCATAAATGAGATAAATAGATCAGTGCAACCGTCCCGGGATGCGGTGCCGGAACAGAAAGTAAAGCCCGGCCGAAGCCGGGCTGCCTGGAGGCTCTTTATTTCCTGTGTCTTCTCTCATAATCCCTTCTGATGTCTCCGAGCAGCTCATCGGAATCGAATGCCGCCGTCATCTCTTCGGATGACTTACAAGATCTGGCGCAGGAGACCATCTTGGACATTACCTGATAATTGAGCTGTGTCCCTGCCCCGTCACACTCATATGTGACTGCCCTGCTCCTGTCCACGCCGAACCTGCCCGCTACGCTTACTGCATCCATGTTCGCACCCAGAAAGATGAATTCCCAGTGATACCTCTCCTTCTGTCGCTCGACCATCTTCTTCACCTTGTCGTAAGAATACCTGCGGCTCGAGTTCTCCATTCCGTCAGTGGTGATGATGAACAGCGTCTTCTCCGGAACGTCTTCTGATCTTGCGTACTTGTGGATGTTGCCGATGTGATGGATCGCGCCTCCGACAGCATCGAGGAGCGCTGTCGAACCTCTGACGTAATACTCCTTGTCTGTCATGGGTTCTACCTTATCGAGCGAAACCCTGTCATGCAGGATCTCCGTCTGATTATCGAAGAGTACGGTCGAGATCAACACCTCGCCCTCTTCTTCCTTCTGCTTTGCGATCATGGAGTTGTAGCCGCCTATTGTATCGTTCTCAAGGCCTCCCATGGATCCGCTCCTGTCCAAGATGAATACGATCTCTGTCAATCCCTTTCTCATGTCCTTATCCTCTCTTTCTGCCGCCGTGCGGCCTTTGAAGTTAAGGTCAGTATATGTGTTTTGAAAGGGGTGGTGGTCGCATGCGAAGCGACATTTGGAAAGGGGATCCTGGAGGCCCGTCGCTGGGAATTCGCTGAGATCGCCATTTTCAGCGACGAACCAGCGAAATTCTCTGAAAATTCGCTGAAAACAGCATTTCCAGCGAATTTCTGGCGAATGACGCCCAAATACAGTAGTACTTATTCGCCGAGGAGCGGCTGGCCGTGCTCGAACAGAGCGAGGTTGATTGTCATCATGTCGTACACCTGGTTGTCAATGAAATACTGCACGATGAGGTCGAACTTGTTGGACGGCGAGAACGCATATCCTGCCCGCCCGATGAAGTCTTTCGTCTCGTCAACATTGAGCTTTAATGCCAGCGCGAAAGCTACTGCCGTATTCTTCTTGGGCTTGTAGTCCTTGTTTGATCTGATCTTCGAGAACAGCTTCCTGTCGACATTCGCACGCTTGTATACCTCAACATCGGTATACCCCTTCTCGTCGATAAGGCGCAGAAGGCTGACGGACCAGGTCTCGGATACATTCTTTACGACGTCGTCGAGGGAGCGCTTTTGCGGGGCTCTTGCTGCGGCCACGGAAGCTGCGGGCATCGCGGCGCATTCGTCCATGCGTGCCATCTTGAGGTTTGCGCCGAAAAGCCGTCTCCTGTCCCGCCGCGGTTCTTCTTCACATCTGTCCTCGTATATCTCCGCAGCTTCCTCAGGAGCCGCACCGCCCGCCATGGAATACTCCTGATCCAGCCTTGCTTCCACATAGTGCTCATCGATGAACTCGTCGATACCCCGGAATATCTTTCCGGACAGCTCGAAAGACTCACTGTCGAAGACCACCAGCGTTATCTCAAGCTCGTGCTCTGCGAGGAAAGTGCTGAACACGGAAGTGGCGATAAGCAGCGCATCCGTCTTTGGGAAACCGTAGACACCGGTCGCGATGAGAGGGAAAGCAATACTCTCGATACCGAGTTCCTCCGCCTTTGCAAGACAATTCTCATAGCAGTGGCGGACGGTTTCTGCTTCGCCGTGACCGCCGCCCTGCCAG
The DNA here is from genome assembly GCA_902789515.1 of Oscillospiraceae bacterium. Taxonomy (GTDB): domain Bacteria; phylum Bacillota; class Clostridia; order Saccharofermentanales; family Saccharofermentanaceae; genus Saccharofermentans. Next base: position 22,798 of record CADAOK010000040.1, read on the forward strand.
GAAGGACCTACCGTGTGGAAGATGTATCTGGCATCCAGATCAAATGTAGACAGGCTTGGGATTCGCCGTGTTGACTATAGCGTCCGCTTTGATCTTTGTTATGTCGTTACGTATGATCCGAAATGCCATTGCCGCACCCTATGACCTGAATTCTTTGCTTTTCCCCTATTATAGACCCGGACGGGCCGTTTATGAGCAGATCAAAAGAATAATACCAATACGGTATTTATGTTTTATAATGTAGCATTATAATATTTTTGCGAATTAATGAGCCGGAAGGTACAAGGGCTCACGATCAGGAGTTGCATATGAAGAAAACAAAGATGACTTGCCCTATGTGCAAATACTATCTTAGTTATGACGAAGAACTCGGTTCTTACGTATGCACCAACTGTAATTTCAGCTTTAAGACCAGAGCCGAGCAGACGGAAGCCGAGCCGGATAAAGATCTGAGCGGCAACGGCGAGAATATCATTATCCCCCATATCGCTGATGGCGATGAACCGGAGGAGACAGAGGAAAAGGCTGAGGAAGAGACTGCGACGGTCTCAGAAGATACTCTTGAGACTGCGGAAGAAACCGTAGGAGAAGACCCTGATGAGGCAAAGGGTTCCCTGGATGTCTACGCTCTCGACTCAGACCTGCTTCCCGAACCCGAAGACGGGGATGCTTATATAAGCAGCGACGCGTTTCCGGACGAACCGCTGCCGGATGAGGCAGATGAACCGGAATTTGTTCCGGCTCCCCCCATACAAAGACCCGGGAGTGCCGCCATCGGCAGTTATGATATCGAGCGCCCTGATTATTCCAATCTTACAGCACCTGCACACGCGGAAGAACCGCCGGCTTACTCAAGAACTGAGAGCGCTCCCGTCCGTCCTGAACCGAGACGTGATGATTCCGGTTCAAACAAGAAAGCAATAACGATCGGTATTATTGCCGGCATCGCATGTTTTCTGGTGGCCGGAATAGTATTCTCCGTGCTTTGGATCTTTGCCGGTGTATCCGATTCATTCCAGGTTAACGGTACCGCCAAGTCTCAGAAAGCAAAGGATGACGACGATAATGATAATGATGATAACGGCGATAACGATAAGGTAAAATCTTCCGACGCCAGGACAGAGGCAACCACTCAGGCAGCAGCTGCGGACGCCACACCCACTCCGGTTCCCGAACCGACAATAATACCCAGGCCTGAAGGCGCACCTGCAACGGTTGCAGCACCGGTGGTTACGGATCCTGTTGAATTAGATTACCTGGTTACTGACATCACTTCATCTTCCATCGATAACGAGAACCAGGGTTTCAATTACTTCCCGTGGCAGTTAATGGACGACGATATCAACACCAGCTGGGCAGAAGGAGTTGAAGGCAACGGAGTCGGCGAATATGTCGATATCTACATTCCGGAAGGAACCTTGATCTCCGGAATACTGCTCTATAACGGCTACACAAAATCCGACACTGTGTTCTATAAGAACGGAGCTCCTACCGTGCTCGATCTCTACAGCGGCGACAGCGGATACAGACTTGAGCTGGACACAGAGCAGTTCCAGTATGCCCCTGAGAATTTCGATGTCGCACAGGCAGGCCTTTACATTACCTTCGATACACCGATAGTAAGCAACGGATGCCTGAGGCTGACCATCGTTGAGGTCAGGGACGGCGAATCCTGGGATGACACCAATATCAGTGAATTGGTCCTTTACGGCTCACCTGCTCCTGAGACTGTCACACCTTCTTTCACAGGCAACCTGGCAGACGAAGTGACAAGCACCGACTGGTGGCTCGATAATGACAGCGGTGTATATGAGTTCGATGTCTATGAGATCGAGTATGACATGTTCTTCGGCGTCGATATCGGAGGTCACGACATCACTTTCGATGTGTATGACGGGAACGGCAACATAGTCGCCCAGTATCTTACTCCGCAGTTCACAACATCAGGCGTCTACTGCATCTATCAGTCAGACAGCCTGATCCCTTCCGGAACATATTATTTCCAGGTATACGACGGTGCACAGCAGGATTCTCCGCTGATTGGCACAGCGTCCTGTGAGGTCCAGTAATCAGACGGATATTACTCCCCGTCTGATTCCTCTACCGACTCCAGTCCGGATATAACAGATCCCAGGCCTTCCATGAGCTTGTCGAACTTGCCCTTGCTGTCGAGTCTTCCGCTCATGAGCACATCACCGGAACCGTTCCTGAAGTCGATTATGTACTCCTTCTCAAGTCCCTTTATCTTCACTATGTAATGAACAGAAGCGATGTCCTTATTCTTTGCAAAACAATATGTCTCGTTGCCAAGAGCCGGATACCTGTTGTAGAAGTAATCACGGGTAGCAGCAAAATAGTTATTGGAATCAACACCCACCTTGAACAGAGGCTCATCGGACATCTGTGTATCGAATGCCTTTACCTCATCGGCAGTGCCGAGAAGTGCGTTAAGGCTGTCTTCTGTCGTTGAAGTCACATTTTTCTTTTTGCCTAAGGCGATAAGGATGAATCCGAACACAAGGATCGCGCCTGCGATGATGCTGAGGATCTTGATCGTGTTCATTGTCTGCGGATCGTTAAGGCCGCCGTTATAGATCAGGTAACCCACCACTCCGCCGAGCATCAACGGTATGACGATCATAAGGATCGGACCTTTTTGTTTGTCGCTCTTGGTCTTAGCAGCGCCGGTCCTGGCGGCGTACTCTTTAAACCATACAGATCTCTCACTTGCCAGATTGCCCATGTTACGTCCTCCTTCAAAGATATTTATTCTCAAAGTCTTCGAACGTTATCGGTTTGCTGAAAAAGAAACCCTGCACGAGATCACATCCCAGCTTACGCAGACGGTCGACCTGCTCTTCTGTCTCCGCTCCTTCGGCAAGGCATATGAAGCCGAGTTCCCTGGCAAGAGCGATGATGAGCCTTATGACAGTTATATCCTCCTCGCGCTCATTGTCCGTACAGATCTTGTCCACGAAGCTCTTGTCTATCTTCAGCGTATCGAGCGGCATCTCTGTCAGAAGCGACAGTGATGAATAACCCGTTCCGAAATCATCCATTGATATCCTGAAACCCCTTGTCCGCAGGTCTTCAAGGACCTTGACCATATGATCCATATTGTCGTATGTCGCACTCTCGGTAAGCTCAAAATCAATAAGCCCGTGATCGACGCCGTACCGGTCAATAATCCCGACAAGGTGGTCTATAAGGTTGGCATCGTAAAGCCTTGTGCGCGACAGGTTAACGGATACCGGATAGAGAGGCCTGCCTTCCTGTTTCCAGCGCGCAAGTGCGGCGCAGACCTTTTCGAGAACGATGTCGTCTATCTTGCCGATCGAACCGTCTTTCTCGAAGAAAGGGATGAACCTGCCGGGCGAGAGGAAATCTTTGCCCTTGTAGTTCCAACGGATCAGAGCCTCCGAACCTTTGATGACATTGCGTTGTATATCGAACTTTGGCTGGAGGTATACGAGGAACTCGTCTTTTGCGATGGCGGTATCGACATATGCCTTGATGAGAGTGCCCCATGTGATATCGTCGTACATCTTGTCGGTGTAGACTGTTATCTCTGTCTTGTTTTGGTCCGTGCCAAGAGCCTGCGCCATCTTGCCGGCATCTGCCACACGGTTGCCTGCGATTATCGTCTTATGCATCGGGACGACGCCGCACCTGAAATAGATCCTGTAGTTCGGGTCTTCCTCAAGATGCGACAGCGACTCGAAAAACTCCCCTAAGACACGCAGCATCTCTTCTTCGGGCATGTCCTTGATCATCATCGCGAAATTATCGTTGTGGCACCTCGCACTCGCATAGACGAAATCCGCATTATTCATGGCGTCGACCACACTGCGCAGCACTTTGTTGGCCACGATATGACCGTACACCTCATTGATCACACGGAACCTCTTGATATCGAAATGCACAAACGCATAATCACTGATACCGCTGTCGGTCGGCATCTCAAGGAAGGCCAGGAGATGATTCCAGTTATAATGCTCCGTTATCGGATCGAAGAAAGCCATCTTGTACAGTAAAGCTTTATCGAATTTCTCCACATCATCTTTTATGATGTTCTCTGCTATCTCGCTTTCGAGGCTGCACTCATAGAGGATGCGGAGCTTCTTGGCATAGGTGAAGACCGAGATCACATCAGATTCGGCCTTGATAGCCAGGTCGCTGTAGACCCTGTGCGCATCGTCATCACCTGCCATGCGCAAGAACATCTCCGTGATCACTTCGCGGCTTATCGTGATCTCATCATCCAACTCGCTCGAGTAGAAGAAAGAGCCGTCAAGCTTTATGGAATCCAAATCCTTGGGATAGTTTATCCGGTCATCTCCGATCCTGTACTCAATACCGATCACCGTTTTGTCCAATGACTTGATAAAGAACACTCCGGGATAGTCATAAGCACCGAAAGAATCGGTATAGGCTTTGATCTTATCGGGGATGACACCTTTTGCGAAAGCTCGGATATCTTCTTCGGCCGCATCGATGTAGTACAACAGCCTCTCAGGTTTATAGAGTTGGTTAAGTTTGTTGATAAACATAGGCTTGCCCTCAATAACACCGGTCTGATAGTTTGAATTATAACAAATCAGAACAGAATAAACATGAGAGCCTTACTCTTGCTCTATCTTCCCGAGGGTATCTTCCAGTATCGCTTTCCTCAATTCCGTAAGCCATTCCGAGAATGCGACTGTATCGAAGGCATATGTCTTATTCAGCTCGTACTCGCCCTCTGACCATGTGCTTATCGGAGACTCATTGTGCTGTATCAAGGCTTCCAATTTGTCCAGGGCCTTATACACCTTTGCTTCCATTGTTTCCTGTGCATCCATTTCCTTGTACAGAGCGGAAAGATCAGATGATACTTCTTCCGGGAGTGACTTAACCCATTGATCTAATAAGGAGTCTTCCACATCCCGGTCTGAATCAGTCTTAACAAATGTCGGAATATCGCCGGTAAAACACTCTCCGAGATCATGGATCAGACACATGTTTACAACCTTATCTGTATCCAGATCAGGAAACTCATGCCTCAGCAGAGAAGCCATAAGCGATACTCTCCAACTGTGTTCCGCTACACTCTCAATCCTGCCGTTTGTGGTCGTGCAATGACGCGGAGTATCTTTAAGCCTCTCTGCGACATGAAGTATTTCCAGGTATTCCCTTGCATTCATATTCTTCAACTTCCTGTATGTTTTGCTTATAGAATGATTATCCTATTGTATCCCATCTGACACTTATTACTCTTGTTTCAAATATTCCCGTACGGGATCATCAGCCCACACATGAGCTTCAATGTACCGTTCGGGTCCATGTAAGCCGTCACCGTTCCAATCCTGAGGAAGACCATACTTAGCTATCACTGCCAAGATCTCATCGTAAGTATAGACCTTCCTGCGATACTCTTTCCCGTCATTTACCCTTCTTGAATTCCTCGGATGCATCCGTGTATCTGTTCAGAGTGATGTCTACTTCTTTCATAAGACTGAGCGGGATCTCTCATCCCGCTTTTATTTACTCCGCATTAACACTTCAATAAAACTGACATAAAAGGCGAACGATAGAATCCGGGTATAGAAATATATAAACAGGAGGATACGGCAATGGCTGAAGATAAGAAGAAAGAACTCAAAATAGACGATCTAGAGAATGTTGCCGGCGGTTTTAAAATAATACTTGATAATGGCAATACTCTCGATTTTGGTGATCCAACACCGTCTTGGACTTTTGGACCTTTTTGCAAAAACTGTAAAGCCTGTATAGCGAACATGAGTGTTGGCGATCTGTGTCCCACTTGTGGAGAGGTTTTAATAGATAGTACAGAGTGGAGTAAATATGTGTGATACTCCGAGAGGGACTGCATAAGTGAGGCTATGGCACTAAGTTGTAAGAGCCGCGGATTGATATCCGCGGCTTTGTTATATCCGAGAAAAGCATATAGTTCAATTAATTCTATTGCGTCTTTTCTGAGGGAGAAGTGCTGGAGAAAGATGTATCCCTCGTAACGAGGCCTAACTCTCCCGGAATGAGAAGAGCCCGGATCGCTCCGAGCTCCTCAGTAATAGTAATTGTTCCAGGATATTAGCCTTCTATGGCTATTGTATTATTTGCAGGCGGCAATGCCTGTAATTCCTTCTTCGGTATGCAGAGTCTCAGAACGCCGTCTTCGAATTTGGCTTTAACGTCTTCGGTCTTTACCTGATCACCTACATAGAAGCTTCGCTGCATTGAACCTGCGTAACGCTCCTGGCGGATGATCCTGCCCTTACGGTCTTTCTTC
>CADAOK010000041.1 GCA_902789515.1 Oscillospiraceae bacterium
GTTACCCAGCCGTTCTCATCTGCGAGGATCTCGACGGGGTTGGTAAGAAGATCGAAGATAATGCCTTCTTCCTTCGCATGTCCGACTTCCTCTTTGCGGGCAGGAAGCTCTTCCTCGCTCCTGCGGTATACGATGTGGACTTCGGCTCCGAGTCTTCTGGCCGTACGGGCCGCATCCATCGCAACGTTTCCGCCGCCGACGATGACGGCCTTCTTCGCGCGCATGATGGGCGTGCGGGAATCTTCAGAGAAAGCTCCCATAAGGTTGGATCTTGTAAGATACTCGTTAGCCGAGAACACACCGAGCGACTGCTCGCCGGGGATATTCATGAACTTGGGCAGGCCCGCGCCGGATCCGATAAAGACAGCGGAGAAACCTTCCTTGTCCATAAGATCATCTATCGTCAGTGCGCGTCCGATAACCGCATCGGTAACGATCTTTACGCCCAATGCCTTAACATTCTCAACTTCCTTCGCAACGACCTTCTCCTTCGGGAGACGGAACTCGGGTATACCATACACGAGAACGCCGCCTGCTTTGTGCAGCGCTTCGAAAATGGTAACGTCATATCCCATCCTGGCAAGGTCGCCCGCACAGGTAAGTCCCGCAGGACCTGCACCGATGACGGCAACCTTCTTGTCCTTCTTAACAAGGCCTTCGGGAAGCTGCGGCTTGATGCCCATCTCTTTCGCACTGTCTGCCACGAATCTCTCGAGGCGTCCGATCGAGACGGCCTCCCCCTTGATGCCGCGGATGCACTGAGCCTCGCACTGCGTCTCCTGGGGGCACACACGGCCGCATACGGCGGGGAGTGCGGATGATTCGGAGATGACAGAATATGCGCCTGCCACATCTCCTTCTTTGACTCTGGCGATGAATGAGGGAATGTCGATACTTACCGGACATCCCTGGATGCAGCGCGCGTTCTTGCATGTAAGGCAGCGCGAAGCCTCCAATATCGCCTCGTCTTTTGTATAGCCGAGGTTCACCTCATCGAAATTCGTCGCGCGGACCGCAGGGTCCTGCTCAGCTACGGGAACTTTCTTCATTACATCTATATCCATTGCTGACAGCCTCCTTAAGAACAAACGCCGCAGTGGCCGTTGTGAGTGTCGCCTTCCTGAAGCCTGAGCATCTGTTTGCCCTCTTCAGTCTTGTAAAGGCGTGACCTCTGCATTGCCTGGTCGAAATCGACTTTCCAGCCGTCGAACTCCGGTCCGTCAACGCACGCGAACTTGACCTCGCCGCCGACCAAAAGCCTGCATGCTCCGCACATTCCGGTTCCGTCGACCATGATGGTATTCATCGATATTACGGTCGGGATGCCGAGCTTCTCGGTCAGCTGGCAAGCAAACTTCATCATGATCATCGGTCCGATCACGACGCAGTGATCGTAGCGCACGCCTTCGTCCCAAAGCTTTTGCAGAGCGACGCAGACATTGCCGTGGATCCCGTATGAACCGTCGTCTGTTGCGAAATACAGATTCTCCGTAACGGCCTTCATCTCGTCTTCAAGGATAAGCAGATCCTTGGTCCTGGCACCCTGGATGCAGTCAACTTTGATACCGTTATCGTACAGCCACTTGAGCTGGTTATATACCGGAGCCGTGCCGACGCCGCCCGCGATGAAAAGGATCTTTTTCTTCTTCAGGTCTTCTATCGGGATATCGCACAGGTCGGAAGGATTTCCGAGAGGACCTACGACATCGGCGAAACAGTCGCCTTCTTCAAGGCGCGACATCCTCTCTGTCTCGGCTCCGACTGTCTGGAAAACGATCGTTACCTTGCCCGCCTGTCTGTCATAGTCACAGACTGTCAAAGGGATCCTCTCCCCGTCGGCATCCGTGCGGACGATCAGGAACTGACCGGGCATTGCCTTGCCCGCAACGAGCGGAGCGTACACTTCCATCAGCCAGACCTTGGGTCCGAGCTGCTTTTTGGTCAATACATCGAACATGGACCTATATCCTCCACCAACATATTTGAAGTAATTATAACATTACCTTAAGTAATATCAGGGAAGGCAAAATGATGTTACAATTAACCTACATGGAATAATAGGGAGGTACGGTATGGAAATCATTTTTTACATTGCACTTGTCATAGTGATCATCTGGAGCTTCTCAGTTCAGGGCAGGCTCAAGAGTCTGGTCAAAAAGTACAGCAAAGTTGAATCGACTTCAGGCAAGACAGCCAATGAATGTGTGGATGAGATGCTCCGCAGGAACGGCGTTTACGGCGTGACTGTCGATCATGTTCCGGGCGAACTGACTGACAACTATAATCCTAAGGAGAACAAGATCTATCTGTCCGATTCCGTCTACGGTCACAGCACGATCACAGCCATTGCGATCGCTGCACATGAGTGCGGTCATGCATGCCAGGCATCAGACGGATGGGCTCCGTATAAGATCAGACAGCTTATCGCACCTTTTGCGGGTTTTGCTTCCAAGGCAAGCGTTTGGATCGCGATGGGCGGAATCTTTCTCATGTATCTGTCGACAAGATCGAGCAACATGTCTTATCAGTTGGGCTTTACCGTATGCACACTGGGCATCGTGCTCTATACGGTAGTATTCCTGTTCTATCTGGTAACCCTTCCGATCGAACGCAATGCCAGCAAGCGCGGACTTGAGGTCATGCAGGAATGCGGCTGGGTATCAGACGATCAGCTTAAAGCTGCAAAGAAAGTTCTCTGGGCTGCAGGTGATACATATGCTGTCGCGCTCGCAAGCTCGGCTTTGACGCTCCTGTCACTTCTCCTGAGGAGAGGCCGCGCCAGAAAGTAATACGATGTCTAAGGCTCAGATGATCACATTTGAATCCGCATGCGGAGACGGCCTTAAGACCGCCGGTTTCTTCAATGATGCTGACAGCGGCGATATCAAAGGCGTGGTCCAGATCTGCCACGGCATGTCGGAATTCTACGGCCGTTATGAGCAGATGGTCGGGCGGTTCAATGCTGCAGGTTACCATGTGTGCGGGATCGACATGACAGGTCATGGGCAGAGTTTCTATGCCAACGATGCGATGGGATATCCCAAGGGGTATTTCGGCGAAGGCAAGGATACCTGGAAGAACATCCTGAAGGATATCATGCACATGCATAAAGAGGCTGTGCGCCGCTACGGCAAAGATCTCGATGCCGGAGTATTCGGGTGAGTTTGACGGGTATGTCTTTGCGTCCACCATGGGTCCGAATCCTGCCGTGGGACTGGCTAAGTTCCTTGCGTCTGCCGGATGTGCTCTCGGGCACGACAGGAAGGTCGACAATCTTCTTACGACACTGTCTTTCGGGAGCTATCTGAAGCGTGTTCCGAACCCGAGGTCGGCCAACGACTGGATCTCTACTGATGCTGCAGAGGTCGATGTGTACCGCGCCGATCCGATGCTCGGATTCAAGTTCACTTCAGGCGGATTCAGAGCTCTGTTCAACATAGTGGGATATATGCAGAGCAAGCAGGCATATGCAAATCTGTGCGGCAAGCCATGCCTCTTCACATACGGATCGGAGGATCCGGTCGGAGACTACGGCAAGGGTGTTGAGAAAGTCATCGCGCGCATGAGAGAGCACGGCGTCAAGCCGGAGTCAAAGAACTATGGACCGTACCGTCATGAGATACAGCGCGAGAGCGTAAGGGAAGAGTATTTCTCCGACCTTATATCTTTCTTTGACCGCGTTAACCGAGCGTAACGATAAGCTCGTTCCCTGTGAAGTTGATCATTGTGCCGTAGTCCGTCTTCTCGGGGATGGACTCTGATGAGGATACGATGTTGGTTACGCCTGCAAATACGATCCTCTTGCGCTTTCCGAGATTGTGGGCTTCCACGGTTATCTTTGAGCCTTCACTGGTTACCTTAAGTATGCCCGAAGATGCCATACCGTGTTCGAAGACTTCACATCCCGCGGTATGGCCGTCCGCCAGCGAGAAACATGTGAACGTCAGACCGTCCAGCATCGAATGGTCGTGTGTCGCATCAGAAGTCCTGGTCGCGATCACCGAATTCGGTCTGACAAAGACCGGGATCGTGTCCGTATCGACTTTGCGGTTGATATATCTCGGACCCTGGATGCGTTCGTAGGTAAACATGTCAGTCCATGAGCCGCCGGGAATATATGCACGCACTTCGCCTTCTGCGTTCAGCACGGGTGCCACGAGCAGGGAATCTCCCAGCATGTACTCGTTCTCGATCCCGCGCGCGAAAACATCCCTCGGGAACTCGGATTCAAGCAGTCTCATAACAGGCAGTCCGTAACTGCTTCCTTCCGCGATCGCGGAATAGATATACGGCAGAAGGCCGCCCCTGATGCCGGAAAGGCTCTTCAAGGCATTATATGCCTCGCTGCCCATATACTCCGCCGTTATCTGCTCAGGCGGCATGACCAGCCTGTAGTGAGGTGCGAACATAGCAAGTTCGAGCCATCTGCAGAACAGTGTGGAATCCGGCGTGTAGGGAACATCTATGTTCACTGCCGGGATGCCCGACATTCCCATTGAGACAGCGCTCCTTAATGTCTGCGTAAGGCTGCAGTAGTCAGCGGGCTTAGTGCGGAGGATGTTTCCGAAGGGGATCGACTGATTGCCTGCTCTGAGGCTGTTGGCGATCACCGATACACCGTTCCTTCCTCTTGCCCTTATCTCGCATTCAAGCAGTGCGGTGTTGAGGATGCCGGGGAAAGCAGTAACGAGCGCGCTGTCCTTTACGTTCTCCTCGAGTGCCTTGAGGATGAAAGCGGGCATATCCGCTTCCAGGAAGTCCGCACCTCTGTTGAGGAGGACATCGCATTGATTCGTGAACCAGTTGCGTGCGGCAAGATCGTTAAGATCGATGATGCCGACATTGCCGACATCGGTCGAGAGAACGATAGCCTTACCGCTCTCGTCCTTGACAAGATATCCGCAGTCGAGAACTTCGGAATAATCCGGAGAACCGTCTGAGATCGTCGGGGTTACCGCGAGACCGAACTTAATGCCGGCGTCATGGAGCAGTCTTGCGAATCCTTCGTCGTGCTTGAAACGCGCCAGATCCCACATAAAGCCCGCCCTGTCATAAGACGGATGCCATGATCCGCCGAGCCAGAGTTCTGTAATGGGAAGACCGATCGTGGTCAGGTCTCTGACCGACTGCATGATCTCGTCAGCGGTTATCGAGTAGTTGTTGTCTATCTTAAGAGTAATTCCGCGCGTCGGAACATAGGGCACCACGGTATTTCCGGCGAGTGATTCAAAAGTCGAGAAGAGCTCCATTACGGAGTCGCCGATCATAACCTCATATTCGATCTCATCCTCGGGTACCGAGAATGTGGTAGCCATTCCGTCAGCGCCGACACTGATGTCGGAACTCAGGGTAGTGTTAACGAATATGCCGTACGAAGCTGAGGAGATGATCAAGGGGATTCCGCCCTTAACACGGGTGCCGTTGCGGAGAACGGAAGCTCCGGCGGGGCCCAGTCCGAAAAGGTGTTCGTCAGGTGCGATCTCAAGGCTTGCGCCTGATACGGATCTGTTTGCAGATCCGCAGAAAGCGCTTCCCGCGGATTCAGACACTACCAGCCTTCCGCAGTAGAAATAACTGATCCTGAATTCTCCTGTCTTGGCTATATGCGCTTCAAAAGGTCCGTTCTTGAAGATGATGCTGCTCTCGGTCTCTTCGACATTGCTTCCCGAAGATGCATTGAGCGGCACCTGAACCTTAGCCTTCGCACGGGGCACGGTCCTCTTTGAAGATACCTTAACGCCGATCGTCTTTGCAGCCGGTGCGAAAAGCTCGATCGTGATCCTGCCCGGAACCTGGGTGCGGACACGCTCCTGTGATGCGATATCTTCCTTGTAAACACAGCAGAAACATCTGATAGAAAGAATGTTATCTGAGAAAGCGACAGACTCTATTCTGTCAGGATGAATTGTTGATTCCATAGACCCTCCCCTTGAGTATTATGAATGGATAATCAATACCCATTATAAGATATTTATTAACTATTTTTGTTATAATTGTCGCATGTTAAATGACAAGTTTGTTTCAGGCTATAACGAGAGTGTCATACCACAATATGTGCTCGATATCCTGGCTCTTACAGAAAGGTCCGGATACGAAGCTTATGTGGTCGGCGGTGCCGTGAGAGACATTGCCCTCGGGCTGCCCGCTCACGATTTCGATGTGGCGTCATCTGCTTTTCCTGACGAGATGATAAGCGTGCTGTCTTCTGCCGGGATCAGATATGTGGATATGGCGAGCAGGCACGGGACAGTGACTGCCGTTATGCCGGAAGGCAATGTCGAGATCACTACATTCCGTGTGGACGGGACCTATTCGGATCTAAGACGCCCGGACGAAGTGTCGTTTACCAGAAGTATAGAAGACGACGTCAGACGCCGTGACTTTACCATAAATGCGATGTATCTTTCCCAAGACGGAAAGATCGTGGACATAACGGGCGGAATGGCTGATCTGGAGCGCGGGATCATAAGGGCGGTCGGCGACCCGGAAGTGAGGTTTACCGAAGATGCGCTCCGTATATTGAGAGGCCTCAGGTTCGCGGCAAAGTATGAGTTCGAGATCGAGGAACAGACTTTTGCCGCGATGGAAAAGCTTGCGCCGAATCTCAAGGCAGTCTCGGGAGAGAGGATCGCTGAAGAACTCAAAGGACTCATCTGCGCACCCGGCGCAAGTGATGTCATAAGAAAGAGTTACAGGATATTAGGTGTTATCCTTCCCGAACTGATTGTATGCCACGGTTTCGAACAGCATTCCGGATATCATGACAGGGATGTCTTTGAACATACTCTCGCAGTGCTTGACGGAATACCGTTCAGAGATGACCTGCCGGAAGGTGCCATTCCAGCCCGCGATGCAGAACTTGCAGCTGCGGCAATTCTTCATGACTTGGGAAAACCTGAATGCTTTACGATGGACGAGTACGGGATAGGACACATGAAAGGTCATCCCGAGATAAGCAGGAGAATAGCGGTACGAGTCCTCAAGGAACTCAAGTGTTCCCGTGAATTCACGGACAATGTAACTGAGCTTGTCATGCTGCACGATACATTCATACAGCCTGACAGATACTGCGTGCATAAGTTCCTGTCCGAGCATCCCCACCCGCTCCTAAAGAAGCTTGTGGTCCTGCAGAGAGCGGATATACTTGCCCATTCCAAACGCGGACAGGACAGACTGGGACGACTGGAAGCGCTTGTTAAGATAGCGGGAGAGCTTGTCTCTGAAGGCGCGGTGTTCAGCGTAAAGGACCTTGCTGTCAGCGGTGCGGATCTGATCGCTGCCGGAGTTCCCGAAGGTCCGGAAGTGGGTCATGTACTGTCTGAAGTTTTCGATGCTTATTTGCGTGGCAAGGCCGTAAACACGAGAGAATCTCTGCTTTCATACGTTAGTGAACATATCTTAACAAACCGTTAAAACATCGTTTGCACTGTACACAATTCAGTGATAGATTTGGCAATTCCTCCACATTTATAATCGAATCATCAATAAATCCATTCAAGGGGGATCTATTTATGAAAACTTCAAAGAAAGGCTTTACGCTTACAGAGATCATCATTGTAGTCGCTATTATCGTAATCATTTCCGGTGCGGCAATAGCAGGCATAGCTGTCACAGTCAAGAATGCAGGCGAGCGTGGCGAACAGATCGCGGAGCTTCACGGTGACAACTGGGAATCCGGTGCCAAGCAGAACATCAAGGATAACGTTCCGACATTAGGTGCCGATACGGTTTATGAGGAGTCTCTCGATACTCCCACACCCGCACCTGAGTCAGACGGCACCGAAGGCGGCGGTTCAGGAGATGAGGATGACGGTTCATCAACAGGCGGCGGTTCGACAGACGGCGGTTCAACGAGTGGCGGTTCGACAGACGGCGGATCAACAAGCGGCGGATCGACGGACAGCAATACGACCACAGGCGGCGGCACAAGCTCCGATACAACAACCGGCGGCGACACAATAAGCGGCGGCAGCTCAGGATCATCTTCTTCCGGCAGCTCTGTAACGGTTTCCTTCCCGAAAACGGTTACTACCGGCAACGGTAACGGTTCCGGTGTTCAGAAAGTAGAGAATAACTCGAGCGGTTCTGTCACTGTAACACTGCAGTATTTGGATTGGAATGTAGGCACTGTCAATATCAGCAAGAACAGCAACGGCAAATACGTTCTTCAGACAAGCGAGTCGAACAAGTACTTTATCGCAGCTCCTCTGGATAATAATTATGGTTTGGATTATTCCGGCGGATTCGAACTTAATGACACTCAGATCGACCAGCTTAATAAGACATTTGGACTTACTTTGGATTAATGATCATATAGATCCTTAACACAGCACGACAACACTTTATATAGATCACCCTTGAGATTGGCCGCTCCTTAACGGGGCGGTCTTTCTTATTCGGAGAAATTCTCGCCGTGAAGAGTTGCTTCGGCCTCAAGAAGTCTGCGTGCGGCATCAGACTTGGGTGCAGCCAGGACTTCTGAAGTGAGGCCTTCCTCGCAGACCGTTCCGCCATCCATTACGATCACACGCGGACATATCTGACGCACGATGTGTATGTTGTGTGTTATGAGCAGGAATGAAGTGCCGCGCTCACGGTTAATGTCTGTCAGCAGCTTCAGGATCTCCGCTGCCGAACTTGAGTCGAGTGATGAGAACGGCTCGTCGGCAACGATGAGTGAAGGCTCGAGCATGAGGCTCATGGCTATCGCGATACGCTGCCGCTGACCACCGGATAACTGGCGGGGACGGCGCGACAGATAATCGGCAGACAGACCGACGTCCTGCAGTGCCTGCGTTGCCCTGTTTATCCGTTCCTGCTTATTGAGTTTTACTCCGGCGGCCCTTAGGGGTTCGAGCAGGTGCCATTCGACACTGTGTGCCGGGTTGAGACAGGATACCGGATCCTGGAATACCGCACCCGTCTGCCTGTTGTCGCAGTCGATGGTCCCGCCGTGAGGCATCAGGCCGAGCAGTGATTTTACAAGTGTCGTCTTGCCGCATCCCGAACTGCCGATGAGTCCGAGTATCTCTCTGGGATATATCTCAAAACAAGTTCCTTTAAGCACATCGGCTGAAGAATTGTCGTAGCGCGCCGTGATATCTTTGGCGACAAGAACGGGGCTTGCCGAATAGTCCACGGTTGCGCGTTCGAGCCCGAGCATTCTCGTATCGAGTCTTGCGTTGGTAAGGAGCTCTGCAGTATAGCCGCTCCTCGGATGAAGGAGCATGTCTTCCGCGAGATCCCTGTCCACGATCTCGCCTTCACGCATTACCATCACGCGGTCGCAGAAATTCCTTACCGCGGACAGATCGTGCGATATGAAGAGCACGGTCATATGCATCTTATGGCAGATGTCCTTGAGCAGTGAGAGTATCTGTATCGTCGTTACCGTATCAAGTGAAGATGTCGGTTCATCGCAGATGAGCAGTCTCGGTTCGAGCAGCGCCGCACCCGCTATCAGCACACGCTGACGCTGGCCTCCGGACAGCTGGTGGGGATATCTTGAATAGATCTCTTCGGGTTCCGTAAAACCGCATGTCCCAAGCATGTTCAATACACGCTCCCTGCGTTCCTTCTTATCCTTCATGCCGTGCGTAAGAAGTATCTCATCGAGATTCGTTCCTATCTTCATGAGAGGATCCAACGCTGTCGACGGTTCCTGGAAGATGACTCCGATGTTCGATCCGAGCATCTGCCTTCTCCTGCGCGGCTTCATCGCAGTCAGGTCTTCGCCTGCAAATTTGATGGATCCGCCGGTAATGACGGCACCTTCAGGAAGAAGGCCTGCGATGGCCATAGCGGTCATGGTCTTGCCGCTTCCGGAATTGCCGATAAGGCCCAGTATTTCACCGTCTCTTATTCCGAAATCAAGATCCTTGAGAACCGGCTTCGGATCAGGATCGTGTCTGGTAGGGAAGGCAAGGGATAAGTGATGGACTTTGACTATATGCGTATGTCTGGTCATCAGGAATCACTCCTTCCCGAATAGGATACGCGTATCCCTTCCGACATAAAGTAAAGTCCCAATATGTAGATGATCAGCATCAGCGACGGGAAGATTACCAGCCAGGGCGCAGTCAGCACATAAGCCTTGCAGTCAGCGAGCATCTTACCGAAACTTGCGTCCGGCGGCTGTACACCCAAACCGAGGTAGCTCATTCCCGATTCGAACAGAGTCATGTTGGCAAGACCTATTACCGTCGCGGGAAGCAGCTGTGGCATCAGGTTTGGCAGGATGTGCGAGTACATTATCCTCAAAGGTTTTACGCGCATGACCTTCGCGTGCATGATGAAGTCTCTCGTCTTGAGTTCCATCGCTCCCGCACGGCATACCCTGGCGAAGGTCGGTGCGAACACCAGACCGAGAGCCCATACGACGTTGAACATCGACGGCCCGAAAACAGCGACAGCGACAAGCGCGAGCAGGATGCCGGGGAAACACATGATGCTGTTGTTGAAGAGCATTATGCATCTGTCGGGGAATCCGCCGAAATATCCTGCAGGCAGACCGGTAACCACACCTAATAGCAGAGCAATGGCAACACCGGCGATCGATATGAAGATGGTGTATTTGGATGCGTCGAGGATCCTGGAGAACACGTCTCTTCCGAAATTGTCCGTCCCGAAAACATGCTGCGCGGACGGCGGCAGGAGGATTTCTTTCGCGCTCGTGGCGTTCGGATCATAGGGGGAGCAGACAAGCGACATGACAAATGCCAGTACCACGATCCCGAGAAGGACCGCGCCTGTGATGAAGAATGTTTTCGCTCTGAAAGAGGAGGCCTTCGACTGCATGTGTTCCTCCTACTTTATCCTGATGCGCGGATCCGACAGGCTCGACAGGATGTCAGACGCAAAATAGAGTATTACCGTAATGAGTGCCAGATAGAAGATCATTCCCGACAGAAGGGGAAAATCACGTCTGTCTATGGCCGTGAGCAGAAGACGGCCCAGTCCCGGAAGATTGAACACCTGCTCCACAATAAGGCTTCCGCCGAGGATATCAGACAGTACCAGAGTGATGATCGTGATCGAAGACACATTGGAATTCGGGAGGACATGCCTGAGGAGTATCCTTGCCTCGGACAGGCCGTGGCTTCTCTCGGTCTTAACGTACTCCGATGCGTTCTGTTCGATTATTGCCGAACGCATGAACTTAAATGTCATCGCTATCTTGGGAAGAGCGATGGCAAAAGCGGGCAGCGCAAGGCTGGCGATATAATTGCCGAATCCCTTTTCGGGCGGAGCATATTTGCCCATGGTGAATATATGCAGGACGCCTGAACAAAGCACGATCAGGAGCAGCGAGAGGACAAAGGGCGGAACCGCAAAGAGCACGTGTCCCAGAATGGAACATACCGTATCTCCCAGATGTCCGGGTCGTCTTGCGGAGAAGACGGAGAGCGGATAGGAGACAACAATGACCATTACCAGTGCGAGAATACTCATTCCCAAAGTGACCGGAAGCCTCTGGGCGATGAGATCTATGACCGGTACTTTAAATGATGTTGAGTTGCCGAGATTGCCGGTAAATGCGCCTGCGACCCAGGTTATGTATCTGACGGGAAGAGGCTGGTCTATGCCCAGTTCTGCACGCAGCCTGTCAAGCTGTGCGGGAGTCGCATTAGGACCGAGGATGATCTGCGCTGTATCGCCCGGAATAATGGAAAAAGCCGCGAAGGTCAGGAACGAGACAACGAACAGAGTGGCTATAAGCTCGATGAGCTTCAGTCCCGCGTATTTCAGATTCTGCTTTGCGTTCAGCGACACGGCCCCGGTCTCCTTTCCCTATAGATGTTTGTACTATTATACATATACAAGAACGGGCCGCCATATGGCAGCCCGTTTGTGTTTCAGATCAAGTCTCTATTTATTCTGCCAGTTTTACCTGAGACATATCCTGGACGTACATCGGATAGACGCTGTAGCCGGTAAGCCTTGTGGATACCGCAGTGAGTGTCGTGGGATCCTGGATGTAGCATGAAGCGCTGTCTTCCACCATTATGTTGAGGATCTCGTGGTAAGCTTCTGTTTTCGCGCTGTCGTCTGCAAGCGTCGGGATCTCGGCAAGAAGTGCGTCGACCTCGCTGTTGGAGTAGTTGATGAAGTTGTCCGAAGAAGACGATGCGTAGCGCTGAAGAACATCGTAAGGTGCATAGTCGCTCGTGAGGCAGATTACGGTGGACTCATACTCGCGGTTCGTGTAAACGGTCTCGAGCCATGTTGCCCAATCGACCTGCTCGATCTCAAGATCGATGCCTACGGCTGAAAGCTCCGAAGCAAGTTCAACTGCCGTGTTGACATGTACCAGATAGTTGGAGGGAACAGTAACCGTGAGACTGAATCCGTCCGGATAGCCTGCTTCCTCGAGAAGAGCCTTTGCAGCTTCGATATCCTGGGTATATGTTCCGTCGAGTGAAGAATCATAGTAGCTTCCCATGGCAGGGCTCATTGCGGTTGTAAGCTCAACACCGGCGCCGCCCATAGTAACCTGGATGATGTCCTGTCTGTTGATCGCGAGATTGATCGCTTCACGGACTCTGACATCATCAAGAGGTGCAACCGCGTTGTTCAGTGCGAAGATCTGGACCATGTTGGAACCGTTTGATTCGATCGTGAACTGTGAAGGATCAAGCTGGTCTGCACGAATGGAATCGAGATACGGGAAGATATCGATACTTCCGTTCTGGAGCTCAAGAAGTCCGGAGTCCATGTCAGCACAGATTTTAAAAGTAACGGAATCAAGATAGGGAAGACCGGTCTGCCAGTAGTCCTCGTTCTTTACGAGCATAACGTTCTCGCCGATCGTGTAAGAAGCGAACTTAAAGGGGCCTGTGCCTACAGGCTGCGAATCGCAGTCTTCATAACCGTCAGGGATGATGCCTGTCGTGAAGTAGCTGAGCAGCTCACTGTTGCCTGATTCAAGAGTGACAACGACCTGGCCGGCGTCATTCTTCTCTACATCCTTAATGCAGTCGAGTTCAGCAACGAGTGCAGTGCCGTCCTGTGAATCAAGAAGGCCTGCGGCACGCTTCAGGGAATAAACGACATCGTCTGCGTCAAGAGTGTCGCCGTTGTGGAAAGTTACGCCTTCCCTGATGGTAAATGTATAGACAGTGGAATCGTCTGAGATGGTGCAGTCAGTTGCAAGACAGGGATTAAGAGTGCCGGTTGAATCGAACTTATAAAGGCCCTCGTAGATGTTAAAAATGAGTTCCTTGTCACCGGCAGCCACTGCCTTGTGAGGATCAAACGAAGAAGGCTCCTGAGTGATGCCGACAACGGCATCTCCGCCGTAGACCGCATCTCCGTTCTCAGAAGCATCCGTTATGCTGGCATCGGGACCGGGAACTGTCTGGGAAGTCTCTCCGGATTGTCCGTTGTTGCAGGCGCAGAGACCTGCGCACAGAGCAAGGAATAGTGCCGCGGAAACCGCTTTCTTAAAGGCTTTTGACATAATAGTACCCCCTATTACATTTATTGTTTCAAATTATAAAGAAGCAGTGAAAAGGCACAAATGACGGATGTTACAAAATAGAATGCCCGCACGAGTCCTTTTATGGGGTAATGTTCATAATTATTTTAATTTTAAAAAGTAATAAAAACCTAATAATTTGTTGATTTGTGGAGTATAATACATGGGTGATTATGCTGCTATAATAAGCAGAACAATTCTAGGGAGTATTTCTAATTATGAAAAAGTGTCCGGTTTGCGGTGTCATGATGGGAGACAATGTCGCCCGCTGCTCAATGTGTAAGTTCGATTTCCAGAAGGCTTCGCAGGGTAATACTGAAGAAGCATCAGAGGAAGCCAAGCAGATACTCGAGAAGAAGGCTCAGGAGAATATAGCCAGAGCCGAGGCCAAGAGATCCGAAGAAGAGAAGAGGATCATCGAAGCCATTGAGAAGCTCCAGCGTGATTATGATACGCTGCATGACAAGTTCGAATCCGAGAAGGCAAAGCTCGATTCAGAGTTTTCCACTATTCAGAAGAAGAAGCTCGATGAGAAGATCTCACTTGAGCAGGCTGTCGAGAGCATCAGAGGCGACCTCGAGACTATAAGGAACCGCAGAGATGAGCTCAAAGTCGAATGCGACAACATGGAGAAGGAGTCGAAGGCCAAGTCCCAGAAGGAACACGACGAGATGATCCTTGCAGCAAAGCAGGAGCAGGAGCGCATCCTTAAGGAGACGCAGCAGCAGACCGAGCAGCTTGCCATCCAGGTCGAGAAGGAATTCGGCGAGGCAATGGCTAAGCGTGATGAGCTTGTAAATGAAGCAAAGGAAGTTCAGGAACTACTTAATAATTCCGATAAGATCAAGAAGGCAAGAGAGGCCGAGATCAAGGATCTGGATGCCCAGATTGCAAAGCTGAACGAAGATTTCGAGAAAGAGAAGGTCAGGATCGCCGAGGAGTCCAAGAAGGTCTCCATGGAACAGGCAAGCGAGGCCCTGAAGATCAAGGATGCCGCAGAGAAAGACAGAGATGCGGCTATTGCTGAGAAGGAGAAGGCTATCGCAGAGGCTAATGCCGAGCGTGACAGGATCGTTGCAGAGCTCGAAGAGCGTAATAAGAAGGCTCAGGAAGAACTTGACGGCATGACCGAGCAGGCCAGAGGCGTTATGGCCGAGGCCGAAGAAGCTCTTTCCAAGCGCGACGCCATCAAGAAGGAGATAGAAGATTTCGAGGCAAAGGCTTCCACACAGCAGGAAGAGCTCGATAAGACACTCTCCGAGAAGCGCGGCGAGATCGACGAACTCGAGAAAAAGAAGACTGAAGCCGAGAATCAGCTCACCGAATACTACAAGCAGCAGGAAGGCCTCCAGACAGACATTGACGGTCTCAAGGAAAAGCTCGATGAAGCAAACAGGATCATTGAAGATTCCAAGAACGCTACGGTTCTTGCAGAGGCTGCTGCCCAGGAGATCGTTCTCAATGCCGAGAAGCAGGCTGTATTCCTTAAGGAAGCAGCTCTGAGCGAGAGCCAGAAGGGTTCGATGATGAAGCAGATCGAAGAGAAAGAAAACAAGATCAAGGAGATTGAGATGGAGAAGGCTGAACTTGAGAAGAAACTTGCTGCTATGGATGAATCTATCGCAGCTCTCGAGAAGAAGGTTAAGGAAGGCGTCGGTGCTGCTGATAACGGCCCGAAGGAATACTGTGTAGAAGTCGTTGAGCACAACAACCTTTCCGAAGTCGATATCGATAAGCTCCAGAACCTCCTCGACAAGAAGGCTAAGGACGGATGGAAGCTCGTATCCGCAGTTAACGATGACGGCGGAAAGCTCATCTCCTCACTCGGTGATTCTGCTGCTTCCGCATCACTGTCACAGAGCTCGTTCGACTCGAAGGAAGACCGTCTGGTACTTGTTTTCGAGAGACCTGCAGCAGGCGGCAAGAAGTCAAAATAATAGTTTACATTCGAGATTCAAAAGGACTGTCTCAAACCAATGAGATGGTCCTTTTTTTTGCTATCCTACAAGTATATGTATAGTCTTGCTGAGACAAGCTATACAAATAAAACATAAACGCAGGGGGGTGCATATGTTTTGTAGCAAGTGCGGTGCGAGTCTTGCCGAAATAACTGGTAGTTCAAACTACAACCATGCCGGTCCGTTAAGTGGCCGGCATAATTTTTGTTATTTATCCAAACCGGAGAACCAGGGACGATCTCCAACCGTCTTATGGATAGAAGACGATGAGACAGGTTACGGAGGATGAATAAGATGAAAGCAGCAAGAAGGAATCAAAAATGAAAAACGGAACTGTGATAACAACGGATAACAATGATTCGAAAGTCGGAACGGATGATACTTCCATCGATAATATCGATCTTGAAAAAATGGCAAAGGCAAGGGATCTTCTAGATACGATCTATGATAGTGTTAATTACGTTATAGATAAATATCTGAGTAAAAAGGAGCTCTTGTCTTTTAAAACGACCATTATCTGCAGCGCTGTTATTTCTTTTATAGTATGGATCGTTATAGGAGCTATAATCTTTGGCAATCACCTCGATCAGGTCAAGTATTTTCCAGTTTGTTTCATAACTCCTTGGGTAGTTTTTGTAGTTCTTATTGTTCTCAGATGCATATATATAGGAACTCTAAAGAAAAATGCAAATGCAACGATCAAGGCGGCTCTGGAGTTATATGATGCCAACCAAAGCTTGATAGAAATGTTTCCCACCGGCTATCAATATCCTCTTGCCGCTGATTACATATACAAGATGATCGAGACTCGAAGAGCACCTACAATGAACAAGATTCTCGATAAGTGCGATGAATACATTCATCAACAAAAGATGGAAAGGATGCAGTTGATGATCATTAATAATCAGATTGAGATTATGGATGAAGTAAGAAGTGCACGCAATGCAGCTGTTGGTGCAGCAGCCGGAAGCTTGTTGAATCTGTTCCTGT
>CADAOK010000042.1 GCA_902789515.1 Oscillospiraceae bacterium
GAAGCTGAAGAGTTTCGAGTCCTCGTAGCCCCACCAGACCTTGTAGCCTTTCGGGATGTAGTCGTTCGCCTCGGCATACTTGTAGTCGAAGACCTTGTAACCGCCGTGCCCCTCAAAGTAGAGCTGCCTCCCGCCGAAAGACGCGGTCGAGCCGCACATGAACACCTGGTTGTACCCCGCGTCTGCGAGAATATCGCCGAGGACAACAGCCCCGGGATAGAACGAATCCGCATAGGATGACGCGGCGTTGCCGATGCTGCCGTTGGAATTTATCGGAATGCCCGCTGTCTGCGCGAGGATCGCCGCCATGGTATAAGTCGTGCCTGTCGTGACATAGCCGCCGTCAAGCAGGCCGGAATCGCCCGCGAAGCACTCGTTCTCCATCGCAAGTTCGGTAAGCTCGGGGATGACATTGGTATCGAAAGCGCCGCCCGAAGCGGTGTCAGCGTAGGTTATCTCCATAGACTCGCAGAAGATGTAGATGAGATTGCGTTTCGTCTCGGGAAAAGTTACCGCCGTATCCTTCGGGTCAACGTAATTGACCGCGATGAAATCAGACGGCATGAGCTGCGACTTGATATATCGCACGACGCCGTATTGATTGCAGAAGAAGACAAGTGTGATGACGAACGCGAGGCCAGCAGCGATCCACGATGACAGGCGGAAGACCTTCCCCGCCTTCGCACGTCTGGCAAGCACCACCCGCAGAACCACGAACACAGCTGTGATAAGCACCGCAGGCAGCAGGGCCTTCAGGTAGAACCCGGTCATGACATTCTCAGCGGTGCCCTCGATAGGCGCGTTCAGGTGGAACAGGATCTCGTCTACCGTGATATCGTGCCAGTAGCCCATGCACCAGATCATGGATGTGATGACGAGTGTCAGGACAAAGAAGAGCACTGACGCGGCCACTGTGCGGAGGATGCCGCGGGATTCATGTTTCTGCTTAACCATTATCAGAAGACCTTAGCTCTGTATCTTCCGATAACACTGTCATTCTTGATGTAGACAGAGACATATAATGTATCGGGGTCGAGATCCTTGATATCCACAGTTGCTTCACATATCCTGCTTCCGCCGGTAACATCGTCTTCCATATCGATCTTAACGGGAGCATCCGCAGTATCCTCGTCCCATACGAACAGCACCGCATTGGTAAAGTCCTGTTCGGCATCAACCGCAACGCTGACATCTAATGTGTTCTTATCGGAATCAAGATCAAAATCGATATCATCTGATTCTTTATATGCTGCATACTCAACAAGACAGTCAGTGTCATAAGTATCAAACGCGCATGCATCGACTATCTCACCGGTCTTGCTGTTATAGACCACAAAGTTGATGCCGCGGGCATTGGGAGAGAACTCGGTGTCATCTATCACTACAGAACACATGCATCCATAATCATAACCGGCACTTACCGCTGAATATGAGCTGCCGTTCGAGAGCGTTCCGGAACTGCTTACCGCGGCATCCGGTACAGACTGTTCGAATACCACATTGCCGTCGTCGATCACGGCGAGGAAACTGCCTCTGTAATACAGATCGGAAGTCAGGCCCCAGGCATCGTGCATCTTCTCGACCGTATTTGCTGACAGATTCGTAGTCGCTTCATCCGCTGTGCCAATGAATACAACAGCATCATCAAGGCTTGATGCCCAGTCGATATATTGGTTGATATCACTATGTATGGACTCAACATTTGCATTCAAGAAGACCACATGTTGGAGTACAGCATGGTATTCTCCTTCTTCATCAACAATGCCTATCTCCAGCATCACTGTCAGATAAGGACCAAACACATCCGCATCAAATGTGGCACTGAAGCTCAGATCATCTTCCCTGTCCATCTTCAGCTTTGACAGTTCTGTGTCTTCAGGACCTTTGAGCGTCGCATAGATCTCTTTATCCGTATCTTCAAGTAATTCTATGCCCGTAACACTTACATATAGGCTTTCTTCGTCCTGCAGCTGTTTGGTCTCGATATTCAGATACCCGGAATAATCGAGTGTCGACATGTTGTATTTATCCCAGCAGGCTATCTTCTCCTGCACGAACGGCGAATCTTTCGCCAATTCCCTGTTCACATAAGCAATATCATTATCTTCGATCAAGGTATTGGTCGCGGAATACAGATTCGTTCCCAAAGCAAGCCTGTCGCTGCTGAAAGTGCAGCCCATAGCGGCCAGTGTTGTCGGAAACAGATCGAGTGTGGAATAATCGCGGTCCAGTCCAAGCGTATAATCGACCGCTGAATTAATAACCGCTACATATGTACGGCGGTCATAATCAGATGACACGGAATCACAGAAGCCGGAATCCATGGTCAGATGATCCCCGCAAATAACGATGGTCGTGTTGTCGTAGAAATCCTGCTGCTTGATCCACTCTATGAACTCATAAGTCTGTTTGCTGGAACAGGCGATGACATTCTGGTATTGTGTTCCGAATTCGGATCCGCAGTTGCCGCATGAATATCCGTCAGGAAAATGCGTGTCCGCGGTAAGCATCGTAAAATTGAACGGCTGTCCGGATGCGGCAAGATCAAGGATCTCCATCTTCGCATATTCAAAGAGCTTCTCGTCCTCGAAACCCCACCACACATTGTAGTCTTCCGGGATAAGCCCGCGTTCCCTGGCCGTGTACAGGTCAAAGATCTCATATCCGCCGTGCTGCTTAAAGTACTGCGCTCTTCCTCCGAAAACCGCATCTGAGCCCACCATCAGCTCCTGCTTATATCCATTGGCAGCAAGGATATCGCCCAGAGTCGTGGCGCCGGGATAGAACTCATCCTGGAATTCCGCGGTGTTCCCCAGGTTGCCGAACATCGGAAGTCCGGCACTCTGCGCCAGCATTCCACCCATGGTGTACTGTGTCCCGAACAGCGGCTTTGCACCGTTCAATGTATCGGAAGAAGCGGCAAAACAATCGCCCTGCTCGGCAAGCCCGGTCAGTTCCGGAATGCAGTTGCAGTCAAAGTATCCGCCGTTTGCCTCGTCCGCATAGGTTATCTCCATTGATTCAAGATATATGTAGATAAGGTTGCGCTTGGTCTCGGGAAAAGCAAACTCAACTAATGAGGGATCGACATAATTCTTCTCAATATAATCGGAGACAGTATTGATATTCATGCAGTAATCGATAGCTCCGAACTGCCTGTCAAACATAACAATGGAGATCACAAGGATAACAACGGCAAGAATGACAGATGTCAGATGAAGGATCATAACCTTGATCCCGCGTTTCTTCAGGATGATCCCCGCAACAGTAAGTGCTGCGGCGATAAGGACAGCCGGCAGCAGGCACCGCAGGTAGAACATGTTGATGATGTCAGAGTTTGTTCCCTTGATCGGAGAAGAAAGCTGAAGGACGATCTCGCCAAATGATATTGATTTCCAGGTGTCTATGACCCAGAAGAAAGTAAGAGCAAGCAATGATAATACAATCATCGCCAGGCCAAATAACACCTCGGCGATGATCGTTTTCGCATTGTTTTTTGAAGACTTCTCCATCGACATACATCATAGCACAAAAACCCAAACGTGGTTTTTTGTGTTATCCTACTCACATGGATAAGATCGCTGTTTTGATTCCCTGCTATAACGAGGGACAGACAATCAGGAAAGTCGTTACCGACTTCAGGGAAGCGCTCCCCGAAGATACGGTAATCTATGTCTATGACAATAATTCCACGGACAATACAAGAGCGGAAGCCGAGGCTGCGGGCGCGGTCGTAAGAGCCGAGCACACTCAGGGCAAGGGTGCGGTCATCCGCCGCATGTTCCGCGAGATCGACGCCGAGTGCTACATAATGACCGACGGAGACTGCACTTATCCTGCCGAATCCGCACCCGAGATGGTGCGCATGGTCCTTGAGGACGGCGTCGATATGGTCATCGGTGACAGGCTCTCGAGCACTTACTTTACAGAGAACAAGAGACCGTTCCACAACACCGGCAACTCGCTGGTAAGGTCTTCGATCAACTCCATATTCAAGTCGGACATCAAGGACATAATGACGGGATACAGGGCGTTCTCGTTCAATTTCGTCAAGACGTTCCCCGTGCTGTCAAAAGGTTTCGAGATCGAGACCGAGATGACGATACATGCGCTGCACCGCAGGATGGAAGTAAAGAACTTCGTTATCGAATACAAGGACAGGCCCGAGGGCAGCGAGTCAAAGCTCAACACCTACTCCGACGGCATCAAGGTCCTCGCGACTATCGTCAGGCTCTTCCGTGACTATAAGCCGAGAAGGTTCTTCGGGATGATCGCAGCCGTTCTGGCGCTCCTGTCGACCGCCTTCATGGTCCCGGTCTTCGTTGAATATTGGCAGACAGGTCTCGTTCCAAAGTTCCCGACTCTTATCGTCTGCGGATTTGTGATGCTGGCGGCGATCCTGCTCTTCATTGCAGGACTTATCCTGCAGAACCTGCTCACACAGGACCGGAGGAACTTCGAGTTCAAACTCGTGTCCGCCGAGCAGTGGAAGAAATGGAGATAATCCGGAAAACTTACTTCGAACCCTTACGGCCCAGGACTGCAAAGAATGTCTTTGCGATGATCTTAATGTCCAGCGGCAGTGAGAAATTACGGATATAATCATTATCGAGCTTGACCACTTCCTCAAAGTCAGTGATCTTGGACCTTCCCGAGATCTGCCACATGCCGGTAAGACCGGGCTTCATGGCAAGACGGCTCATATGATGGGTCTTATAAAGCTCGAATTCATCAAGCGTCGGAGGACGCGTTCCCACAAGCGACATATCCCCCATAAGGATATTGAAGAACTGCGGCAGCTCGTCGATCGATGCCAGACGCATGAATCTTCCGAACGGGAAACACCTCGGGTCGTCGTCGACCTTGAACATCGGTCCGCTCATCTCGTTACGGTCCATCAGAGCAGCCTTCTGGTAATCCGCATCGACATACATCGAGCGGAACTTGATCATGTTGAAGACGCGGCCGTTCTTACCGACTCTCTTCTGCACGAAAAAAACCGGCCCGGGGGACTGTATCTTGATCACGGGGGCTACGAAAACAAATGTGATCGCCGTAACGATAAGACCGATAAAACCCACAAAGATGTCGAAGGCACGCTTGATAAAGAGCTCTCCGACCGTGGCGCGCGAGATCGTCGAAGTTACGATGGTGTAATTTGCCATCTGGTCGATCGTGACATTGGAGAGATTCCTGAGCTCGAGATCCAAACCTACATGAACCGTCAGGCCCATGATCATGAACTTGCTCATCAGCTTGCCCGATTCACCGTGCTTAAGGAAGATGAACACCTCGTTGATCGCATTCTCTTTGATATAGTCGAGGATTCCCTCCATCTTCAGGACGGGGATCCTGCTGATCTCGTTCACGGTACTCTCGCCTTCAATGATGATGCCTTTGAACTCGTAATAACCGGTATTCTGGCTCTTAAGAGCCTCGATTATCTGTTCGGCGTTCTTCTCATAAGTTACGACCAGGACTTTGGATGTGTTCTTGCCGCTCCTGTACTGGGAAAGGATAAAGAACTTTCTCAAGGTGCGGAACATGAACATGAGACCGCAGTCCATGGCAATGAATACGGCAAAAAGGATACGGGAATAGACGACAGTCGACTTGCTCGCGAACAGGACGGCAAATACTACGGAGATGATCTCAGCGTTAAGTATGACTACTTCCCATGCCTCCCTGAGCGCTGTCCTCTTCAGGATATTGCTGTGGGTGCTGCTGAATGCGACTATGACCAGATAGATGACAAGGATGAGAATGCCCATGTCGCGGTACATCTCAAAATACTTGGCATCGTCTGCTCTGTCGATCCTTATAAAATAAGCGGCCATGAACGATATGACGAGCGCCAGTATATCGAACAACACAAAGTCTATGTGTTTTGCCGCTGAATGTACTTTCCTAGCCATAATCCGTAGTCTACATTACCGCCCCATATTTTCAAACAATACAAATCACAGATTAAGGAGGCCCGGAGCCCCGATTTTCTTATTATAATACACAATACTTTTATGCTATACTTCTTTAAGAAAATTTCCTTAATAACATTGGAGGATATCAGATGGACAAACCCAAGCTCGCAGGCGTAAGCTCGAGGACCCGCCTTGAGATCTTTGCCGCAGTATTTATCGCCTTCAATCTGATATTCCTGTTATTCCGCTTCTATCACTCATATCTTCTGGGAGAGCCCTGGCCCATCGCGAACCCGCTGTTCTCGCCTCAGGTCAGGTATCTGGATTTCTATGAGATCAACAAGGCCATAACCGGTCTTAATCCCTATATCTCATGGTCAACGAACTACCCGCCGCTGGCGCTCATCCTTGCCCTGCCGTTTGCTTATGCATTCGATTACAGCAAGTTTGATTCCCTGGGCGCCATGCTGGCCGAGACCGACCCTGCTCTGAAACAGACGGTCCTGGCATTCGTTATCATATTCTATGTGCTGTTCCTGGCAGCTATCATCATCGGCATCGCCATCAAGAGCCGCAAGAAGGATCATCACGACTTCATGGGCGGCATGCTGGTCTTCTCGCTCCTGGCTGTCAGCACCCCTCTTCTCTATGCCATCGACAGGGGCAATTACCTCCTGTTTACAACAATATTCCTTGTTATGTGGGCAATCCTCGAAGAAGAGAAGCCGGACTCGATATTGGGTGCCGTCTTCCTCGGTCTTGCCGCAGCGACAAAGATCTACCCGGTATATATGCTCATGATCTATGTCATGGGAAGAAAGTTCAAAAAGCTCATCGCAGCAGTCATCACCGGGCTTGTGACGACCATAGTCCCGATGTTCTTCTTCCAGGGCACATTCATCGACAACTGCAGGCATTTCTACCATATGGTCCTGGATTTCGGCGGCGGCGATTCCGGCTACAGACCTTACTATAATGTCGGCATCACCGGTCTTGTCTGCTACCTGTACCGTATGAACGGAATAGACCCGAGCAATGCCGTGGTCAAGATAAGCTGGTTCGTCTCGGGCGTAGTGCTCACGCTCCTCGTGGCGGCGCTGTTCATTTTCGAGAAGAAGACATGGAAGCAGGTGCTCGTCGTAACGGCACTGATGGTCTTCCTCTCGCCCAACTCCGCACTCTATAACTCATGCTATCTCTTCGCCCCGATCCTAATAATGGTAATGGGCGACAATGAATTCAAGAAGCGCGATATCCCCTATCTCGTATTCACGGCAATACTTCTTGTGCCCTTTGCGTATACATATCTGCCGGATGTCGACTACTACGGCTTCTATAACGAGATGAACACGGCCATTCTTGTGGACGGACTGCTGTATCTTGCAATAATCCTGTACTACATCGCTTTGGGCATACCGGAAGTGATCGGGAGATTCAAGTCAAATGCAAAGACCAAGCCGGCTTAACAGCAATTCATACCGGATCTGTCTCGGACTTCTTACACTGGCGAGCATCTCACTCGTCGTCCTTATTTGCTGGTTCCTGAGAAACATCGTCCTGGGCTGCCACGACTCTCTGGCCGAATTCACTTATGCCAAACAGTGGGATCTCGACATTGCATATACGCATTCAAGGAATTTTTGTCTTCAGAGAGGACGGACCGGGTATCTCTTCCCTCTCGTGGTAACATTCAGATTTTTTGTCCATAAGTACGGCAATTACACTGCAGTATGGCTCCTCCAGCAGGTTCCAATATGGTTCAATGTGTTCTTTGTATCTTACATCGTCGCACGGAAGACAAGACCTCATTACGGTATCTTCTTTGCCGCTTTCTTTGCCGCTTTCATTCAGATAGACATAGACCACAACCTCATGACCTGCTATCCGCTCGACTTCATGTACGGACTGACCCTGCAGATCCTCGGACTTTATCTTTATGACGGCTGGCTTGCTCACCTCAAGGACAAGAAAAAAACCAACTGGATCAGGCTCGGCATCAGCTGTCTGTGCTATTACGAATCCATGCAGGTTTACGAAGCATTCCTTATGGCATGCTTCTGCTATGCAGTCATATCGCTTGCTTATGTCGTCAAGGACCGCAAGGAACTCGGCAGGAAATGGTTTGGCAGATTCATCCTGCAGCTCGTACCTCATGCTGTTACAGGCATGATATTTGTCGGTATCCTGTTCTATATCAGGACTCACCCCGTCGTTGACGGAACCCTGTCTTCCGGCGACCCCGGAAAGCTTGGGTTCTTCCTTCCGACCTGGCTGACATTCTCTGTATCGTTGTTCCCGCTAAGGCACCGTCCGGAGATCAGCAGGCTTGATTCTCTCGCTTCCATTTTCACGGATCCGTTTACGGGGCTGTGCGTACTCGCTATAGCGGTCGCTGCTGCCATGCTCTTCATGTGCATACTCAAATCTTATCCGGACCGCACGAAAGAAGAGAAGATCAGCATTAACTTCAGACTCGGCGTATTGGGGATTACCGGTCTTGCGCACGCGATGTCATTCAACATACCTCTGGGCATTGACAACAAATACCAGCAATGGGTAAACGGTGTCGGCACAAAAGGCTACATTACCGGCGTCATCGGCTACTTCGGCTGGGCTCTCTTCCTCGTATGCGCAGGCTGCCTTATCGCGAACTTCATTACAAGATACAAATCTTACATCCGCATACCTGCCTATGTCATTGCCGTTCTCGGCCTTGCCTGCGGAACAGCGTTCACGGCAAGCATTAACGAACTGTACATCAATGCCGAGGCTGCCACTCACAACTGCATATCCAAGAGAGGTCAGGCATTCTATGCCTTCGTTACGAGCGACGATATAGCGGCTATGAACGCGGATTACATCTACGTTCCCGATTACAGCGGAGTGCACGGCTTCCTTAACATCGATAATGACTATGCCAACTATGAGCTCGGCAAACCACTTACCCTGGAGAATAATATTGAAGCATTCGAGGCTAATTCAATTAATTACCCTATAGTGTC
Source organism: Oscillospiraceae bacterium (assembly GCA_902789515.1). Taxonomy (GTDB): domain Bacteria; phylum Bacillota; class Clostridia; order Saccharofermentanales; family Saccharofermentanaceae; genus Saccharofermentans. Next base: position 8,921 of record CADAOK010000042.1, read on the forward strand.
CGAATTCAGGTACAACGGAGTACTTGTCGCCGGCTATTATGTAGTATTGGATAATCCCTGGGAGACCGAAGATAAGTGGGTAACCACATCAGATATCATCATCGTAACCGCAAGACCTGAACCCGTTATAATCACTTATTATGACGAGACTGCCGGTATGACGGTCACGACAGAACTCGAAGGCGGACGTATGAAGTCTTTCGTAATAGAGAACAGTAATACGGTCTCCGCTTCTTCGATAAACATAAGCGCAGGGGAATAATATGGACATATTAAAGAAGAACTACGGCAAGATAGCTAATCTGCTTCTCGCATTCTCGGCAGCAGCCATGGCAGCCATGGTCTGCTATTTCCTGAGGAACACGGTATTGGCATGCCATGACTCCATTCTCGATTTTACCGATGCAAGGCTATATGACTTCAAGTATTACTATGATCACGCCATGGAATTCTGCCTTGCAAGAGGAAGGGCGGGATTCATATTCCCGTTCGTAGTAGCTTTAAGACAGCTCCTGGACAGCACCGGCAATTACCTTGTCATCTGGCTCGTTCAGCAGGTCCCGATCTGGTTCGACGTCGGACTTATCGCATGGATAATCGCCAAGAGGACAAAGCCTTACTACGGATTCTTCTTTGTCTGCTTCTATGCGGCTTATATCCAGATAGACTTCAACCACAGCCTCATGGTCTGTTATCCCCTCGACTTCACATATGGTCTGGCACTCATGATCTTCGGACTCTATCTCTACCAGAGATGGCTTGAAGAACTGGGTTTATCCAAGAAGACCAACACCATCCGCCTCATCGTAAGCCTTCTGTGCTTCTATGAGTCAATGGAGACCTATGAGCCGTTCATTACGGCGGCCTTTGTCTATATCCTGCTCTCTGCCATCCACACTTTCAAGCACAGATCTGAATACGGAAAGAAGAGCCTGCTGAGGTTCGTGCTTCACCTGCTCCCCCACGGTATCGTAGGTGTCATCTATATCGCCATCATGGTCTATCTCAAGTTATTCCCCGTAAGCGACGTTCTCGTTACCCAGCCCTACAGCGTAGGAAGCATCGGAGCTGCGTTCACGACCTGGAAGACATTCACGATCTGCCTGCTGCCTCTTACGCACTGGGAGAATGCGGGCGTCCCCGGAAGGGCACTCTTCACCGGAACATTTACTATCGTCTTTGCCATAACAATGATCTTTGCCACTGTCATGCTCTATCTCTGCGTCCTCGCTGACTACAGAAATGAAGACAAAAACAGCCGCAGGAAGACAAACAAGACGCTTGTCATCCTCGGCATCATCGGTCTGATCGTCGCCTGCACATATGCGTTCCCTCACGCACTCACAGAAAATTACCAGCATTGGGTGCTCGATCTGGACGCTAAGGGTTATGTGCCTTCCTCTATATGCTACTACGGATGGACACTCGCATTTACCTGCGCAGGTTGTCTGATGGTTAATTTCTTCTCAAAAATGAAAGCATGGCTCTATGTCCCCGCTTATATCATAGCGGCAGTACTGCTTGGATCAGCGGCAGCAGCTACTTCTCACATCAATCACTTCTACCGCGATATTCCCGCTGCGACAGGCGAGCAGTTATCTTACCGGGCTCAGGCTTTCTTCTCATGCTTCAACAGCGAATATGTTAAAGACAGTCAGGCCGAGGTAATATATGTTCCCGAATACTGGGGCATCCACGGCATCATCGGTACAAACGACAACTATGTCGATAACGAACTCGGCAAGGATATTACCCTGATCAATGACGGCGCAGTCCTTAAGGATTCATTCTCGATCGACAACGTCTATGCCACATTCAGATACAACGAACCTGCCGATGCCGGCTACTATACGATAATCGACAATATGTACATGCCGGAGAAACAATGGGTCACGACAAGTGACATCATATTCGTATCTTCCTATCCGGCAGAATACGAGATCATCTACTATGATTCGGAGACTCAGAAGAAGGTATCAACAATAATCGAGGCTGACAGAGCATCGACCTATGTCATCGAGAACGACAACAAGGTCAAAGTAGGTTCGATCGAGATCTACCTGCTGGAGATACACTGATAGATTATCCGATTAATTATATATATATACCTTTGTTCCCGACGGAATATTGTCATAGATCCACTTCGCATCATCGATGTTCAGTCTGATGCATCCGTGGGATACCTGCGCACCCATCGTGCCGTCAGTTATGTTGACAGGCTGGGGATTCCTGTCGTAGATGACTGAATGAAAATAATAGTTGCCGTGTATGATCGAGAAATACCAGCACCTTCCGCCTGCTCCCGTATTGAAGTACAGGCCCTTGGCACCGATCGTATAAGAGCCCGTGATCGTCGGAGTCGAAGGCTTGCCTACACAGCACTGGAAATACTTCACGCTGCTCCAGTTGCCCTGGCTTCCCTGGTAGATGTAGACCATGCATCTTCCCCTGTCCACAAGGATCAGATAGTTCGTATCGCTCGCGAAATCCTGTGCGAAAGCATCCACATCGGCAAACGGAGAAGGCTGAGCGGGTTCGGGCAATACATCCGGACCGTCATAGATCTCACTTGCCACATCGGTAACACTCGAGATACCGTAAAGATTTCCGGGAGCAGGATCATCCTTGGGAACGAGTACGATCTGGATCGATTCGAGCCTTTTGGACATCCTGGAAGTGCCTGCCATCTCGCCGTTCTTCGCCCAGTCAAGCCAGCCGATATCCTGCGCATGGACTCTGTAATAGATATCGTAATAGTTGGATATATCACCTTCGAGCACGATCTCTATCGCTTCAAGCCTCTGGCCTTTGCCAGCAGAACCGCTCATCTCACCGTCACAGGCCCAGCTGCCTTCCCATCCGACATTCTGGACATGGGAATGATATGAGATCGAACCCTCATACTGGTTTCCGGACAGGAATATCTCAATTGCTTCGACTCTCTTGCCTTGTCCCGTCGTACCCGAAGCTGCGCCGTCACTCTTCCAATCAGTCTCCCAACCGACATCCTGGACATGTGTATGGTAATGGACATGCATGGCTGAGCCTTCACCCTTGAGAACGATCTTTACCGTAAGTTCCTCGATCCTTCTGGACTGACCTACGCTGCCTGCGGTAAGACCGTCAGCAACAAATCCCTGTGAGTCACCGTAATCCTGGATGTGAGCCTTATACTCGACAGAATACACCTCGGCAAGATCACCTGTGAGGCGCATCTCGATGCCCTCGATACGGAGTCCCTGGCCTTCGGTGCCCGCCATATTGCCGGCAGTCACATAATCCTGCCATCCGATATTCTCGACATGAGTCCTGTATTCAAGGTTGCCGTCAATACCGGTAGTATTCTCAAGATTGATCGTTATGGCTTCAAGTCTGAGTGAGCCCCCGCGGGTTCCAAGCTTAAGCGTTCCGGCGG
>CADAOK010000043.1 GCA_902789515.1 Oscillospiraceae bacterium
GACCGCGTCGGCTTCTGGGCTGACATGGAGCATCCTTACGTTACATATGACAACAACTACATCGAGTCCGAGTGGTGGGCACTCAAGCAGATGTGGGATCAGGACCTTATCTACAAGGGCCACAAGATCGTTCCTTACTGCCCGAGATGCGGTACTGCTCTTTCTTCACACGAAGTAGCACAGGGTTATAAGACGGTTAAGGAGAGATCCGCTGTCGTAAGATTCAAGTGCGTTGACGAAGATGCTTACTTCCTCGCATGGACGACAACACCCTGGACACTTCCTTCCAACGTTGCTCTGTGCCTTAACCCGAACGATGAGTATTCCAAGGTAAAGGCTGCTGACGGTTATACATATTACATGGCAACAGCTCTGCTCGATACCGTACTCGGCAATCTTGCTAAAGACGGCGAGAAGGCATATGAGATCCTTGAGTCTTACAAGGGTACAGACCTTGCCGGCCGTTCTTATGTTGCACTCTACCAGGGTGCTGCTGATGAGGCTGCAAAGCAGAAGAAAAAGGCTCACTACACAGTCTGCGATGAGTACGTAACGATGGAAGACGGTACAGGTATCGTCCATATCGCTCCTGCATTCGGTGAAGATGACGCTAGAGTCGGAAGAGATAATGATCTTCCGATGGTACAGTTCGTTGATACAAGGGGTAACCTCACAGAGGAGACTCCTTTTGCAGGCATGTTCGTTAAGGATGCAGATCCTGAAGTCCTTAAGGATCTTGATGCAAGAAGCCTGCTCTTCTCTGCTCCCAAGTTCGAGCACGAGTATCCTTTCTGCTGGAGATGCGACACACCGCTTATCTACTTCGCAAGAAGCACATGGTTCATCGCAATGAGCAAGAAGAGAGACGAGCTCCTTAAGTCCAACAATATGGTTAACTGGATGCCTGAGACTATCAGGGACGGCCGTATGGGTGACTTCCTCAGGAACGTAATCGACTGGGGTATCTCCCGTGAGCGTTACTGGGGCACACCGCTTCCGGTATGGGAGTGCGAGTGCGGCGAGCGTCACTGCATCGGTTCCATCGAAGAGCTTAAGTCCATGAGTGATGATTGTCCGGATGACATCGAGCTCCATAAGCCTTATGTTGACAATGTTCACATCAAGTGCCCTAAGTGCGGCAAGCCGATGACCAGAGTAACTGAGGTTATCGACTGCTGGTTCGACTCGGGTTCGATGCCTTTCGCACAGTATCACTATCCTTTTGAAAACAAAGAGTTCTTCGATTCTCACTATCCCTGCAACTTCATCTCAGAGGGTATCGACCAGACAAGAGGCTGGTTCTATTCGCTCATTGCTATCAGCACGGTTCTGTTCGGAAGAGCACCTTTCGAGAACTGCATCGTAATGGGTATCGTCCAGGATAAGGACGGCATCAAGATGAGTAAGCACCTCGGCAATGTCGTTGATCCTTGGGACGTTCTCGATTCCCAGGGTGCTGATGCTGCAAGATGGTATTTCTATACCGCTAACCAGCCCTGGCTTCCTTCGAGATTCTCCTTTGATGCAGTTAATGACGGCATCAAGAAGTTCATCGGAACATATTGGAATACCTATGCATTCTATGTAATGTATGCTGATATCGATAATTTCGACCCGACCAAGCACACGCTTTCCAAGGAAGGTCTCTGTGCTATGGACAGATGGGTTCTCTCCAGACTCAATTCTCTTATCAAGGATGTCCGCGAGAGAATGGATGCTTATGATATCTCATCATCCGCAAGAAAGATCCAGGACTTCACGGAAGAACTTTCCAACTGGTATGTAAGACGTTGCCGTGACAGATACTGGGGTGCTGATGAGACTCAGGATAAGATCGACGCTTATATGACTCTCTATACAGTACTTGAGCAGCTTACGAAGCTTTCCGCTCCGTTTGTACCTTTCATTACTGAAGAGGTCTATCAGAACATCGTCAGATCTGTTGATTCCGGTGCTCCCGAATCAGTTCATCTCTGCCTGTATCCCGAGTGCGACGAGTCCCGCATCGATAAGGATCTCGAAGCTTCAATGGAACTTGTCCAGAATATCGTATTCCTCGGAAGATCTTGCCGTGAACAGGCTAACATCAAGAACCGTCAGCCTCTGTCTGATATCTATGTTGTATCCGAAGAGACTCTGGACGAAGAGTACAGCGGTATCATCCTCGACGAGCTTAACATCAGGAACATCAAGGTCTTGGCAGATGCTTCCAGCCTTGTTGACTACAGCTTCAAGCCTCAGCTCAGGACTTGCGGAAGAAAGTTCGGCAAGAACCTTAATGCCGCCAAGGAAGTCATCGCAGCACTTCCCGGCAAGGAGACATATGAGGCTATCAAGTCAGGTTCCGTTAAGATCACTGTCGAAGGCGAAGAGTACGAGATGACAGAAGAAGACTTCCTCATCGAGACTAAGCAGCCTGAAGGTTTCTCGACTCAGACAGATAAGGGACTTACCGTATCCATCTCGACAGTTCTTACTGATGAACTCATCGAGGCGGGTTTTGTAAGAGAGCTTATCTCCAAGATCCAGACACAGCGTAAGGAGACAGGTCTTGAAGTTACCGACAGGATCATTCTCGGTTATGACGGCAACGACAAGCTTGCACAGATCATCTCCAAGAACAGCGAATTCCTTGCATCCGAAGTCCTTGCGACTGAAGTTAAGGCCGGACTTGGTGCCAATACGAAGGAATGGACTGTAAACGGTGAGAAGATCACACTTTCAGTGGAAAAGGCCTGATACATGCTAATTCAACTCTTAAGAAACAGCGCTAACATGACACCTCAGCAGATGATCTTTTCTGCTCTGCTTATGTTCTTTGCTCTGGCACTGTCTTTCTCAGTACATGAGTTTATGCATGCATTGGTTGCAACGCTTCTTGGTGATGATATCCCGAGGCTGCAGGGAAGAGTGACCCTTAATCCGATCGCACATCTCGATCCAATGGGAACCATACTCATTCTTCTCGTAGGTTTCGGTTGGGGCAAACCCGTAATGTACAATCCGAATAACCTCTATAAGCTTAAGAGCAAGAGACTAATGAACATAATGGTCCATCTTGCCGGTGTTACCGGCAACTTCCTGCTTGCATTTGTCTCGATGCTGATCGTATCTCTGGTCATGCTCTTTACGGGATATGGCACTACTGTTCCTGTTATCGATGCTCTTTTCTATGCATCTGCGGGCCTCTCCGGTGTCGGTGCCCCCATGCCCGCTGTGGTTATCGTTTATATTTTCTATTACACATACAAATTCTCGATCATGCTCATGGCATTCAACCTGATCCCGCTGCCGCCGCTCGACGGTTCCCATGTCCTTATGGAACTTCTGCCTTACAAAGTCAGATATTCAGAAGGGTTTCAGAAGTTTGAGCGCTTTGCGCCCATGGTGCTTATGGGTCTTATCATTCTCGGGTCTTTTGGCGGTATCGATGTTCTCTCTACAATAGTGAGTATCATCTCGTTACCTGCTGAAGTTGTCATAAATATCGTCTGCGGACTGATCGGACTGCTTGGCTGATATGATGAACGAGACTTCCAGACCCGCTGTCAGATTCAGGCACTTTGAAGGTCCTCTGGATCTGCTCTTCCATCTCATCGAGAAGAATGACATAGATATCTATGATATCCCGATCGCTGTGATTACCGAGCAGTACATGGACTATCTTGAAGGGATGAAGACTCTCGATATGGAGATAGCTTCTGACTTTCTGGTTATGGGAGCGACACTGGTCCATATCAAATCCAAGATGATGCTTCCCGGATCGAAGCTGTCAGCAGAAGGAAGTGAAGGCGAAGACCCGAGAGAAGAACTTGTCATCTCCCTTATGAGATATAAGAGATGCCGCGTTTTCGCCGGCGAATTGAAGGAAAGGCGTGAGAAGTACGACGGCATGCGATGCCGTACAGCCATGACCGCAAAGGATCTGGGCATTGATATTGACCTTCCTGTTCAGACTTTCTCTGCAGAAGAGTATCAGCAGGCCGTTGATGCAGTCTGTGCACGCAACGATGTAAGATTTGCCGATATCTCAAATAAGATCACTCATATATTAAGACGCGACAAGCTTTCCATTAAGGACAGGATCAAGTCTCTTTGGTCTACGATCGCCAAAAAAGGAAGGATCATGTTCTCTGATCTGTTCAAGGGTAAGAAGACAGAGAAGATAGACAGGATCGTCAGCTTTCTTGCAGTTCTTGAACTTGTCAGGGATAACAAGGTCATTGCGACACAGAAAAACAATTTCGATGATATCCTTATAGAGGAGAAGAAGGATTGATATGGCTGATGATTTTAAGATAACTTTGCAGGAACTCCCCGGCGCTATTGAAGCGATCCTTTTTGTTTCCGGAGATCCTGTTCATGCCGATAAGATAGCGGATGTACTTGATTGTTCCAAGGCTGATGTTGTCAAGACTCTCGACGACCTGATGAAGCGCTACGAGCAGAATCCGTGGAGCGGTATAACTATCGTAAAAGCTGAGGATTCTTATGTCATGATGACAAAACCATCAGAGAAAAAGGTCCTGGAGAGACTGCTGGGACCGAAGACACAGGCACCGCTTTCGCAGGCATCTTATGAGACTCTTGCCGTGATCGCATATAACCAGCCGTGTACCAGAGCTCAGGTAGAGCAGGTAAGGGGCGTATCTTCAGATTCGATTATCTCCAGACTTCTGGACCGCGGTTGGATAGAAGAAGCCGGCAATCTTGACGCTCCGGGAAGACCGGCATTATTCAAGACAAGCCGCCAGTTCCTTACTGAATTCGGAATTGAATCAGTCAAAGACCTGCCTCCTATGGAGCTTATGAGCTATAAGACGATCAGGGATCTTGAAGACTCTCTGAGAAAGGCTGCAGGCGGAGAAGACAAGCAGATAACGATCGACAGTCTGCTGACCGAGAAAAAGGAAGGCAGTGAGGATCAGGCAGAGGATACGGAAGATAACAGCGATGGAGATAACTGAACTTATCGAAAAATCCCTGCCTTCAATGAGCAAGGGACATAAAGCTATAGCCAATTACATACTCGAGAGTTATGACAAGGCTGCGTATATGACTGCGGCAAAGCTCGGTGAAGCTGTCGGAGTATCCGAATCCACAGTGGTCAGATTTACGACTGAACTTGGTTATGAAGGGTATCCCGAATTCCAGAAGGCTCTCCGGGAGGAACTAAAGTCCAAGCTTACTTCAGTGCAGAGACTTGATTTTGCCGAGCAGTTCATTGATGACGGCGACGCTGTCAGCGGCATAATGAGCCAGGATATCCAGAACCTCAAGGATACTCTTAATTCCATCGATGAAGCAGAGTTCAAAAGAGCTGTTGATTCCATTTTGAATGCCGGAAAGATCTATATCATGGGTATAAGGGCTTCAGCGCCTCTCTCTGAATTTATGCATTTCTATTTGACTGTTCTGTTTGATGATGTCGTGCTGGTAAGGAGTACCTGCACGAATGAGCTTTTCGAGCAGATACTTCCTATTGGCAAGGGTGATGTCATGATCGGCATATCCTACCCGAGGTATTCCGCACGTACGATCAACTGCATGAAATACGCAAGGCAGAACGGAGCCACAACAATTGCCATTACAGACCGTGACGGCACGGCAATGACCGAGAATTCGGATATAAAGCTCCTTGCGAAATCATCAATGGCTTCATTTGTCGACTCCCTTACGGCACCGCTCTCTCTTATTAATGCTCTTCTTGTTACGCTTGGAATGCACAGGAAGGAACATATAAAGAAATCGTTTGAGTCACTGGAGACTCTTTGGGACCAGTACAAGGTATATGAGACCGGAAGAGACAGGAATTCCGGCGAAGAAATATTATAAGGAGACAGGACATGGGTATTTATCAGATCGCGGTAGACGGACCTTCAGGCAGCGGCAAGAGCACACTTGCAAAGGGTGTGGCAAAAGAGTTGGGCATTATGTACCTTGATACAGGTGCTATGTACAGGACTTGCGGTCTTGCTGCAATTAAGCGCGGTATCTCGCCCAAGGACAGTGAGAAGGTCGCTCAGATGATGGATGAGATGAAGCTGGAAGTTAAGTTCGAAGACGGAGTTCAACACATGATCCTTGACGGGGAGGATGTAACAGGTCTTATCAGAACACCGGAAGTATCCGTTGCGGCTTCAGATATAAGCGCTCTTCCCGTCGTAAGACAGAGCATGGTATCCATGCAGCGCGAAATAGCCAAGTCCCAGAGCTTTGTTCTCGACGGCCGGGACATCGCATCCAACGTGCTTCCCAATGCCAAATATAAGTTCTATGTAACTGCAAAGGCGGAGACAAGAGCCGAGAGAAGACTTAAGGAACTTAACGAGAGAGGAGATTTCTCCCAGACATATGAAGAGGTCTTAAGGGATATCGAGTACAGGGATGAGCAGGACACTCACAGGGAGTTCGCTCCTCTGACGCAGGTGCCCGAAGCGGTTGTGATCAATACTGAGGATTACACGATCGAAGGGACAAGGGATTTCCTTTTAAGCCACATTAAAGAGGATTAAATGAAAGTAACCGTAGCCAAATCGTCAGGATTCTGTTTCGGAGTAAAGAATGCCGTTGATACAGCGGTATCCATTGCCGGTGACAAATCGGAAACCAGGAAGAAGGTCCTGCTGGGCGAGATAGTCCATAATTCGCTTGTCGTAAAGAACCTTACAGATGCCGGTTTTGAGATAATCGACAATGCTTCGGATATTCCGGAAGGATCGCTCGTGATAATCAGGGCTCACGGAGTAACTCCCGAAGAAAAGCGGATCCTGCAGGAGAAGAACTGTGAAGTAAAAGACTGCACATGTCCGTTTGTGGACAAGATCCATAAGATTGTCCGTGAGGCGGCCGAAAGCGGGAAGAATATCATCGTTACCGGCGGCAAAGGACACCCGGAGGTTGTGGGTATCTGCGCCGAAGCAGAAGGGACCGGTGTTCAGGTAGCAGTAATCAGTACACCTGAAGAGCTTGAGACGCTTGCTTTTCCGCTGTCAACTGCGATCCTCGTGTCCCAGACAACGTTCTCAAGTAATATTTTCAAAATTATTTGCGGAAAAGTAGAAAATAAAATTGAAAATAATAATGTTTTTGATACAATATGTATTACGACTGAAAGTAGGCAAAAGGAAGCTGCTTCTCTGTCCGAGGCTTCCGATTCCGTTCTGGTAATCGGTTCGTCTCACAGTTCGAACACCAATAAGCTTTTTGAAATCTGCAAAGGTCGCTGTGTCAGAACGTTTCTGATCAATTCCGCTCCGGAAGTGCGGAAGCTTATTGCCGAAGGCAGTATCCTTCCGGATGACAGAGTTGGAGTTATCGCAGGAGCGTCGACACCGGAAGCTATTATATTGGAGGTTGTTCAAGAAATGAACGAAGACGAGAAGATGACAAATCAGGAGCAGCTGGACCTGGATTTTGCGAATGCTGTTGAGGCACTTTCGCAGGTAAGGAGGGGCGCCGTTGTAAAAGGCAACATCACTTCAGCTGATGCCGATTTCGTTTATGTAGACGTCCATGACAAGTCCGAAGGCAAGATTTCTCGCAAGGAGTTCGAGTCCGATCCGGATTTTGACCTCGATGCGGCAATTGCAGAACATGCTGAAGTAACAGTCAAGGTAAGAAGTATCAAGAATTCCGATCAGGGCAAGGAGATCATCCTTTCCAAGAATGATGTTGAGGCCGAGAAGGGCAGAGCTGAGATCGAGGAAGCTTTTAATAATAAGACACCTATTGATGTAGCTATTACACGTACAGTTAAGGACGGACTCATCGGTACTTACAAGGGCGTTGATATCTATATCCACAGAACTCAGATCAAGCGCGGCGAAGTCAAGGATCTTGCACCTTTCGTAGGTCAGACAATGACTGTTGTCGTTACTAAGTTCGATACTGAGAAGGGCAGACTCAGGATTTCCGGTTCTCACCGTACATTCGTTGCGGATGAGAATAAGAAGAAGTCCGATGAGATCTGGTCAGAGATCGAAGAGGGTAAGCACTATACCGGTGTTGTCAGAAGCCTCGTTGATTTCGGTGCTTTCGTTGATATCGGCGGAGTAGACGGACTCGTTCATGTTTCCGAACTCTCATGGAGCCGCAACGCTAAGCCTTCCGATGTTCTTAAGGTTGGCGACGAGATCGATGTATATGTTAAGTCTTTCGACAAGGAGACAAAGAAGATCTCACTCGGATACAAGAAGCTTGAGGATGATCCTTACTACAACATCGAGGAGAGGATCCCGATCGGCGCATATGTAAAGGGTACAGTTGTACGTCTTACAAAGTTCGGTGCTTTTGTTCAGCTTGAGCCTGATCTTGATGCCCTTTGCCACGTTTCCCAGATCTCTTCCGTAAGACTTGAGAAGCCTGATGATGTTCTTACTATCGGACAGGAAGTAACTGCACAGGTTACTGAGATCGATACAGAGAAGAGAAGGATCTCCATCTCCATCAAGGCTGTTGCTCCCATCGATCCTGAGGGAGTCGAGGAAGCCGTTGCTGAAGAAGTTGCCGGTGAGGCTGCTCCTGCAGATGAAGCTCCCGTAGTTGAAGAGGCACCTGTTGCTGAAGCATCTGCCGAGGAAAAGACTGAAGAGTAATCTTTATACAGTTATTGATCATCAAACCCCGCTCTTTATGAACGGGGTTTTTGTTACTGTTATATAAATTTGTTAATTTTTGCGGTATTTAGTGCCTTTTAGGATTATCTTGCTATAATTTAATTATAATTCCCTAATATTTTTGAGAGGTATTGCTATGTATCGTACTTTTAAAGGTTGCTTCAAGGCCGGAGTTATAAGTTTCTTTATTGCTGTTCTTGTAGTGCTTGGCTCTACATTGCCATTCTTATTCTTTGGTCAAACCATTATGGCTGACGATACACCTCTCTTAGTATTCGACTCCGCAAGTCAGGTGAATTACAGTACGATCCTTGGAAGAGCAACTGATTACGGTATAGTTTCTGATACTATTGTCCAGCCTGCCGGCAGGCATATGGAAACAAATTTTGCAGTAAATGTTTACAGCGGTAACCATAATTTTGATGTTGATCTTGCCGGTTCTGAACCTGTTCCTTTCATTGTCGGTGAAGTTACCGATGGTTCTAAGATGACAACAGGTAAGAATTACAACAGTGATCCCAATCAGATGTTTGTTGTTTATACTACAAAAGAAATTATTGATGGTAATTTGTTTACTGGTAATAAGGGATTCTTCGAAGGAAAGATTAGTTTTGTCGAGCTTAGTAAACCGGATATCAATTCTAACGTTAACTCAATGATTGATCATTTTATAGATCAGTCGAATCTGTTGCTTTCTAAACCGTCTATTGATGTCTCTTCGATTTATAACTCCGGCACTCAGACTTTAGATCTGAGCAACTCTTATTATAAGGATTCGACGATATATATAGATGTTGAAGCTGGTTCATCGCTTCAACAAGGTATAGCATCCGGTAATTTTAAGATTTTGAAGGATTCCAGTACTGTTGTTGTCTTCAATGTTCTCAGTGACCAGGATGTTACTTTGAACCAGTATTCAGTTATATTAAATGGAAGTTCGAATGAAATCCGTTCAACTACTGATTCTGAAGGAAACGACACTCTGCATAATAAAGATGTAGATAACGAACTTGCCCGGAAGATAATCTGGAATGTGCCCAATGCATCTAGTGTAAATCTTGATAAGACAGCAGGTGTATTCTTGCTTCCTAATTCAAATACTGTTTCAGAAGTAACAGGATCCAGCGCCGGTTGGGTTGCTTCGGCCGGTACAACAAAGATAGGCGCCGGTGAGTGGCATTATATTTATCACAACAGAAGTACAGACATAAACAATTCTGAGTATGGTTCTTTCCATTTTGCTGCACGTAAGGCTTTCACTACTGAGTTTAATGGCAAACAGACTCAGGAAATTAAGAATATATATGCGGGTGCAGGACAGTACGAATTCAGTTTCGTAGAGACCGAAAGTGATTATTCAACAATTAAAAAGACTTTTGATAATGTTTATACAGATGAGTTTGGTAAGATAACGTTCCCAAGCCTGTCTTTTAAGATAGCAGATATCGATCCGCTTACTCCGGAGTGGCATTATTATGTCATCAAAGAATATGCAATGCATGATGCTCCTTCAGACATTTCGCAGAGTACCGGAGAAATAGATATAGCTGTTAAAGTAACTAACAATAATGGCGTTTTAAGCTATGAGATAACTGAATACAGATATCTTAAAGCCGGAAGATCCATTGATGATCTCTATAAAGATCCTACGCCCGTAGTAATGTCCGGTACTGAGTTTTCTCTTGGCGGTTTCTATAACCTCTATACAGGCGGTTATGCAAGTCTGACACTTGATAAGAATCTCAGTGATGGTATGGCTGATGCCGATAAGACGGCTTATCTCAGTGATTATTCAACCAAGACATATAAAGTTGCAGTAAAGATCGGCGATGCCTATGTACAGGACAATAACGGTACTTTGAGCACTGAAGTTAATTACTTCGAAGTTCCACTTGATGGAACAATAACAATAAACGGCTTGATTCCGGGTGAATATACAGTAATTGAAAATGAAAGTGATGTTGCCGGGTTTAATCTTGTTGAGACTGGTATCAGTATTAATAATTCTGCTACCAATTCTGTTGTTTTAACCGGCAATAGCAGTGCGTCTGCTGTTTTGACGAACAAGTATGAGAAGATTGATCTTGAGGGTAAGGGAAAGCTTAGCGTAACAAAATCTGTTACCGGTTATACCGATACAACTAAAGAATACGAGATTGCTTTGCAGGCCGATGGTGGTAACTTCATAAGCAATATTAATGGCACCGGATCTTCAACTTCACCTGTATGGTTTAAGATCAAAAACGGAGAGACCATTACTTTTAACGGTCTTGATCTAAATACTTCTTATAAGGTTCTCGAGAAGAAGTCTTCCGCAGAAGTCAGCGGCTACGACCTGTCAGTAGATGGATTTGTTCTTAATCCAGGCAACGAGTATTTTATTTCTGCTTCTTCCGTAAGTGTTGCTTCCGGATCAGCTCAAATTGAATTGAAAAACACTTATACGCAGCAGAAGGGCAATCTTACTATCAAAAAATCATTTGTTGATGGTAGTAATAATCCGTTAACAGGTTCCTTCGGTAATATTTCTTTTACTGTTACGGGTCCTGATAATTATTCTAAGACAATATATTATTCTGAATTTACGGGTGATTCATATCAGATTACCGATATTCCTGTAGGTACTTATATTATTACTGAGACTGGAGCTGATACTGCAGCACCTGCAGGGAAATACTTCGACAGTATGTATGTGAATAATGCACCTGCTTCAAGTGCTTCTGCTAAAGTAAATAATGGTGCAACAACTACAACTGAATTGGTTAACAAATATAAAGATAATAAAGAGGTAACAATATCAAAGAGTGTTATCGGTGATCTTCCTTCAGGAATTACTTCTTTTGAACTTGCGATCAAGAATTCAAAAGGCGAGTACTTTAATACGAGTACGAATAAATTCCAGTCGGATGAATATTACTTTACTATTGAAAATGCGCAGTCGGTTAGTGTAAATCTTCCGGTTGGTACATATACTTTGATCGAGAAAGATAATGCGCCTACGGGATATACCTTGGAGACAACCGGGACAGGTGCTTTTACTGTCAATGAGAATTATAATGCGCCAATCAACGTTTCTAATAAGTATATTTCTGACAGTGATGGTTATAAGCTGACAGTAAACAAAGTAACTACAAATGCACCGTATAATAATACAGATTATGAGTTTACTGTTAAGTGTAAGAAATCGAGCGATTCAAATGATTACTATTTGAAATCTGACGGAACTCTTACAACAAATTCATCTGAAGCTGCAATATTCACTGTTAAGGGCAATGCTTCAGAAGAGATTCGAATCTTCGATAACAGCGTTTTGGAAGTGAGCGTTGTAGAGCTTTCAGCAAATGTTTCTGAAAACAACAACTATACTCTCGTTACAAGTTATTCAGACAATTTAACTCTGGATAGCACAAATAAGACTGGCGAAATAACGATTACAAATGCGTATACACACAATGGTGCTACAGAGCAATACGGCAGTCTGACGATAAGCAAGACCGGAAGCGGAACAGGATTTGATCCGAACGAGGAGTTTGAGATAGTCGTAACGTTCGGAACAGCCGTAAATTATGCAGTAGGAACAGGCACGCCTATAACAACGGCAAGCAATACGTACACAGCAACACTG
>CADAOK010000044.1 GCA_902789515.1 Oscillospiraceae bacterium
CTGAGAATACTTCATGATGAAAGCAGCCTCTGCTGTGTAGATATCAGGAGCACCCTCTCCGCCGCCTGTAAGAGCCTGGTCGAGAGCTGTCTGATATGCACCACCATCTGTAGGGATGATTGTAACCTTAACAGTGTACTTCTCACCGAACTCAGGATGGAGCTCGATGTACTTAGCCATCATGTTAGGTACCTCGTTGGTAAATGACCAAAGGTTGATTACTTCGGAACCTGTACCATAGGAAATCTCCTCGGAAGTCTCCTCAGTGTCACCAGTGTCACCAGCGTCACCAGCATCACCAGCATCACCAGCGTCACCAGCATCACCTGCTGCACTTGCGTCAGGTGTACCAGCGTCACCAGTAGAACCAGCGTCACCAGTCTGGGCACAACCAGCTGCCATTGCTGCAACCATTGCTACTGAAAGCAGGCTAGCAATAACTTTTTTCATAATTTTTCCTCCTTCATGTTTTGAATGATGAACCGAGTCTCGGTTCTCACGTATTGATATTTTAACCAAAAGCCCCCGAGTATTCTTTGCTCATATTGCTACAATTTGTGCTGTATTTGCTACTTTTATACACATATTGCGATTTTGGAGCATCTGTTGTCATTACTTTGCACAGATTGCTATAATTATGCCTGTAATTCTATACATATCATATAAACCAGGAGCCTTACATGTCCTCATTTTTCAGTCAACAGCACCCAGCTACACGCTTTCTTACGGCGCTCTGCAACCTTCTGTTTGTCAATTTCTGCTTTGTTATAACATGTATTCCCGTATTTACCATAGGCGCATCTCTTTCCGCAATGAGCAGGATCACGATAAAGATATTGCTCGGCGAGAACCCGGCCGTCTTCTCGGAATACTTCAAAAGCTTTAAGAACAGCTTCAAGCAGTCGACTGTCATCTGGATCATCCTTGCTGCCATCACTGTATTTTTCGGCTGGGAGATATACCTTATTAATACAAGTGAACTCGTGCCCGCAGACCTGACCTGGATACAGTATCCCCTATACTTTATTCTTCTGGCCGTGTTCTCGTGCATGTGCTATGCATTCCCGATAATCGCCTGGTTCGAAGAGAAGACCATGCAGGTCATTAAGAATTCTCTGCTTCTTTCCATAGCAAACATACCTTCGACCATCTTTTTCGCGTTTATTACGATCGTGCTGGGACTTGTTACCTATGTATACCCCGTGCTCGTAATGAGCATCATGTGCTTTATCGGATTCTCCGGTGTCTGCTTCATTGAATCAATCTTCATAAAGAGGATCTTCGAGAAGGCCGGTGCCAAGCTGCATGACGATGAAGACGAAGAAGATGGGGATGCTCCTGAAGATGCAGATACTACGGATGAGGATATGCCCGAAGAAGATTCGGAAGAGTCCGAACAGGATATCGAGAACTCTGATTCTGTTCAAGAGCCGTAAATGCAAGCTCCGGTCACCAAAATGGTTACCAAACGGGACTCATGCGGCGGCGAAGAGCGTAGATTCTCCTACACTGTCTTCATAAGCGGATTGTGAGAGACTGATATGAAGGCTTTTGGTTAATAGAAATATTATATATATTAAATATAGAAGCCCGGCGCTGATGCACCGGGCTTCATTATTGTTATATTGCTCTTTCAGTATCAGTTGAAAGGATTCTCTGTAGGATATCTGTCGCCTGCGGGCTTGTTGTAGCCGATGTCGCACTGGCAGATTCCGAGGTATGTGAAGAGGTTGTAGAGAGCCTTTCCATAGTGACCGAATGCAACTGCACCGTGGTGAGGGAAGTTCTTCTCAATAAGGAAGTATCTGTAGAATCTGCCCATCTCCTTGATAGCGAATACGCCAATGCCGCCGAAAGATCTTGTAGCAACAGGGAGAACCTCACCCTCTGCAACGTAAGCTCTGATCTGGCCGTCGGATGTGGACTGCAGTCTGTAGAATGTGATGTCGCCCGGAGCGATGTCGCCCTCGAGAGTACCGTTTGTAACCTCGACAGGGAGAGCTCTAGCCATGATCATCTGGTTCTTCATCTCGCATGCAGCAAGCTTCTTGGAGCATGTGTTGCCGCAGTGGAAGCCCATGAATGTATCTGTGAACTTGTAATCGAACTTGCCTGCGATGGACTCGTCGTACATGTCGTGAGGTACGGAGTTGTTGATGTCAAGGAGAGTAACGATATCTTCAGAGATTACATAGCCGAGGTACTCGGAGAGGCAGCCGTAGATATCAACTTCGCAGGATACCGGGATGCCCATACCTGTGAGACGGCTGTTTACATAGCAGGGAACGAACTTGAACTGTGTCTGGAATGCGGGCCAGCACTTACCTGCGATAGCAACGAACTTCTTTGAACCCTTGTGTGCTTCAACCCAGTCAAGGAGTGTGAGCTCATACTGAGCGAGCTTGTCAAGGATCTCAGGCTTCTTGTTGCCTGCGCCGAGTTCTTCTTCCATCTCCTTAACCTTTGCAGGGATTCTCTCGTCACCCTCGTGGTTCTTGAATGCCTCGAACAGGTCGAGCTCGGAGTTCTCTTCGATCTCTACGCCCATTCTGTAAAGGGGCTCGATGGGAGCGTTGCATGCGAAGAAGTTCTGCGGACGGGGTCCGAAGGAAATGATCTTAAGGTTCTTCATAGCATAGAGAGCTCTTGCTACGGGGATGAAATCCTTGATCATGTCAGCGCACTCTTCAGCGTTTCCGACAGGATACTCAGGGATGTAAGCCTTTACGCCACGGATCTTGAGGTTGTAGGAAGCGTTGAGCATACCGCAGTAAGCGTCGCCTCTGCCGCCAACGAGGTCATTCTGTGTCTCTTCTGCAGCTGCGCAGAACATAACGGGACCGTCCCACTGCTGAGCGAGCATTGTCTCGGAGATCTCAGGTCCGAAGTTGCCGAGGTATACGCAGAGAGCATTACAGCCTGCAGCCTTGATGTCTGCAAGAGCCTGCTGCATATGGATCTCAGACTCTACGATGCAGATGGGGCACTCATAGATGTCGTCTGCGCCGTACTTCTTTGTGAAAGCCTCAACGAGCGCCTTTCTTCTGTTGACGGAAAGATCCTCAGGGAAGCAGTCACGGGAGACTGCTACGATAGCGAGCTTAACGTCGGGAGCGTTAAATAATTTCTTTGACATGTTTAAGTTTCCTCCAGTTGATTTTTCTTAATATCTACTTTGATATTAGCACCTACTAATCCGGGGAAGTGTCCCTCTTCACCCTTCGCTGCCGGATGGCAGATAAGCCACTTATTCTTAGCGGTAAGGAGCTTGTCTTCGTCATCGGAATCTGCCAGGCAGTCGATGTGCTCCTCTTCGAGATCATAGTTTGTTCCTGCGGGAAGTACTACGCCTACCATGAATCCGCTTCCTTCGATTCCGCACGGAGCGTAATGAAGTGTTGTGGCAAAGAGCTCTACCGCTGTTCCCTTGCGGATGCGGAAAGCCTCGATCTTTGATGTGTCATACTCGAAATCATCCGTGATATCCTCTCTTGAACCGAGGAGCAGGATGCACTCTGTTGCTGCGATGTTGATCTCGGAAGATCTGTGATACTCAACAGCATTGAGGTACTGGTTGTGACCTGCGCAGTAGCCTGTCTCGAGTGCGAGCTCGCCGCCGAAGATCCTGGTCAGATCAACGCTTGCGGAAGCCTTCTCAAGAGACTCTACCGAGGGCTTGTACTCAACGCCCTCTTTAGGGATCGGGATATTGTTCAGCGCATCGATGATGGGCGCAACATCAATATTCTTGATCACACGTCCATACTTGCGGAAACGGTCTGAATACTGTTCATAAATTACCATAAGCCGGCCTCCTTAAAAGCGGGATAGATCTTTGAGAATTCCTTATACTTCTCTTCATAGCGTGCAGTGATCTCCGGATCCGGAACTTCAGATACATGCTTGATAACAATGGAGTTGCACGCCTCTTCAACGCTCTTGTACTCACCGCAAGCAACTGCAGCAAGGATAGCCGCGCCCATCGCGGGACCTTCATCGTTGACGGTCTGTGTGAGCTCGATGCCCAATACGTTTGCAACGATCTGACGCCAAAGCTTGGACTTCGCACCGCCGCCGCAGATAGATGAGCTTGTGATCTCAAGACCCATCTTCTTAGCGCACTCGAACGAATCACGCAGAGCAAAAGCAACACCCTCGAGGACTGCCTGCGTCATATCAAGACGTGTGGTATCCATCGACATGCCGACGAACATTGCACGGCAGTTCGGGTTGTTGAGAGGCGATCTCTCGCCCATGAGGTAAGGCAGGAAGAAGATCGTGTTCTCGCCCAGAGTCTCAATTCCTCTCTGCTCCTTGTCGAAATCTTCCGTATCAAGGATGTCGGACATCCACCACTTGTTGCAGGAAGCTGCGCTCAGCATGCATCCCATAAGGTGGTAACCGCCGTCAGCATGGTCAAATGCGTGAAGCGAGTTCTGATCATCATTCTTGAACTTGTCTGATGAAATAAAGATTGTACCGCTCGTACCCAGCGAGATGTTGCATCCGCCGTTGCCTATAATACCCATACCTACGGCCGCTGCAGCATTGTCACCGGCACCGGCTGCGATGATGCAGTCTTTGTTGATGCCGAGCTCGTCTGCAACTTCGGGAAGTATCGTTCCGATCTTCTCGTAGCTCTCGAAAACCTCAGGCAGCCATTCCTTCTTCATGCTGAGGATCTCGATCATCTCATCAGACCACTTCCTGTTCTCGCAATCGAAATAAAGCGTGCCGGAAGCATCTGATACGTCTGTGGCAAATACGCCGCTCAGACGGTAAGCAAGGTAATCCTTGGGCAGGAGTATCTTGTTGATCTTAGCGAAATTCTCCGGTTCATTCTTCTTGACCCAAAGGACCTTGGGAGCCGTAAAACCTGCAAATGAGATGTTGCCTGTATGCTTGGAGAGGAAATCCCTGCCGATCTCATTGTTCAGGTAATCGGATTCTTCCTGTGATCTTCCGTCATTCCAGAGAATAGCCGGCCTGATGACATCGCCGTTTGCATCCAGAAGTGTGAGACCGTGCATCTGTCCGCCGAAGCTGATGCCTCCGACTTCACTGCCGTCGAATCCTTCAAGGATCCTCTTAATGCCCTTGACTGTTCCGTTGTACCAGTCAAGCGGATTCTGTTCTGACCAGCCCGTCTGCGGGAAATTGACCGGGTAACTCTCAGATACAGTCTTGATCACTTTGCCGCCGTCCTTCATGAGAAGGATCTTTACGGCAGAAGTGCCTAAATCAATACCAATGTAAAGCATGAAAACCTCCGATGATAAAATCGCTACCTCTAATAATAAAAGGTATTTAAGCAAAATTGTATCTTCTAAAATGAAGAGAATACTGCCTGTCATTTGTGCGATACGGAAAAAATCAACGAATATTGCTAATTTGCAAAACCGCCTGTTATATGGTGTGCAAGCGGTTGCCGTAAGCCTTGCAATTGCTCAGTCCGAGAAAAAAGATCGCGCCGGGAAATGCTGTTTCCCGGCGCGAACACTATTCAAATATTGCTGTTTTTGATATCATTACCGCATCACTTGATCTCTGCGTGGAAATCCTGCAGTGCCTTTACCTCAAAGACGCGCTCCTTGGCAGCCTTGATGCCCTCAGCCGAAGCCTTTGCCGCTGCCATTGTCGTGATATACGGAACATGCTGCTTGATGGCATCCTTGCGGATGTAGGAGTCATCGTGAGCTGATGTCTTGCCCGCAGGGGTGTTGATGACAAGATCGATATCCCCGTTGGTGATCATGTCGCCGATATTAGGTCTTCCCTCGTAAAGCTTCTTGACCTTCTCAGCCTTGATGCCGGCATCAGATATCATCTGATATGTTCCGCCTGTCGCAAGGAGCTTGAATCCCAGATCACTGAATGCCTTGGCAACTTCGATGAGGTCGATCTTATCGAGGTCTGATACGGAAAGGAGTACCGTACCCTCGAGCGGCAGAACGGTTTTCGTTGCTTCCTGTGCCTTAAAATATGCCTCGCCGAAATGGCTTGCGAGACCCAACACCTCACCAGTGGAACGCATTTCGGGTCCCAGGACAGGGTCGACTTCCTGGAACATGTTGAACGGGAAGACTGCTTCTTTGACACCGTAGTGCGGGATGTTCTTGTCGTGAAGCTCGGTAACGGGAGACGGACGGCCTGTAAGACCCATGGTCATGATGTCTGTTGCAACCCTTACCATGTTGGTGCCCGTAACCTTGGATACGAGCGGTACCGTACGGGATGCTCTCGGGTTAGCCTCGATAACATATACCTTGCCGTCCTCGATCGCATACTGCATGTTCATGAGACCGACAACGTTCATCTCGACGGCGATCTTTCTTGTGTACTCCTTGATCGTAGCGACCTGCTCATCAGTAAGGTTCAGAGAAGGCAGGATGCATGCGGAGTCACCTGAGTGGATGCCGGCAAGCTCGATATGCTCCATAACAGCGGGAACGTAGCAGTTGGTGCCGTCTGAGATGGCATCTGCCTCGCACTCTGTCGCGTGGTGCAGGAAACGGTCGATGAGGATCGGTCTGTCAGGTGTAACACCAACAGCCGCATTCATGTAGATTCTCATCATCTCGTCATCGTGTACGACTTCCATTCCTCTTCCGCCGAGGACGAAGGAAGGACGTACCATAACGGGATATCCGATCTTGTTTGCAATTGCGATGGCTTCATCTGCGTTGACTGCCATGCCTGCCTCCGGCATCGGGATGCCGAGACGGTTCATCATTGCCCTGAAGTGATCTCTGTCCTCAGCAAGGTCAATAGTCTCAGGTGTTGTGCCGAGGATGTTGACGCCGTTTGCCTTGAGGGAGGCAGCGAGGTTCAGAGGTGTCTGACCTCCGAACTGTGCGATGACGCCGATAGGCTTCTCTTTCTCATAGATAGCAAGAACGTCCTCGAGCGTGAGCGGCTCGAAATAGAGCTTGTCGGAAGTATCGTAGTCTGTGGAAACCGTCTCGGGGTTGCAGTTTACGATGATGGACTCGAAGCCGAGCTTCTTAAGTGCAAGGGCAGCGTGTACGCAGCAGTAGTCGAACTCGATTCCCTGTCCGATCCTGTTCGGGCCGCCGCCTAAGATCATGATCTTCTTGTTGTCAGTCGAAGGCGACTTGTCTTCTGCAAGATGATATGTCGAATAGTAGTATGCGGCATCCTGTGTACCGGATACATGTACGCCTTCCCATGCTTCCTTGATGCCGTACTCATAACGTGCCTTGCGGATAAGATCTTCGGATACTCCGAGGAGCTGTGAGAGATACTTGTCCGAGAAACCGTCGAGCTTAGCCTGTCTGAGGATCGACTCTTCAGGGATCCTGCCTGCGATCTTGATGAGAGCTTCCTCTTCGTCGACGAGCTCCTTCATCTGCTCGATGAACCATGTCTTAATCTTGGTTGCTTCGTAGAGTTCTTCTACGGTCGCACCCTTTCTCAAAGCCTCATACATGATGAACTGGCGCTCGGATGTGGGCTGCGTGAGCTTGAGCATAAGATCTTCTTTGGACATCTTGTTGAAGTCCTTAGCAAAACCCAGACCGTAACGGTCCTTCTCTAGAGAACGGATAGCCTTCTGGAAAGCTTCCTTATATGTCTTACCGATGCTCATGACCTCGCCTACAGCACGCATCTGTGTGCCGAGCTTGTCCTGAGCGCCGTGGAACTTCTCGAAAGCCCATCTTGCGAACTTGATTACGACATAGTCTCCGTCCGGATAATACTTATCGAGTGTGCCGTACTTGCCGCAGGGGATCTCATCAAGTGTGAGACCGCATGCGAGCATGGCGGATACGAGTGCGATCGGGAATCCGGTAGCCTTTGATGCCAGAGCTGAAGATCTTGATGTACGGGGGTTGATCTCGATAACGACTGTTCTGTCTGTAACGGGGTCATGTGCGAACTGGCAGTTGCAGCCGCCGATGACTTCGATTGCCTTGACTATCTTATATGAGTAATCCTGGAGCTTGTCCTGGACTTCCTGCGATATTGTCAGCATCGGAGCGGAGCAGAAAGAATCGCCGGTATGAACGCCGATCGGGTCGATATTCTCGATGAAGCAGACTGTGATGACATTGTCCTTGGCATCTCTAACTACTTCGAGCTCGAGCTCTTCCCATCCTGCGATGGACTCTTCTACGAGCACCTGGCCGATCATAGAAGCGGCAAGGCCTCGCTCGACTACTGTCTTGAGCTCATCAACATTGTATACGAGGCCGCCGCCTGCGCCGCCCATCGTATAAGCAGGTCTGATGACTACAGGATAATGAAGCTCTTCTGCGATCTTCAGAGCTTCCTCTACGGAATATGCTTCATGAGATCTCGGCATCTCGATACCAAGTGAGTTCATCGTCTCCTTGAACTCTATTCTATCCTCGCCGCGCTCGATGGCATCGACCTGGACACCGATAACTTTAACATTGTACTTATCGAGGATACCTGCCTGAGACAGCTCAGAACAAAGGTTAAGGCCTGACTGTCCGCCGAGGTTCGGCAGGAGTGCATCAGGGCGTTCCTTAGCGATTATCTGCTCAAGACGCTTAACATTCAGCGGCTCGATGTATGTGCGGTCAGCAACATCCGGATCTGTCATGATGGTAGCCGGATTGGAGTTTACGAGAACGATCTCGTACCCGAGTTTCCTTAAGGCTTTGCACGCCTGTGTACCGGAGTAGTCGAACTCACATGCCTGGCCGATAATGATAGGACCCGAACCGATAATAAGGATTTTGTTGACGTCATCTCTCTTTGGCATTTTATGCACCCCCGCGTAAAATTTCTGTTATGAATTCTATCACAGATTCTACTGATTAAATATTACGGATGCTCCAAAGTTAAAAAAGAAAAAATACCGTTCTTCTGTAATGGTTTATAATGGGGTCGATGAGCACGCATATAAGAAGATACATATCGTTGTTTTTGACTGCCGCATTATGTTCGGCAGTCCTGACAGGCTGCAGATTCGGCTACGAATTCTATACAGACAGCTATAGCTCTGAAGATGCCGACACAGAGGAGACTTCATCTGATGATGAGTATGACTTTGACCTTGAGATAGAGGCGGACCCATCCCTTCTTAACGAATGCGAATTCGGAAGGGTCGTGGACGGTGACACTATCATCGTATATGACGAGGACGGAAACAAATTACGGGTCAGGCTGACCGGCATCAATGCGCCCGAATCCGTTCACCCCGACGAGGAGATGAATACGGAAGAAGGAAAGCAGTCTTCCGAATTCCTGAAGGAACTGCTCGAGGATACAGAATACGTCTATCTCGAATACGATGTCGAACAGTTCGACCAGTATGACCGAACCCTGGCCTATGTCTGGATAGAGACGGAGGACGGGGATTATCTGATGCTCAACGAGATCATGCTCTCTGAAGGGTATGCGGAACCCGTGTTCATAAAGCCGAACCTCAAATATGCGGATTATTTCGACGATTATAAAGATGAGTAAGGCTTACTGCCCGGGTACCGCCGCGTAGAAAACCAAGTCTTCACTGCCGTTGTTGATAAGGCTGTGCGAATGTCCCTCGGGACAGTACAGACATTGCTCCGGCTTTACTTCGAACTCTTCATCATCCTGGACGAGCTTGCCGCTGCCGCTTACGATAAAGATGATCTCGCAGCTGCCTTCGTGCTTGTGGTATCCGATCGAACAGCCGGGCTTAAGACAGCCTTTCATCATCTTATTCGTGCCGTCGTCATACATCTTGTTGAGGAAGGAACCTTCTCCTCCCTTGAATCCCGGATTCTCTTTCCATTCAATGCTTCCATATTCAATGATCATTACTCGTATCCGTCCTTTCTCATCCTGTCGTAGTCGTCATCATCATAATCCACGTGACTCTCACGGTTTAGTGCCGCATCCAGCAAGGTCTCATCATAGACCTGCGCCTTCTCGAAAGCGTTCATCTTTCCGTCCGCAGGTTTATCCGTCTCTTCAGGCATCGGATACTGTGATACGGAAGACGGAGCTGCCCTTTGCGCATTCTTCTCGGATTCACGCTTTGCTTCAGAGACTTCCACGTCTTCAGAATCCTTCTTTTTGTCCTTTATGCACTTCCTGATGATACTGATCAGGACACAGACGATTACTGCATTCCAGAGTATTGCCATTCCCATGACTATCGGGGAATTGCTGTTGCCTTCTGACACAGTTTCCAATCCCTTTACCAGCAGTCTTATCCCGAAGATCAGGAAAGGTATCAAAGCAAGGATTGATACGGCAATAACTACCGAACCTGCCGCTTTCTTGGTCTTCAGTACAGGTTCGCTGTTGAAAGGCTCTTCCGTTGCAGTGACCATATCATCCAGATCATCAACCGGGTTGCCTTGTTTATCCACTCTCTCATATTTCCTTGAATAACGGCTGATAGCTGATACCATCGCAAAGCCGAGGAATCCGATTATCAATAACATGAAGACCAATGCAGGAAGTACATCTCCTATAGTGGAAGGTTCCATCATATAATCCGCAGCATCATGGAATTCTTCTGCAAGACAGCTGCCCGGCGCAGTACCGTCGCCAATCCTCCTTTGAAGACTCTTGCCGAAATGCTCCACATTACTGTCTGTCAGGATGCTGTCGGTATCATCGCCGATCATCGTCTCCCAATACCAGTCGCCGGGGTCATTCTGTGCTATCGAATAGACAACGACAAAGTGTTCTTCGTCAACATAGTTGTCTACATAGAGATCGTATGCGTAGTCTTCCAGATCGTGATAGTCAGCCCAGTCTTCGTTATAAACGGCAAAGACGATCGGACATATCCCCGTCTTTTCCTCAAATTCTCTTAACGAGTCCTCAAGATCATCTGTGGAATCAAGGTAATCATATCCCATGATATGCGAATCGGGTTCTTCGTAATGACCCTTTAGCTTTGAAGGCGGAGTAAATCCTTCATAGACAACCGCCGCGCAGCAGAACACCAGCATTACGATGATGATGGTAAACAGTGCGGCAACCGCCTTTGCGTCAGACTTCCCGGGAGCCCTGTCCATATAGACGTACTCGTATTTCCCGTCCTTCTTCAGATAGCGGTATCTTCTCGCTCCCGCAAAATAAGTATGCGAATAACGTGGGCCGGAACCCGAACCTCCATGAGAACCGCCGTGAAATCCTCCACCGGCAGAACCGCCTCCGCCTCCGTGTGGCATATTTTAATCCTCTCCTTATCTATCCTTTTTCTGTTATTACAAAAAGAATGCCGGCATAGACCGGCATACTTAAAATTACTTTATAAGTTATCTGTCAGACGACCTGATCCTTCAAAACATCAAATGCTGCCTTTGCCGTAAGTCTTACATTCGGATCGGAATCACCGAAAGCCAGCTTCTTAACATACTCAAGACAATGCTTGGCATTAATATCAGCCGCTGCAGTTGCAGCAGAAGCTCTTACCATTGGTGAAGGGTCACGCATAAGCGGAATCAGAGCCATTCCGCTCTCATATGTAGGGATCTGACCCATTGCTATCGCTACGGCCATGCGAACATCATCGTCAGGATCGTTCGACAGCTTAATAAGTCCGTCGAGCTTACCCTTTGCCGCGAACTTATTGATTTTTGCTCTGAGAGAATCGATTCTAGCCATTAATATTCACTCCTTGCGATAATTCTAACACCGATTTGACAAAATGAATAGTAAATTAAAAATGAAATCCGAAAATCAAATGCTTGCACAAACTTGTAATCAAAAAAGTGTACAATTTGACATCTGGCCCGGATTTGCACAAAAACGTAAATATTGTATCGATCTCGTGCGTCATTTGTCAAAGATAATTGTCCGGAGGAAACAGGCAACAAAAAAGACCTGAGATGATCTCAGGTCTTATTTGGCTCCCCAAGCAGGACTCGAACCTGCGACATTTCGGTTAACAGCCGAACGCTCTACCGGCTGAGCTATTGAGGAATTTAATCCGGCAGCAACCTATCTTCCCGGGCCGTTGCCAGCCGAGTATTGTCGGCACCAGCGAGCTTAACTTCTGTGTTCGGGATGGGAACAGGTGTG
>CADAOK010000045.1 GCA_902789515.1 Oscillospiraceae bacterium
GAGAGTGTCGATCTTTGCATAGATCATCTCTGCCTCGTCAGATCTGCCGTTCATCTCTGCGATCTCGGCATCGAAAGCATAATCATAGATCGTGTTCCAGAGGAGCATGTCCTGCATATAGTACTGAGCTGCCTCGTTGTACATGGAGTTACCCATTGCGGAGAGGTTGTTGCTCTGTGTGTAGTTGGTTGCCTGGTTGCCGCCGTGCAGCGAGCTGATCCAGCCTGCCCATGCCATAAGTATTGCCGTAAGACCGAGAAGTACAGCGATGATAACTTCAAGCTTCTGCTCGCTGATACCGCCCTTCTTGGGAGCTGCCTCGCTAACTGCGACCTCCTCAGCAGCTACTGTATTCTGTTCGTCAGCCATATAATAATTCTCCTTTCATAACAGCCTCGAGGTAATAGTAAAGTAATGTCCGGATAATTACAACAACAAATATTGCTCGGTTTAAGTGCTGTCTTGAACCCTCTGATGATACGCACACAAACGGAATAAGTGTTATTATCAGATAGGAATCTATTATACGGAGGAAGTCATTATGGCATTCGGCATTAAGCAGAGAAAGATCGTTACCAAGAACAAATACACAAAAGAAGAACTCTTCGAGGCCATCAAGGATCATGAGTTCACACCCGGCAAGCCCGATATGGTAAAGCACGCCTTCACGGACATCATCGTATTCCCTCAAGTCGACAGACTTAACCAGGTCCAGATAATACCCGGTTGGATGTCAGGCGGAGCAGGCAACAAGTGGACCATCATGAAGGCGGAAGCGGCCGGTGCGGATAACGTTGCCACAAACATCGCCGTTGAATTCCTGACAGACGGCTGGGGCAATCTGGGAAGCCTGGGCGGCAAGGCCAGCAAGCTCTGCGAGAAGCAGGTCGATGAGGTCGCAGACGAGCTCGTAAAAATGGGACTGTAATTCAAAACAACAAGGCAACAAAAAAGGCACCCGCGAAGGGTGCCTTTTTGTTAAGTAAACTGAACTAGGAAAGCCGTTATCACGTTACCAAACATGATTCCGGTAAATACGGTTACTCTGCGCCTTCCCTGACGAGCTTCTCGTGTTCTTCCTGTATTTTATCATCAAATGAGAGAAGCGGATTAACTTCGTCCTTGTTCTTTAAGCGGCGCGCGACATAGTTGTCGGTGATCTTCTTAACGAGCGGGCACAGTGCGATAACGCCGATCAGGTTCGGGATCATCATAAGGCCGTTAAATGTATCGGAAATATCCCATGCAAGTGAGCTCTCCATGAGCGCACCTGCCACGATGATGAGCACGAACAGGACCTTGTAGATTTTCGCCGCCTTTGTGCCCACGAGGTACTCAACCGCCTTGCTGCCGTAGTGTGACCAGCCGAGGATCGTCGTAAAAGCGAATAGGAGGATGGCAACGGCTATGAACCATTCGCCGCCCTTCCCGAAAACGTTGCTGAAGGCTTTCGCGACGAGCGTGGCATCCTCGACGCCTTCCTTTGCAAGACCTGTATCAAGGTCGATAAAACCGGAAGTGAGCACGACCAGAGCGGTCATTGTGCATACGACGAATGTATCTGCGAAGACCTCAAAGATACCCCACATGCCCTGCTTGACAGGCTCCTTAACGTCGGAGTTACTGTGAACCATAACGGACGAACCGAGACCTGCCTCGTTAGAGAAAACGCCACGCTTGCAGCCCTGCGTTATTACATCCTTTAAGACGATGCCGGCAGCTGCGCCTGCGATGGGTTTGATGCCGAAGGCGAACTTGAAGATCGACGCGAATGCCGCAGGGATCGCAGAGAAGTTGAAAACGATAAGTATCAGAGCGCCGAGGATATATGCGACTGCCATGAAGGGAACGACTGTCTCGGCAACTGCCGCGATCCTTTTCAAGCCTCCGAGGATGATGACGCCGGCAGTCATCATGAGGACCAGACCTATGCACAAGGGGATGACCTTGATCCCGCCCGCAACAGTCATCGTATCAGAGATGTTACCGAAGAAAGCCGACTCGATGTTCAGGGTTATCTTGTTGACCTGACCCATGTTGCCGATACCGAATGACGCCAGTGCGGCAAAACATGAGAAGAGGATGGCGAGGATCTTTCCGATCACCTTGCAGCCCTTGTATGAGCCGAGACCGTCCTGCAGATAGTACATCGCACCGCCGGACCATTCGCCCTCATCATTCTTCCTTCTGTAGAAGATACCGAGGACATTCTCGGAGTAGTTTGTCATCATTCCGAAGAAAGCTGCGATCCACATCCAGAAGACCGCACCGGGGCCGCCGAGGCAGATTGCTGCTGACACGCCGGCGATGTTGCCCGTACCGATGGTAGCTGCAAGAGCCGTGCAGAGAGCCTGGAACTGGGATACGCTTCCCTTCTCGTTCTTGTTGTGGCTCTTCTTGTCGAAAACGCCGCCGCCGGTCTTCTTCCACCAGTGACCGATATGCGTAATCTGGAAGAACTTCGTAACGCAGGTCATCAGGATACCCGTTCCGATAAGGAGGAAGAGTCCTATCTTGACCCATACGAAAGAGTTTACTGCGTCGTTGATGCCTGTAAGATTCTCAAGAAATTGTTCCATAGTAATCCCTGCCGAGAAAAAGTTTTCGCGCACATAATAAAGGAAATACGGCCGGACCGCAAGGAATTCAAGGGGGTTGTCTTTAGTTTGACATCAAGGATTACCTGTTGTTTTTTTCCTTGTAGAGGGCCTTATCCGCATTGGCAACCGCCTGCTGGAAAGCGGCGATGTCGCCCTGATAGCTTGCGTAACCGATGCTGGCCTTAAGCTCGTACGGAGCTCCCGCTTCGGTATTCAGGCGTTCCATGGTAGTCTTGATCTTCGCACAGAGTTCAGAGACGATCTGCTCGTCGTCGGTTTTCGCGATGATGATGAATTCGTCCCCGCCGTAACGTGCGATAAATGTCCTGATGGGAATATTGTCGGAGCATGCCATCTTCAGCGCATCCGCAGTCCTCTTGAGAGCTAGGTCCCCTTCAACATGACCGTAACTGTCGTTGATCTGCTTGAACTTGTTGAGATCGACCATCAGAACAAAATAATTGGTCTTGCCGGTACCCTGTTTGAGGGATTCGCCGACGATGTATTTCTTGAGCTGCGTCCTGTTGTTAAGGCGGGTAAGCTCGTCTATCGAGACCTGATCGTTGAGTGAGAGCATATAGAAGTAGAGCATCATGATGGTCATGCCGAAGCAGAATATGGGTGCCGCCACGAAGAATGTCTGAACCACACCGAACCCTGCCATTACGAGCGGATAAACGCCGCAGACGATACAGAGTTTCTTTACGGCATAGTTCTCTTTCCTGAAAGCGCGGACAAACGACCTGACCGAACCTGCGATAACATAGAGGATCGGTACTGTAACAAACAGTATATAGAAGACTGTGGTCAGTTTCTCTTCTTCGGTTATCATGACGCGCGGGAAAACAATGAAGAGGAATAGCGTTATGAATACCGTTGCGATCGCAGGCAGCATTATGATCAGACGGCCCCTGGATTTGTTGATATAAGTCTCACCCTGGCTCATCTCCACATACATGAACCAGAATGCGGTAAGGGCACAGAGCATCATCAGATTGACCGCGTTGCAGGCCACCACAAGAAACGGCAGTCTCGGAATAATGCCGCCCAGGATAAGACCCCACACGATATCGCTCGAGAAATATATCATATGCGTCACGACGATGTTCACGAAAACGATCTGCTTCGTCTGCCTGCCGACAGTGCCCAGATCCCTGAAGAGCATCAGAGCAAAGATGATGATGCATACAACATTCGCTTCAGCGTAGAATATGTAGTTCTGTGCAAGATCCATAGAAAGCTACCCGTTATAGTGAATACTCAGGGTTCCTGAGTCTTTGTGTCATATCTTCCTTGGGAAGCGGTTTGTCAAAGTAGAAGCCCTGGATCGCTTTCACGCCGAGCGAATCCAGTGTATCGATCTGACCTTTGAGTTCAACACCTTCTGCGACGATGCTCATATCAATATCGAAGGCGAGCTTGATTATGTGCGTTAGTATCGTGATGTCACGGTTCTTCGCATGATCCACGAACCCCTTGTCGATCTTCAGTGTATCGAACGGGATCTCTCTAAGGAGCATCAGCGAGGAGCTCGCGCATCCAAAGTCGTCTATCGATACGTGATATCCGAGAGTGTGGAGAGATTTGACGAAGTTACTTAGCACTCCGATTGAGAACTCGTCGCTGCTCTCCGTGACTTCGATCTCTATAAGATTCTTCGGAACACCTGCATTGACCACGATTGTATCGATCTTATTCGCAAGCTCCGGATCGACCAGATTGCGTCTCGAGAAGTTGACTGATATGACCGGCACATCGATACCGTCAGCAATCCACTGCTTAATATCCTCACAAACGGACTTAAGGATGCAGAAGTCCAGAAGACAGATCGTCTCGTTGGCTTCCATTATCGGTATGTACTTACCGGGGGTAACTATCTCGCCGTTATGGTGCCACCTTGAGAGAGCTTCCGCGCCGCACATCTTACCCGTCCTGATGTTGACCTTGGGCTGATAGAAAGGAATGAACTCGCCTGTCTTAAGGCCTCTGTCGATATCGCTCTCGAGTTTCTTTCTGGCGGCGATCTCATCGATGAGGTCCTGCGTCAGCCATACGACATCGTCATTCTCCTTTGACTTGGCAGCGCTCAGTGCCTGTCCCGCGAAGACCAGGATATCCTCGCCATCGAGGTCTGTCCTGTCGATGTTATATACGCCCGCACGGGCAGATAAAGTGACAATGATCTCCTTGTCAGAATCAATGTCGGTAAAAGGCACGTCCACGCCCTTGAGTGTCTCGAGCAGATTGTTCAGATGCTCTTTCCTGACGATCGCCACGAACTGGTTGCCGTACTGGCGGCCGAGGATCTCGTCATCCATGATATGTCCGAGCATAACGTTGCCGAACGAAGCAAGGATCCTGTTGCCGTTCTCGATACCGTACTTGCGGTTGAAGTCCGAGAACTTGCGAAGGTCGAAGAATACAACGACATAATCCTTGAGCTTCGGGTTGCCCTTCATGGAGTTGAGCCACTCGATATATCCGTGCTCGTTCGCAAGACCTGTCCTGACCTCGGTCCTCGTTGCCTTGGCGATCTCCTTCTCCTTGTAGACCATGTTCTCGTAGAACATCAGAAGGACGGACAGACCGATGCAGATATTGAGCAGGGAATTGCCGTAGTAAAGCACCTGGATGGTCTCGCCGATCAGGGGAAGGATCATGTATGAGAGCAGAACGAAGAGCTGTGCGTAGCTGCCCTTCTTCCTGTACTGGATGATGACAGAACCTATCAGCAGCGCTCCGGCCGCAGGGATCAGGGCGGAAACGAAGAACAGCGGACCTCTCTGATATATATTGCTATCGTCGAAATAATAGTAGATGCCCGTGAACTGCGATACAGTGACGAGGATCAGACCGATAATATCCAAGGCGCAGAAAGCTACGATCCGGTTACGGCACGGCATATCCTTCTTGAGGTCGAACCTTCCGAAAAGCCTGACGCAGACAAACATTCCGTAGAACAGCATGAGCAGCAGGATGAGATAGTAACAAGCCGCATTGACTACCGCCATTATCAGGACATCCATCGGCTCCGTGCTGCCCATATAGACATAGAACAGGTATTCTGACAGCAGCATGAAGCCGCAGGCCATATCAAGGGAAAGGACGACGCTCTTGCGGATACGTACGGGATCCTTGCTCAGAAAATAGACAAACGCAGACAGGAAGCAGAAAATTGCTTCAAACACAAGAAATGAAAGCTGTACAGAGAAGATGTCTACCATTGCTTTTCCCGCGCGTAAAAAACTTTTAATAATTATAGCACCAGGGACTAGTCAGAATATTAACTAACTAATAACATATAGTAATCAAGTTGAGACGATTATCACGTCAGCTTTTGCTTCCGGATCGTCCATTATGAGCTCCCCTGCAGAAGGCACTTCGATCTTCCCGCTCCCCGGATTCTTGATGCTGATAACAGGCGTCGTGATCGTTGCCTCGACATCAGACTTCTCAAAAGATAGATCGCAGTCTATCATTTTGCAATCAACGAGCTTCAGACCCTTGCAGTAGCACAGGGGCTGCGTCCCCTTTATCGTGCAGTTCTCGAAAGTGACATTCGTACAATACCACGCAAGATACTCGCCGTTGATGATGCTGTCCCTTACCACGACATTCTCCGCATGCCAGAAAGCATCCTTGGTATTGAACTCGCAGTTTGTAAAAACGGAATCCCTGATGTATTGGAATGAATACTTGCCGGTAAGTCTGACGTTATCAAAGTTCAGATTGGAAGACCTCATCATGAAGTATTCGCTCTGAGCGCTGCTGCTTCTCATATCGAGGCCGTTTACCGACCATCCGAATTCGGGTGAGATGATATCGCAGTCTGTGATCTTAACGTTAGAGCATTCCCTTAAGGCCTTGATACCGTGCATCTTTGTATCAGAGATCTCGATGTTCTCCGAATACCAGAGAGCCGCACGGCAGAGCTCAGTCATCTCGCTTCCGGTTATCTTAAGGTTTTTATCATGCCAGAACGGGTATCTTAGGTTGAAGTAACAGTCACGGACAGTTATGTCACGGCTTTCCTTGAAGGCACTCTCGCCGTCCGCAGGACCGTCAAAGCGGCACCTTACCGCCTCTATGCCCGAGCTTCCGTAAAGCGCTCTTTCCTCATCGAATGTCTTATCTGATATCACTCTTCCACCGTACCGTTTCTTATCTTCTGAACATCAGGCTTGTACTTCCTGATGAACTCATATATCTCGTCAAGCTGATCGTATGAAGCGGGCACAAATGCCTTCATGCCCTTCTGGAGAACAGGTTTGTGCGAAGGCGTGAGATACTTGCCCTTCATGGCCTTTTTATTCTCATCAAGAAAGCTGAAAGTCAGGTTGGTCCTGTTTATCTCAGATGTTCCGACATAAGCAATATCTTCCAGTGCCCAGAGCTTGAATCCTGCAAGAGTACCGGACGGCAGGTTAAGCAAAACTTCATTGTTCTCAGTGATAATAAGGCCGCCAAGGGAATCTTTGGGCTTATACTTGGCATCTATCTTCTTTAAGAATCTCTTGTTTGCCGTCTTGTCCACAATGATGCAAATAACAAGGATTACCACAAAACCAATTACCAAAATCGGACCGAGATATTCCATAAGCCGCCTCCTTACCGCGTAATAGGTTAACTATATCAGGTTGTTCTCCTTATTGCACCCGCATAAGCATCATATGCGCGGTCGCCGAAGAGCACCCATCTGATCTCATCGAAAGAATCCGGGTGCGCCTTAACAAATATATCCACCGTCCTTACGGCCACCTCAGCCGCCAATTCAACAGGGTATCCGTAAACACCTGTCGAGATTGAAGGAAAGGCTACGGTGCGTATACCCTTCCCGAGAGCGACGGTCAGACTGCGTTCATAGCAGCTCGCGAGCTTGTCAGCTTCGCCGCGTGTGCCGCCATGCCATATAGGCCCGACGGTATGGATCACATAGTCACAGGGGAGGTTATATGCTCCGGTAATCTTCGCATCACCTGTATTACATCCGTTAAGTGTTCTGCACTCTTCCAGGAGCTTCGGACCTGCCGCACGGTGTATCGCGCCATCGACTCCGCCGCCTCCCAGAAGGCTCTCATTTGCCGCGTTGACTATCGCCTGAACGCCTGAGACTCTCGTGATGTCCCCTTCAACTGCACGTAAAACAGGATTGCTCATGTCTGCTCCTCAAAAATCTTCTCAAGCGCCTCTTTCTGTCTGGATATCTCATCAAGATAAGGTTTGTAATCAACATTCTCCCTATGACGCAGGAGCTCGGTTATCTCGAGCATCGGTGTCAGTAGCGGAGTAAGCTCAAGGTTGCCGAGAACGCCTTTGAGGCTGTGTGCCGCTTCGAAGGCCTTATCCAGATCGCCTTCCGCGATTCCGGCAGACAGTTCATCGAAGTTCTTGTCCTCGAATATCTTCGGAATGAGCTTCAGATAGAATGCTTCGTTGCCCATCAGTCTCGAGAGGGCTTCGTCGGTATCCGCACCGTAATTCTTAAGGTCATTAATTGTAGGCATCGTTTATCTCCTTCACTTAAGGAACTTCTCGAACTCATCCGCCGGGAGCGGCTTCGAGAAATAGTATCCCTGTATTATCTCGCACCCGGAACTCTTGAGCTTCAGGTACTGTTCTTCAGTCTCGACGCCCTCAGCTATCGCAGGCACCTCGAGGCAGTCAGCAATATCTATTACGATATCCAGCATCTTCATGTTGTGGTTCTTGAATGCGCTCCTGATGAAGAGCATGTCGAGCTTGAGCGCATCTATCGGAAGTTCACCGATCATGTTGAGCGATGAATATCCCGAACCGAAGTCATCCATCTCGATGAAGAATCCCTTCTCACGCAGCGCTTCCACACGGGTGATTATCATGCTTGAATCGCTCACATAAGCTGACTCCGTTATCTCAAGATGCAGATCATTTATCTCTATCTTGTTCTCTTCAACGATATGGAGAAGCCTGTTCGCCAGATTGGGATCGTACATCTCCGCACGGGAAATGTTGACCGAGACCGGTATCTTCTTTGCGCACCTGCCTCTCCACTCTTTGATCATCGCTGCGGTCTTGTGCCATACATAATCGTCGAGTTCATAGATGAGACCGTTGTTCTCGAACAGAGGAATGAACTTGCCGGGCGATATCATCCCGAGAGCCGGATGACACCATCTGATGAGGGCTTCCGCTCCCGCGATCACAGGCTCATCGCCAGTTATGTCGAATTTCGGCTGGAAATGCACCGTGAACTGTTCTTCTTCGATCGCCGTCTTGAAGTCAGCACAGAGCTGCTCATCGAAAAGGATCTTCTCCAATATCTCATTGTCGAACACTGCCACATCGTCATGGTAATTGCCCTGCAGCTTGTCGTATGCCATGCGTGCTCTGACGAACCTGTTCTGGAGATCGAGATTCTTGTCGGCATTCTCATAGATGCCCATCTTCAGTTTGACGCCGCTGTATGAGCAGTCGATCGCATGCCCGACAGTGCCAAGCCTTGCCGCATGGTCATCAGCATGGTGGCAGTATATGAAGAATACATCCATCTCCTTGTGGCATAAGATAGCCTTGCCGTCAGGGTACTGTCCTCTGAGTTCTTTTGCGATCAGACCCAGAAGCTCGATGCAGTGTTCCTTGCCATAACGCTCGAGCAGGACGTGATAGTTATTGATACCGAGCACGACCGCATCCATATCCGTATCCGGGTGTAACTTGTCGAACGCTTCCGCATACTCATAGAAATACTCGCCGGTATAAAGACCCGTGATGATGTCGCTTTGCGTGTCGCTGATTATCCGGCGGTCCTCAGACAGTTCTATGGCCCTCCTGACCCTTGCCATTACGACGCTCTGCCGGGGGTAAGGTTTCGGGATGAAGTCCGATGCGCCCGTGTTAAGGCTTACGACCTCCGACTCCTGGTCCGTCGTCAGTACGATGACGGGAATGCCCGCATACTCACTCTGGTTCTTTACCGCAGACAGAAGTTCAAGTCCTCCCATCTTCGGCATGATCAGATCGAGAAGAATTAGCGAGATCGTCTTGCTGTGTGTCCTGATCAGCTCATATGCCTGCTCGCCGTCTTCTGCCGTAAGGATATCGTATTTATCCTTCAGCATCTCGGACAGGATCTCCCTGTTGATAAACTCGTCGTCAGCTATCAGGACCGTGCGTCTTCCGTCCTTAAATAATGATGCAACCGGATTCGTCATATTCTGCCTCCTTTCCTCTAGTCAACTCTCAAAGATATGATTCCAATGTCTCGAACAGGAGTTCCGGTTTGACCGGTTTTGTAAGGTGTGCGTTGAGGCCCGACTGCAGGCTTCTCTGCACATCCTCGTCAAATGCATTTGCCGTTAGAGCGATTATCGGTATGGTCTTGGCATCTTCCCTGTCCATGTCCCTTATCAATCTCGTTGCCGTAAGACCGTCCATCTCCGGCATTCTCATGTCCATCAGTACCGCAAAGTAATGGCCGGACTCACTCTGTTCGAAAAGTTCCACCGCCACTTTGCCGTTCGGTGCAAGATCCGTCTCTATCCCCCGCGACTGCAGCAGCATTTGGAGGATCTCGGAGTTGACTTCGACATCCTCCGCAATGAGTACTCTCTTTCCTGTGAGATCCTTGTCGGAAGCTGTCTGCTCCGCATCCGGATTCTTACGCCTGAATGCGCACTCGAATTCTTCAAGGATGCTGTTCGCGAACAGAGGTTTTGCAAGGAAACTGTCAACTCCGGCATTTACTGCCTCATCAAGGATATCGTCCCACTTGTATGCAGTCAGGATTATTATCGCTGACTCTTTGCCGACAAGTGATCTAATCTGTCTCGTTGTCTCGACTCCGTCTATTCCCGGCATCTTCCAGTCAACGAGGATAAGGTTATACGGCTGTCTCCTGCCGTGTCTCAAAGTAACCTTCTCGAGGCCTTCCTCTCCTGAGAGCGCAGTATCGGCTGTGATGCCTATCTTCTCCAGGACGAGCCTTCCGTGCTCGCATGCTATCGGATCGTCATCAATGATAAGGACTGACATATTATCGGGTACAACAGCCGAATCGTGTTCAGAGATCTCTTTCTTCTCAGAATCCTGAAGCGTGACGCTTACACGGAATGTGGAACCTTTGCCCTTCTCGCTCTCGACTTCGATACTGCCGTTCATCATCTCGACGATGTTCTTCGTGATGGCAAGGCCGAGACCTGACGAACCGTATTTGTTGGTGTAGGTCGCATCTTCCTGCGCAAAAGTATCGTAGAGGTGCGGCAGGAATTCCTTGCTCATTCCGATGCCTGTGTCGCTAATGGCAAACAGCAGTGTAGTCCTGCCTTGGAACTGCGCCTTGCGTTCGATGGTAAAGTCGATACTGCCGCCTTCAGGTGTGAACTTTACTGCGTTTCCTAATATGTTGATGAGCACCTGCCTCAGCTTCATGTTATCGCCGATATAATAATCGTCGATGTCACCTTTGATATGACATCCGTACTCGAGGCCCTTCTCGAGGCACTGTCCGCTGAACATCGTGTTGATGGATTCAAGGAGCTTGGACAAAGAGAATTCCTCATTCTTTAAGACCAGTCTTCCGGACTCGATCCTGGACATATCCAGGATGTCATTGATGAGTGCCAGCAGGTGCTCTGCCGATGTGCCTATCTTGGTCAGGTAATCCTTTGTCTTCTCAGGTGTGTCAGGGTCATTGAGCGCGATCGTATCGAGCCCTATGATCGCATTCATCGGTGTTCTTATCTCGTGGCTCATGTTCGACAGGAATGCCGTTTTCGCTTTGTTGGCCTGTTCGGCGGATGCAAGCGCATCCTTGAGTGCGAGCTGCTGTGCCATGTTCTTTCTCATCTCGGAGTCTATGACGGTAAAGCCCAGACCAATGCTCCTTACCCTGTCATCGCCGCGCTGTTCTTTGTTCCTTACGCCTGCGACACGGATCATCTCGTAGTATTCCCTGCCGGCACGTCTCGCAAGATAACGGTAAGCAAGTATTGTTTCTGACTTAAGGCCCTTGCGGATATTCTCCGGATCAATGAACTTCCTGAAACCTTCCTTGTATTCATCCGCAACGGAATTCTCTGCATACCACCCGAAACGCTCACTGAAGCAAAGGGGCTGTCCCACAGGCATCTGATCCGCATCATCCGACACTTCTGTAGTCAGCAGACATTGCCGTGATCATGCTGTCCTGCTGGGATCTCTTCTTCTCCTCTTCAAGGAGTTTTGTCTGAAGTTCCAGGCGCTGTTCCATCTCTTCCTGCTTGATGCGGTTCTCCGCCTCGGATGTCTCTTTGGCGATCGAGAGACTTGCATTCTTCCTGATCTGGAAGATTATGAAGCCGAACATCGCGATGAGCACAACCGCAACGAGCAGCATCTGTATGATGCTTCGCGAGATAATGTTATCCGAGATGGAGCTGACCTGATCGGAGATGATGCTCTCCCTTATAAGATATGTCAGCATCCATTCAGTACCTTCAACCGGAACATATGCAAGGGTCTCTTCGATCCCGTTGTAATTGAACGATACCGCACCGCTGTTCTTATTGGCAAAATCATCTAAGACCTGCTGATAGGAATATCCCGGGTCAAACTCGGCATGCTCCAAAGCCTCAAGGAGATTATCTTCTACCGCAAGGCCTCCGAGGACTGTATTGCTCAAAGCGATACCGTTGTCACTGTAGATGTTGCAGAAGGTTGTACCCTGTTCATCTGACGAGACAGATACACCCTGGAGCATGACATCAATATCGATCTCCATGAAGCATACACAGAACTCTTTACCTTCAAATTCGATCCCCTCCAGAGGGACTGCGATGATGACCTTCTTATCGGCACTCTCAAGATTCAATATGGAGATCTCCGGACCGGCGATGGTCTTATAGTCAAAGCTGTAGTCGGCAATATTATCCTGTGTTCCCATTGATGTGTAGATGATGCCGTCAGTGTCGACAAAAGCAAACTTCTCTAGCCTGTAGAGTTTCTTCATCCTGGCCTGGAATGCCTGGAGATGCTCGGCATCCGACAGGTCATCTTCGGTAAGGAGTCCCACTGCTACCTGAAGGTCCTCGATCTCTCTTTGGAGATTGGATGAGACTACCTGCTCACGTCTGCCGGCAAGCTCGTCCAGATAAAAACTGCTGACCGAATGAACAGCATCCTGTGTATCGCTGTGCGCTGCGCTGACCATATGTATCGTTCCGACAATGAAAATGGCAATAACAATAAATCCGCCAATCACGCCAACCAGGATGGCCGGGGTGTGTTTCTTGCCGATTGCAGGTGATGTGTCCTTCATATTGTTCAGGCCTCTTATGTCAGTCGTTAGGTCCGTAGCCTTCCCTGTAACCCATGGTATATCCGTATACGCCGGTCCATGTATGATAAAAAGCACCGACCTCGGTATCCTTTTCCCACGGAGCGGACCAAATAGTAAAGAAAACTTCCGATGTATTCTCGGATTTGGTAAAGAAATCCCTGTCGTCGAAGTCTGCGAGCGCATCGATTACCGTGGTCGATATCTCTTGGGCCTCGTCATCTGTCAGTGTCCTTTCAGTCCTGACATTGAGTTCGGCAGTATACGAGATTACTCCGGTTTTCCATGTATATAGATCGCCGCAGTCCAGTGTAAGTTCATTCTCCTCAAGGTACTCATCGAGATCCGCTTCTTCGAGGAAAGTCTGCAGATAGTAATAGCTGAATGTCTCGGCGGTATAGTACACATCCATGATGCCCGTATCGCCCCGCTCATAGTAACCTTCATAAACGATATAGGTGAAGCCCCACTCTTTATCCTTCATCTCGTGGGCAATCAGACCGTTCACATCATAGGAGTCGACCTCTTTGCAGGGGCCGCACCAGTACTCGGCAAACTCATGCGCGTCTTTGAATTCAGAATCGTAGGGTTCGCCGCTAATAGTAGTGCCGCCAAACTTAAGATTGCATCCGGTCAAAAGAACAGATGCTGCAACGATCGCTGCTGTTAAAGCTTTATGTTGCATGACCTATCCTCCCCTTCAAAGCGACAAGAGCGATCACCAGACCGGCCGCAGTTACTATTAAGCTTATTATAAGCATAAAATGCGGTCCTTTGATATCAAGAAGACGTCCGCATATCAGACTCGAGAACACTCCGCCAAGCGTTATTGAACAATTGATATAGGCCTGACCCTTGACCTGATCGAAACGCGCCATGGTCTCATTTACAAAGTATGCAGCAACAGGGATGAATACGGCATACGCGAACATCTGCATTGCCTGGCTGATGTATACGACAACCATGTTCGTCGCTATGAGCATAAGCAGTGTCTTGACGAGGAATGCCGCACCCGAGAACAGAAGAAGATTCCTGCATGAGACTTTTCTCATGACCTTGTTGACCAGTGCCATAGTAGGGAGTTCCAGCAAAGCCGCAATGAAGACGGCCGTACCCATCTGGGTTTCAGTTCCGCCGAGAGGCGTGATGATCTGTATCATGTAATCGTTTATCGCATTGTGGGCAAAGAAGAAACATACAGCACCTGCGACAAAGAGCATGAAGCCGGGATAAGTCTTTATGAAGCTTATCAGGTTGTTGTTCGGAGCTTCACTGTCAGAAGGCTTGGAAACCGCAGTCCGGGGTTTCCTGAAGAAGAACAGCACGACCAGTGCTACTGACAGGAATATGATGTCCAATACCATGAGTATGTTCACACCGAACCTTCCGAGCGCCATTCCGGTAAAGACGGAAGTTACTGCAAATCCGCATGAACCCAGTCCTCTTGCAAGACCGTAATAGATATGGCATCCCGCCGCCTCATACTCGAAATACATTGCCGCCAAAAGCGGCTGGTACACCATCTGCACCGTGTATATCAGGGCGAAGATTATGAATATCACGGCCACCCCGCTCTGGATCAGGAGCAGCAGTACTGAACCAATAAGCAATACCGCAGTTGAAGCCATCGAGACATTGCGGTTGGTAAGTTTGCCCTGCTTATCGATGATGCCGGCGACTATCGGTTGGAAGATAACTGAAAGAATGTTTGCCAGCGCGAGTGTAATTCCTATAAGGGTGTTGGTAAATCCCTTCTCCAGCAGAAATACGGAAGCATATGCGTGTATGCCGCTGTATACCGCGAAGTACGTGGCATTGATGATGATATATCTCAGCGTCCAGAATCCGCGGGGCTTAGTCATCTTCGAGGCCGCTCTTGTCATCAGG
>CADAOK010000046.1 GCA_902789515.1 Oscillospiraceae bacterium
TCAGCCATTACTGCAGCGATCGTTCCGCCGCCGCCTGCATCGATCTTACCGAGTTCGCCTGTCTGCCACGGGATCGAATTCTTCTCAAGGATATCAGTGATCTCAGCTATGAAATCGCCTGTAGCCTCGGAGCAGCCGGACTTGCCTCTTGCTCCTGTGTATTTCTCGATCTTAAGTCCGCATGACATAAAAGCCGTGTTGCGCTTCTCGAAGACGCTTGCATACTTCGGGTCATAAGCGGTAGTAACGTCTGTGGAGAGCATTTTCGTTGCGGCAAGAGCCTTCCTGAACTTAAGTGTGTTGAAGTTCTCGATGCCTCCGTCTGCTTTCGCCATGAGTTCCATGAGGAAGTTCTCATAGAGATATGACGAAGCGCCGGAATTAGCGTAAGATCCGATCTCTTCCTTATCCGTGAGCATCGTCACGCAAGTCCTTGCAGGCTTCTCCTGGGCAAGAAGTGCTCTGAGCGCAGGATAAGCGCATACCTTGTCATCGTGGCCGTATGCAGCGATATAAGCGCGGTCGAAGCCGACGTCTCTTGCCTTTGAAGCGGGAACGATCTCGATCTCTGCAGATACGAAGTCCTTCTCAGTGATGCCGTATTCATCAGACAGGAGCTTCAGGATCGCAGCCTTGTAGATCTCTTTCTCCTTAGTCTTATCGTCTCTTACGGGAATACCGCCGATGATGACGTTAAGGTCTTCTGCAGGGATGAACTCAGATGCCTTCTTTGCCATCTGTGCATTGCCTAAGTGCGGGAGAAGGTCTGTGATGTAGAATACCGGATCATCTTCCTTCTCACCTACGCAGATCTCATGGCTCTTGCCGTCATTTGTAAATACAACGCCGTGAACGGCAAGGGGGATCGTAGTCCACTGATACTTCTTGATTCCGCCGTAATAGTGGGTCTTGAAGTATACCGTGTCGTTGTCTTCGAAGATCGGATTGGGCTTGAGGTCGAGTCTCGGTGAATCGATATGAGCTCCGAGGATATTGAAGCCAGCATCAGGACCCTTCTTACCGATAACTGCTGCAGCGAAGCCCTTGCCTTTGATCGTGCTGTACACCTTATCACCGGCCTTGAGAGTATCCTTGGTCGCGATATCCACAAAACCGAGTTCTTCGGCAGATGCCACGGCATTCTTGGTAAACTCTCTCTCTGTCTTGGAACTGTCCAGGAAAGCCTTATATTCTTCGGCAAAAGCCATTGTAGCAGCAATATCGTCGTCGCTGGCTACCTTATACTGATTCGGGAATTCCGCAAAGAGCTCCTTGGACTTTGTTTTCTTGGTCTCTTTCTTTTTTGCCATATTAGCCACCTCTAATTAATGATATTTTATGATAACATTATTCACGTAAAATGTTTACAGATCAGGGGTTTATATGGTTACAGACGGACACAATCACACTAAGCACTTCTCACCCGACGCGGGCCAGTCAATAGAAGAACTCTGCGTCTCTGCCGAGCAGCTCGGCCTTGAGAGATTAGCCGTAACCGAACACTATGATGCGGACTTCCCTGACACTTCTCTTAACTGGGTCTTTGACATAGAAGAATACAAAGAAGCTTTTCCTGTGTGGCAGGCTGCCAATCCTTCCGTTGAACTCCTTATGGGTGTGGAATTCGGTTATCAGACGCACCTTGCCGGGCTGA
Source organism: Oscillospiraceae bacterium (assembly GCA_902789515.1). Lineage (GTDB taxonomy): Bacteria > Bacillota > Clostridia > Saccharofermentanales > Saccharofermentanaceae > Saccharofermentans. The sequence goes on from CADAOK010000046.1 coordinate 1,655, forward strand.
TAGATGAACTGTGCCTCAAGGCGCCTTTTGACGTGATACTTCTCAGCAACCACCTCATCCGCGGAGAAGATATATATGTATCCAGACTATGCTACGAGATACCCAGAAGCGAGCGATTCGCAGAATATGTGGGAACACTTGCGGAGATGACTGAGCGCTGCAGCAATTTCGACGTTGTCGCTCATTATGACTACATCAACCGCTACGGTACCGATGACGACAGACGCGTGTCCTACGACGACTGCCCTGCCGAGTTTGACAGGTTCCTCGAGGCCCTTGTGACCAAGGAGAAAGCTCTCGAGATCAACACCAAGTCCATCCAGAAGCTCGCACAGAAGAACGCTGCGGACATCATGCCGGATCCCAAGATCCTCAGAAGATACATGGATATGGGCGGAAAGCTAATTACTCTCGGCTCGGATGCGCACACACCGGACGGCGTCGGTATCTACTTCAATGAGACCGCAGAATATTTAAAGTCCCTTGGTATCACCGAGACGGTGTACTACAAGGGACATAAACCTTATCCTGAAGCGCTTTGAGATTATTTCTCGTTCTTCATTCCTGACAGATACGCGAAGATGAAACCGTCGACCTTGCCGTCCATTACGGCATCGACATCGACTTCCTCGTAACCTGTGCGGTTATCCTTAACGAGTGTATAAGGGCAGAATACGTAAGATCTGATCTGGGAACCCCATGCGATCTCCATCTGGTTACCTTTGAGGTCTTCGATCTTTTCCATCTCAGCAGCCTGCGCAAGTGCGAAGAGCTTTGCCTTAAGCATCTTAAGGCAGGTCTCCTTATTCTGGAGCTGTGATCTCTCTGCCTGGCAGGAAACAACGATACCTGTAGGATTATGAGTCATTCTGACAGCCGTATCGGTCTTGTTGATGTGCTGACCGCCCTTACCTGTAGCACGGTAGGTATCTACTCTGACATCAGACATGTCGATCTTGATATCATCTTCAGTCTTCTGATCGAGTTCCGGAATGACTTCGCATGAAGCAAATGAAGTATGTCTTCTTCCTGCAGAATCAAACGGCGAGATCCTGACGAGTCTGTGTACGCCGACCTCGGATCTTAAGAATCCGTATGCATTCTCACCTGTGATCTTCATGGATACTGACTGTATACCGGCTTCTTCACCGTCAACATATTCGAGTTCTTCAGTGGTAAAACCGTGAATCTCACACCATCTCTTATACATTCTGTAAAGCATGGAACACCAGTCCATAGCCTCAGTTCCGCCCGCACCGGCATGAAGCGAGAGTGTGGCATTATTGGCATCATAAGGACCTGTAAGAAGAGTCTCCAGACGCATCTTCTCGAAATCTTCCTTGAATACAGCCACATTCTCGGTCAGTTCAGCAAGAGAATCCTTGTCCTCTTCTTCATTTGCAAGCTCGCAGAGAGCAAGAAGGTCTTCCCTTTCAGCTACGAGATTATTGTAATTCTCAACTTTCTTCTTAAGTCTGCCGAGAGTCTGCGTGAGTTCCTGGGCTTTGGCCGCATCATTCCAGAAATCAGGCTCGGTAGTCCTGTTCTCAAGCTCGCTTATCTGATCTGACACGCGGTCGATATGAAGAGCATCTTTAAGCTTGGCAAGAGGCTCTTCATATGATTCAAGATCAAGTCTTATATTATCGAATTCAAGCATCAGGATTAACCTTTCTTCAGTTCTTCAACAAATTCCTTAAGAAGCTTCATGGCTTCCTTGATGTCGTCAAGGGAAGCAGCATAGCTTATCCTTACAAATCCTTCTCCGCATTCGCCGAAAGCATTGCCTGGAACGATGGCAACGTGCTTCTCGAGCAGGAATCTCTCGCAGAATTCCTCTGACGTAAGACCAGTGCTCTTAATTGACGGGAATGCATAGAAAGCACCGTAAGGAACAAAACAATCAAGACCGGCATCTTTAAGGCCCTGAATAATGACTCTTCTTCTGTGGTTATATTCAGTTCTCATCTTAAGGATCTCATTATCTGCATTCAGAGCAGCTTCGATAACAGAGAACTGTGACATAGAAGGTGCGCTCATAATGCAGTACTGGTGGATCTTGATCATCGGAGCAACAAGTTCGGAAGGACCTGCAATATAACCGACTCTGAAGCCGGTCATGGCATAGGACTTCGAGAATCCGTTGACCATGATAACGCGGTCGCGTATCTCTGAAAACTGCGTAAGCGAAGCAGGCTTACCGTCAAGATAATTGAGCTCACAATAGAGCTCATCAGACAGAACAATGACGTCAGGATGCCTGAGAAGGACATCTTTGATCTTTGCCCAGTCTTCAAGAGTCATTACGGCACCGGTAGGATTATTCGGATAACCTACGATGATATATTTGGTCTTGTCAGTAATTGCAGCCTCGAGTTCGTCAGGCATAAGCCTGTAATCATTCTCAGGCTTGGTCTCAACTACAACGGGAACACCATGGGCAAACTCAACGGTCGCCTTATATGCTACAAAACAGGGTTCAACAACGACGACTTCGTCGCCGGGATTGATAAGTGCTCTAGCAACAAGGTCAAGACCTTCACTACCGCCAACTGTAATAAGGATCTCAGAAGACGGATCGTACGATACGCCGTATCTTCTCTTAATGTAATCGGCAATGGCTTTACGCGAATCGATGTATCCCGAATTCGGAGAATAATGTGTATAACCGTCGATAAGCGAATTGATACCGGCTTCCCTGATCGACCACGGAGTAACAAAGTCAGGCTCACCAATAGAAAGGGAAATAACATGTCCCTTCATCTCATTAGCAAGATCAAAGAATCTTCTAATGGCAGAAGGCGGTACCTGTTGTACTGCCTTCGAGATCTTGTTTTCGTAATCGAAACTCATAATATGATCGCCTGTCTGTCGTCTGTATCCGGATTATCGTAGATAATGCCGTTTGCCTTATATTTCTTAAGAATGAAGTGTGTTGTGGTCGAGAGCACACCTTCGAGAGTAGCTATCTTCTCAGTAACGAAGTTAGCGATATTCCTCAGAGTGCTGTCTTCGTAGATGATCATCAGGTCGAAGCCGCCGGATACGAGATAGCAGGCAGTAACCTTGTCATAGCGGCTCAGGATCTGTGCTATATGGTCGTAGCCTTTGTTCTTGATGGGAGCGATCCTGACTTCGATCATTCCGATGCAGTTGTCAGGTGCCTTCTTCTCCCAATTGATGACCGTATTATAACCAAGGATAATATTCTCTTCCTTAAGTCTGGCTATCTCGCTCTCGACTTCTTCTTCGGAGGATCCAAGCATCGTGGCAATCTCGGCTGAAGAAAGTCTCGCGTTATTCTCGATCAATCTCAACAGTTCTATGTCATCTATCATGGCTATCCTCCTCTTAAATTAAATAAAACTATATCAGATGCGTGCAACGCCTGTGTCTCTTGCAGCCTGTGCAACAGCTGCAGCAACAGCCTTACCTACTCTTGCATCAAATGCGTCAGGAAGGATGTAGTCAGGATTAAGTTCTTCGTCGGAAACGATGCCTGCGATAGCGTTTGCAGCAGCGATCTTCATCTCATCGTTAATATCAGAAGCTCTTACATCGAGAGCACCGCGGAAGATACCCGGGAATGCAAGAACGTTGTTTACCTGGTTCGGGAAGTCCGATCTGCCTGTTGCCATAACTGCAACACCTGCCTTCTTAGCTTCGTCCGGAAGGATCTCAGGTGTCGGGTTTGCGCAAGCAAAGACTACAGGATCCTTAGCCATTGTAGCTACCATATCAGCTGTAAGCACACCAGGAGCAGATACACCGATGAAAACATCAGCACCAACGATAACATCAGCAAGAGAACCTGCCTTCTTCTCAGGGTTAGTGATCTTAGCCATCTCTTCCTTAGCAGAGTTAAGTCCTTCTCTGCCCTCATAGATAGCGCCCTTACGGTCGCAAAGGATAACATTCTTAAGTCCTCTGGAGATAAGGAGCTTTGTGATTGCAGTAGCAGCAGCGCCTGCGCCGTTAACTACAACATGGATATCTTCCATCTTCTTGCCGACGATCTTAAGAGCATTTGTAAGACCGGCAAGTGTGATAACAGCAGTACCATGCTGGTCATCATGGAAGATCGGGATGTCACATCTTTCCTTGAGCTTCTTCTCGATCTCGAAACATCTAGGGGCAGAGATATCCTCGAGGTTTACACCGCCGAAAGAACCTGCAAGAAGTGCAACTGTATTAACGATCTCATCAACATCCTTGGAACGGATGCAGAGAGGGAATGCATCGACATCACCGAAAGCCTTGAACAGAGCGCACTTACCTTCCATAACAGGCATACCTGCCTCAGGTCCGATGTCACCGAGGCCGAGAACAGCGGTACCGTCTGTAACAACAGCTACAAGGTTGTGTCTTCTTGTATATTTGTATGAGAGGTTAACGTCCTTCTGGATCTCAAGGCAGGGAGCTGCAACGCCGGGTGTGTATGCGATAGCGAGTTCTTCCTTGGAACCTACGGGTGCTGTAGCGATAACTTCGATCTTACCAGCCCACTCTTCATGCATCTTGATTGCTTTCTCATTATTATCCATATGTGAACCTCCACAATTGTAATCCTAAGTATAATAAATAAAGAGAACCCAAAAAACAACAGGGTTTAAAGCAAGAAAATTTACTCTTCTTTGTCCTTATCCTCGTTCAGTTTGTCAGTATTTCCGTAACCGTCATCATCTTCACTGAATATAAGCCCGGGAAGGTTCATTTTCCGCCATCTTCTGCCAAGCATCATCGAACTGTAGGAATTGGCGGCAAACCTTGCAAATGACAGCATTATCCAGCAATCGAAGGCTGAATCGAGGATATAATAAGCAGTTGTCGAGAAAGAATACACCAGGCTGATCGGAAAATCGAGGATCAGATAAGCGCATATGATGATCAGCATTCCCCTCCAGCGGTCCAAATAATAGCCTTTGCTGCGGTTGATCACATTAGGCCAGGCAGCAAACAGACCATAATCACCTGACAGATATGCCGAAGGCATTACCAGAAGGAACGGAACAGCCAGAAGAGCCAATAAGACAAACGAACCGAATACGACTATGAAAGGCAGCGAAATCAAAGCGCAGAAAAGCGTAAGGATAAGCAGTCTTACCGCAAGCTTTGAACTTTCTATCGGTTCTCCGAATGCCTTCAGCTTGGATCTGTTCTCTCTTAAAGCCTTGATGTACATGCCGGAATAAAGAAATGATGCAATCAATGTAATAAATGCAGCCAGGATTACTGTCGCGAGATAAATCCTGTTCCCTTCTGTCAGAGGAATTATCATGAGACTGAGATCAACCGTATCAGTGGCATTTGAAGCTTGAACCTTCTCTGCCCAACTGTAAAGAGCATCAAAATTCGTATCAGACAACGGATTGAAATGAACAGCGCAATTAATAACGACCATAAAGAGATAGAGAATCCTTACTCCCCATCTTTTGCCTACATCGTCTATATTGAATATGTTCTTCAGCGTTGCAAGAAACATCAGTAACTCCTTATCTAGCAATAATAATATAAAATCTTAGTTTTAACACCAAAATTCAAGGCAAATTATTATAATTAGGTATTTTATAATGTGTTAGAATCATAGATATTTTTGAAGGGCGGCCAGCTTATGACAGATTTTCATGTAATTCCGGAACTATTATATGTAATACCGGTGGAGAAGCACTCCGCAGGAGATATAAAGAACATACTCAACCAGCATCCCGAGATCAAATTCGTCTCGCTTGCGGCTGTTGACCTTATGGGTAACGATACTGACGAGAAGATCCCGATATCCGATTTCAATTCAAATCTTGAGAACTATCTGAACGGACATGCAGTACAGACTGACGGATCATCGGTTGTGCTTCCCGGCATCGCCACATTGAATGACGGTAAGGTCGACCTTATTCCGGATCCGAATGTTATCTGGTATATCGATTATAACTATGAGCACATCGATCCTGTTACAAAGCTTCCTATCGGAACCTTGAGGATCCCTTCTTTCCTTAAGCATGGCGACGATATGGTCTGCTCCAGATCGATCCTTAAGAAGAGCTCGGATTTCTTCGAGAAGCAGATCACGGATATATTTAATCAGAGACCGGAGATATGCGCAGAATACGGTTTCAAGCCGGAGGATCTGTCCAAGATAACTCTGATCACTGCTACCGAACTTGAATTCTGGGTCAATTCCCCTGACGAGATAATCAGCACAGAGCAGCTCTCTATCTCTCAGGAACTCAAAGAATCATACTGGAAGCGAACAAAAGGCGTTGTAAGAACTGCACTCGAGCAGGTCATGATGGTTCTCGAGCTCTATGGCTTCAATCCTGAGATGGGTCACAAGGAAGTCGGCGGTGTTAAGGCTTCACTGACTTCTTCCGGCGAATTCCACTTCATCATGGAGCAGCTCGAAGTCGACTGGAAGTATTCAGATGCACTTCAGGGCGCTGATTACGAATTAATAGCAAGAATACTTATTAAAGAGATCTTCAGACTTCACGGTCTTGATGTCAGCTTTGATGCAAAACCTCTTCAGGGAGTCGCAGGTTCAGGTGAACATACTCACGTCAATGCAGTAGCAAACCTTAAGGACGGCAAGAAGATCAACCTCTTCACCCCTGCTGACATGAGCAAGGATTATCTCAGCAAGATCGGTTGGGGATCACTTATGGGCATCATGAAGCATTATGACATCATCAGCCCCTTCGTATCTGCCACAACAGATGCTTTCGAGAGACTTACTCCCGGATTTGAGGCACCTACACACACTGTTGCTTCAATCGGTATGGATGTCCTGACGCCTTCTAGAAACCGTTCAGTTCTCCTTGGTCTTGTAAGATCCATGGACAACAAGCACGCCACAAGATTCGAGCTCCGCGCTCCTAACCCGCATACAAACACTTATCTCTGCCTTGCGGCTGTTTATCAGTCTATGCTTGACGGCATTGACTATGCCCTTTCGTCCGGAAAGGATACCAAAGCACTTGAAGCAGAGTTCATCAAGCCCTACGGAGAGGCTGCTGACTACCTCGCCAGTGACAGGCTCTACCGTTGTGAGGATGATATTTTCGAGGATATGACGTCTGATGAGAGAGACAGGCTTTTCGGAAAGCCTTCCGAGAACGTGTTCCATTCTATAGAGATACTTAAGCAGAACCCCGATGTAGGCCCTATACTCGGCAACGGTGATGTTTTCAATAAGATGATCCTTGATTCCTACTATCAGGCTATGCTCGGAAGATGGGAGATGGAACTTCTCGAGAAGATCATTCCCGCCAATCTGCAGACAATAAGAAACGTCGTAAGAAAAGACGACGGGTCTAATTCTTACGACGATATTCTTTGGAATGAGATCGATGCTCTCAAGGTCCGTCTTGCAAAGGATTCCGATAACGGGACTTCGATCTTTACCAAGATCAAGAATGCTATCGGTGAGCGCAATTGGGAAGAGACATCCAGGTATCAGCTTGAGATGAAATCTTCCATGAAGGAGCTCAAGGCCAAGTACAAGGCATACTTGGAGAATCAGATTTAAACTTTAAATTCTTCCTTCATTGTTGAGATGTACTTGTAGACAGGTGCTGCAAGAGCTCCGCCTGCAAGAGGTCCTACGATGAATACCCAAAGGCTTGCAAGTGCGTCACCGCCTGCGAAGATAGCAGGTCCGATGGATCTTGCAGGGTTAACGGATGTACCGGTAAGACCGATTCCGATAATGTGGATCATAACGAGTGACAGACCGATGATGAGTCCGCCGAATGAACCATGCTTAAACTTATCGTCTGTAACACCGAGAATGATAAGAACGAACAGGAATGTAAGGATGAACTCTACGATAAGTCCGCAGACAGCATTGTTGCCTACTCCGGCAAGACCATTTGATCCGATACCGCCTGTCTTATCTTCGATTCCGCCAAAGCTCCAGATCAACTTGAGAGTCGCAGCACCAGCAACCGCACCGATTATCTGAGCAACGATGTAAATGAAGAATTCCTGTAATTTCATTCTTCCGGACAAAAGAACGCCCAGAGATACTGCAGGATTGATGTGGCATCCGGATGAATTGCCGACACAATAAGCCATGCCTACAATAACAAGACCGAAAGCAAATGCGGTAAGCAGGTAGCCGGAACCCGACTGGCTGTCACAGCCTACGAGCATGGCAGTACCGCATCCTACAAGAACAAGTGTGAACGTACCGATAAACTCGGCAACAGCCTTTTTGATCGAATTAACCATAAGACACCTTCCTTGATAAAAGATTCAGGATATTGTCCTGTTAGGTTAATTATATACAAATTCCTCGCCCTGATAATTGATAATTACTTCATTTGTGTTACCGTTTGATTGCTCGACATGACCAACAATACGGGATTCGATATTAAATGATGAAGCGATCTCCATGATTCCGGCGGCTGCTTCCTCGGAATTGCAGTAGAATTCGATCCTGTGTCCGCAGTTGAATACCTGGAACATCTCCTTCATCGGGATGTCTCCGGAATCATATATAGCCTTGAACAGCGGGGGCAGCTCGAAAAGGTTGTCCTTCACATATCTGACGTTGTTACCGAAGTCACGGCACTTAGCCTGGCCGCCGCCCGTGCAGTGGATGATACCGTCAACGTTGTCCTTATACTTATCAAGAACACGGGCAATTACAGGCAGGAATGTTCTCGTAGGAGAAAGGATAGCCTCCCCTACTGTCTGCTCTGAACCCGGTAGCTTGTCGGTAAGTCTGAATCTTCCGCAGTAAGCTTTATCTTCAGGGATAGTCTCGGAGAAAGACTCCGGGAAGTTCTCATAGTAATACTTTGACAGGAGCAGATGTCTTGCGGCAGTAAGGCCGTTGGAAGACATACCGGAATTATAAGAATCCTCGTATGTTGCCTGCCCGAAAGATGCCAGACCTACGATAATGTCTCCCGGCTTGATGTTTGCCGCATTAATGATATCTTCCCTCTTTGCTCTTGCAACGATAGTGGAATCTACGATCATTGTCCTTACCAGATCTCCGACATCGGCAGTCTCGCCGCCGCACATTGTGATATTGATCCCGAGATCAGAAAGTTTGGCGATCATCTCGTCATATCCCTCAATAACCTTGGCAATAGCCTTTCCGTCAATGCGGTGCGCATTACGGCCAATGGTGTTGGACAAAGACATATTCTTATAAGCACCGACACAGGCAAGGTCATCGGTATTCATAACAAGTGAATCCTGTGCAAGGCCCTTGAACCAGTCATAGTTTCCTGTCTCCTTATACATCAGATAAGCGACAGAAGACTTTGTGCCCGCACCGTCAGCGTGAATGGCGGTGCAGTATTCGGGATCTCCGGCAGTATCTTCGATCAGTTTACAGAAAGCTCCCGGGAACACACCCTTTGACTGATTCTTTACGGCAGCCTTTACTTCATCCTTTGTGGGTGATACTCCCCTTGAGAGATAAGATTCTGCAGACATGATTATTCTCCTTTTGCTTTTTATGTTTTCCGTGCAGCCCGGTAAGCCGGGTTCTGTGTGTGACAATCATCTATCTAGGATCTATGTCTCCATAGACCTCAAGCCGTCTCCTAAAGCCCGCGGACCACGGTTAATGCTTTTCCACGACGTTGCTCCGGATGGGGTTTACAAGGCCGCTGCGTCTCCGCCGCGCCGGTGAGCTCTTACCTCGCCTTTTCATCCTTACCACAAAAGTGGCGGTTTTCTTTTCTGTTGCACTTTCCTTAAAGTTGCCTTCACCGGGAACTGCCCGGCACCCTGTCCTGTGGAGCCCGGACTTTCCTCATGCACTGATAAAACACATTTATTATAAATATAAACTGCCTCAAATAACAGAAGCGGATTCATTATTATTGTTCACAATGAATTTCATCTGAGGGAACTGTTCCGTAAGCATCTTGGCAATCTTCGGGAGATAGACCTGTTCGGTAGCGGAATGACCCGCAATGATCGTATTTATACCCATCTCTTCGAGCATAACGGTCAGGTGATGCTTGATCTCACCGGAAACAACCGTATCACATCCTGATGCTGCTATCGCAGGGATCGACTCCTCATCGAAGGCTCCTCCCTGGATAAACACCTTAGTGACCTTATTGTTCGGATCATTAATTGTAATAACACCGCTGGTCCTGAGTCCTTCTGATAAGCGTTTTGCAAGACTCCTGACGTTCTCATCGCATTCGAAGACAACACCGCAGACTGTGCCGTCAAGATGAACGGCATCACTAACGCCGATTGCTTCAGCAATAGCGAGATTGCCGAACTCACCGGTCAGGTCAAGATTAGTGTGGCAGGCAAAGCAGGATATATCAGACCTTATAAGCTGCTGGATAAGCCTTCCGGTTGTGTTGTCGGCAGATACGTTTTCGATACCGCCGAAGATCAGCGGGTGATGAGTAATGATAAGGTTAAGTCCGTTCTTGCGTGCGGCTTCGATAGCTTTTGAAGTACAGTCCAGCGAGATAATGCATCCGGTGGCTGTCCTCTCGTAATCACCGGCAATAAGTCCCGGATTATCATAATCGAGAGCGCTCTCACGCGGGAACTGTCCGTCAAGGAAATTAGTGATATCTCTAATCTTCATGGCCTTCCTCCAACATACGCCTTATCTCTTCATCCCCTCTTGCCCTTACGGAGAATATCTCATCAAGGTGCCCGAAATACTCCTTGGTAAGGTCATCATCCTTCTTAAGAAGGCACGGTCCGTAATAACTCTGTCTCAGGTCAATCTCATAGGGCTTACCCGAGTATTCAAGTCTCATTACATTATAGAAAAAACCTCTGTCTTTACAAACTCTCTCATCAGCAAAGACAAATCCCTGTGCGGCAAAGAAACGCCTTACAAGATGTGCGGACTTCTGCGGTTGAATGATGAATGCGCACTTACCAAGGATGGTCTTATCATTCGTTCCGACGATCCTTGTGATGATATCGATGATATTAAGTCCGCCCATACCGGCAATGACCACAATGTCATTCTCCTCAAGAGCGATCCCGTCAAGTCCGTCCGTAACCTTTACGGTGCATCTGTCTTTGAAACCCGCCATGATCAGTGAACCCATCGATTTCTGAGCCGGTCCCTCATGTATATCGGTACAGACAGCATAATCAGATACACCTTCTTCAAGACACCTTACAGACAGGAACCCGTGGTCGGAGCCTATATCTATCACTCTTCCGCCTGAAAGAGCGGCTCTGGCATCCCTAACCAGTTCGAAAACGGTCTCAAGCCTGACAGACAACTGCTGCATCAGAGGCGCCCCAGAGCAATATTGATCTTATTTTTGTAATCAGATATGGCAGAGAGGTTCTTCTGCAGGATGACGCGCTCCTCTGCCGTAGCGGACTGATACAGATTAAGTATGCGCTTCTCTTCCTTCTCACATACCGATATCCTGATCTTAAAGAGATAATTAAGATACAGATCGCGCTTTACTTCAATATTCTTCTCATTTTCCGCCTTATCGTAATATGCCAGCATTACATTCTCGGCTTCTGTCCCGTTGATCGTGACCTGACTGAAAAAATCAGCCATCCTGGCATAGGAGACAGTGCCTGACCTGTCTAAGATTCCGATCAGCTCTTTTACAAGAGTCTTCATCGTATCTCCGGCAAAGTCAGCCGGGCGGAGAAGATCCGTTCTTCCGACAATCGTCTCATCCATCAGGGAATCGCCCAAAGCTATTGCATATGCAAGAAGATTCAGTTCCTCTTCAGAAGCTGAATCATTTACTTCTTCAGGTTCAGATATCGCTTTATCAGGTTCAGCGCCGACATTAATCATGATCTCATCAGGCATCTGCGAATTGCGGGCGGAAAGGTCATCCCTTCTGGTGCGGACAATAGTTCTTGCGGATGATTCACTCTGATTCTTGATATTTGCATCTCTTACGGCATTAATGCGTTTGAATACGGCTTCAGGGTTAGCACCGAGGTAACCGGCAGCAACTCCGGCCATAGAAGATCTCATGATCTCATCATTGATCCAGGAGGCATACCTCAATACATCCTCCTGGTACCTGCCCTTATCAAGTCCTTTCTCATCGCTGTAATTGTCGTTATATGCGCGTTCCAGAAGATACTCATCAACATACTGGGCATGTTCGACGATCTTTCTGAAGGACTCGACGCCGTTTTCTTTGATATACCCATCGGGGTCCTTTCCGTCAGGCACTTTGGCAATCTTGATCCTGATATCAACTCCGGAAAGCTTTCTGAGATATCCTGTCATCATCTCTATGGCACGAATAGCCGCATTTTGTCCGGCGTTATCTGCATCAAAAAAGAATATGACTTCATTTGCATATCTCGAGCAAAGCCTGAGCTGTGCTTCGGTAAATGCCGTGCCGAGTGAAGCTACAGTGTTGCGGAACCCTGCTCTGTGCATTGCAATCGCATCCATATAACCCTCGACCACGATAAGCTGGTTAGACTTCTCTTTCTTTGCAAAATTCAGAGCGTAGAAATGATTCTGCTTCTTGTAAACGAGAGAATCAGGTGAGTTGATATACTTAGGATGCCCGTCGCCCAAAGCTCTCCCGCCGAATGCAATGATATTGCCCATGGCATCGAATATCGGGAACATGAGTCTTCCGCGGAACATATCGTGCACTTTGTTGTTTGTCTCAGATCTTTTGAATATACCGGAATCCAGCATCTCTTCATCCGTATATCCTTTGGACTTAATCAGATTATAGAGAGAATCCCAGGTTTTCGGCGAATACCCTATACCGAAATGATCAAGCGTAGCCTTATCAAGACCGCGTTTAGCAGCATATTCACGTGCGGGTTTGCCGATCTCGGTATCCTGATATGAAAGATAGTAGAATTTTGCAGCTTCAGAAAGGATGGCACTTACTCTCTTCTTCTTTTCCTTAAGCTTCTCCTCTTCCTCTGATACAGCTTCTTCAGGGACCCTTACACCATATTTATCTGCGAGGAATCTGATAGCCTGCGGATAATTGAGGCCTTCGATCTCCATTATGAACTTGATGGCGTTTCCACCTTTCTGGCATGCACCGAAACACCAGTATATGCCTTTGGCCGGATTTACGGAGAACGACGGAGTCTTCTCATCATGGAATGGACAAAGCCCCCAAAGATTTGATCCTTTGGGTTTCAGAGACACATAAGAACCCACAACGTCAGCAATATCAGCTCTTGAAAGAACTTCATCTATAACGCTTTCAGGTATTCTTCTCATTTGCCTTTTCCTTTAAAGATACGGCCCGGCATATATTCCGGGCCGTCAGTTACAATTATCTTATCAAATATTACTCAGGCTTGGCATCCTTCTTCTTACCGCCAAAAAGACCCTTCTTCTCAGATTCAGGATCCTTCTTGATGGATCCGTCTGGATTGAGCTTGTCTCTCTTGACTACAGTCTGGATAGCACTCTTAGTATAGGTAACAAGTGTATTTGCAGCAGATGTCGAGATAGTGATCTCATCATCCTTGATGTTGGCTACAAAACCTATGAGTCCGCCGATGGTAATGATCTTATCGCCTACAGCAAGATTCTCCATCTCTTTTTTGAGTTCCTTATCGCGCTTTCTCTGCGGTCTGATGAGGATAAAGTAGAAGACTACAAACATTACAATGAGGATACCGATGGAATAGAGAGACCCCATCTGATCCATACCGAATGCTCCTTCGGTTCCGGTTGCGGTCTCCTCCGCAAGAACTCTCACATAATCAAACATATAAAAACCTCCGTTTATTGATCGTTATTGGCGGCAATGACATCGGACATGTTGTAATATCCTTTCTCCTTGCCCTTCATAAAGCCGGCAGCCGTAAGTGCGCCTTTTGCAAATACATCTCTGGATTTTGCACTGTGGCTTATGGTAACAGTCTCTTCATCACTTATAAAATAGATTGAATGCTCACCTACGATATTGCCGCCTCTGATCGAAGACATACCGATCTGATTGGGCTTTCTTGCCTCATTTACAGAATGCCTGTCATAGATAAGTTCCATCTCATCAGGTACGGTCTCGATAACCGCATCGGCAAGCATCATGGCAGTACCCGAAGGAGCATCAAGCTTACGGTTATGGTGAGCTTCAAGTATCTCGATATCATAGTCGGGATACAGAGTGGATGCTGCCTTCTTTATGAGTTCAAGCATAATATTTATACCAAGGCTCATATTGGCAGACTTGAATACGGCGATCTCTTCAGAAGCCTTAAGCAGGCTTGCAACCGTTTCTTCGTCCAAAGCTGTAGTGCAGCATATCAAAGGCTTCTTCCTTGCAACAGCAAAGGCAAGGATAGCGGGAACCGCTTTTGCATTGGAGAAATCAATGATTACATCAAAATCCTCAGCAGATTCATTGGGATCTTTATAGACAGGGAACTTCAGATCATCAGCAGGCATCATATCGCAGCCGGCAACGATCTTATAATCATCACTGTCTTTACACAGGCTGGCAATCGCCCTGCCCATTCTTCCGCAACAACCGTTCAGAAAGATATTAACCATAACTACTCCGATTACTTAACGTATTTGTCCATAGCGGATGTATCATAACCCGCAAGGGTCTCGACCATTCTCTTATGTCCGGCTTCACTCATATTGCACAGAGGGAGTCTGCAGGGACCGGCATTCCATCCGAGGATATTCATAGCTTCCTTTACAGGGATGGGGTTAACCTCACAGAACAAAGCATTTATAAGAGGCACAAGATCGACCTGAGTCTTCTTTGCTTCTGCAAAATTACCTTCGAAACAATCATGCATCATCTTGCTCGTGATCTCAGGCAGGATGTTTGCTACAACAGAGATAACACCCTTTCCGCCCATGGAAGCAAGCGGAACTGCAAGTGCGTCTTCTCCGGAATAGATATCATATCTGTCTCCGCAAAGACTCAGGATATCAGGAACCTGTCCGAAGTTGCATTCCTTGATGCCTACGATATTCTCGATATCAGCAAGCCTTGCAAGAAGTGCTGGTCCGATATTCACGTTAGTCCTCGAGGGAACGTTATAAAGGATAACAGGAAAATCAACAGCTGTAGCGATCTTCTTATAGTGCTGATAAAGTCCTTCCTGTGTGCACTTATTGTAATAAGGTGTAACCAGGAGCGCGGCATCGGCGCCAAGCTCCTCTGCCTTCTTTGTGAGGCTTAAGCCGTAGCTTGTATCATTTGAACCGGTGCCTGCAATAACAGGTACTCTTCCGGCTACAGTATCAACAGCAAACTTTATGGCAGCAACATGCTCTTCGTCGTTCATGGTAGCTGCTTCACCGGTAGAACCGCAGATAACGATGGAATCGATCTTATTCTCGATCTCAAACTCGATCATTCTGCCGAGTTCTTCAAAATTAATTCCGCCATCTTCAAAAAATGGAGTGACAATAGCAACTCCGGCACCTTCAAATACAGGTCTTGACATATGGCTTGAACCCCCTTAGATACACAATAATAAACAGTCTGGGTGTTTACTTCCTACGAATTTTATCATTGTCTTTTATATATAGTCAATTTATACTTTCCCAGCGCACAGATGTACTTGTACCGTGTACAAAATCAATTCTCGGGATCGTTATTAAAGCTAATCTGATACTTGCTGTAGTCAAAGTCTTCCATTACTTTTTTGTAAACAGAATTCAAAGCTGAGATATTGCTCGCCTTGATGACAAAATCCATCCTGAACTTTCCGCGCAATTCATAGATAACATCCGGGATCGGTCCGTACAGTTCAAATCCGTATTTCTCATCCTGGTATGCAAGAAAATCAGTAAGATAAGCCTTAAGTTCAGAAGCTTTTGTCTGAAGGCTCTCTTCATTTTCATCTGAGATCATCATCTCGCCTATAGCCTTGAACGGCGGCAGCAGGAGTTTTTCCCTGTACTCTATCTCAGAATTGTAGAAAGCCTCATAGTCCTGAGTAAGCGCAAACCGGAATAATGGCAGATCAGGTCTGTAGCTCTGTACAAAGACTTTGCCTGGCGAATCTGCCCTTCCCGCCCTTCCTGCAGCCTGCGTTATGAGCTGGAAAGCCCTTTCGGAAGCCCTGTAGGAAGAAGATGCAAGCATAAGGTCTGCCCCGAGTATGCCTACTACCGTAACATCCGGAAAATCATGTCCCTTGGCGATCATCTGCGTACCGATAAGGAAAGATGCTTCCCTGTTAGCGAATCTGTCGATAATGTCTCTGTGTGCATTGGGAGACATAGTCGTATCCTGATCCATCCTGAGGACTTTCTCCGTGGGATATAATTTGCGGATAAGTTCTTCGAGCTGTTGGGTGCCGAATCCGGCGCGTTCAAAGTGATTTCCGCCGCAGCTGCCGCACACGGCAAGGTCAGCTGGTATCGTATATCCGCAGTAGTGGCAGACCAGGTTCTGAGATCCGGTACGCTTGTTGTTGTGCAGAGTCATTGCCACAGAGCAGTTAACACATGTTGCGGCCGTACCGCAGTCACTGCAGACAAGAGTTCTCGAATAACCTCTCCTGTTAAGAAAGAGCATTATCTGTTTATTATCCGACAGTGCAACGGCTATAGCCTGTCTGAGCGGAACCGAGAGCATCTCCCCGGCACCGAGCTTTACCTGTTCTTTCATATCTACGGGAATAGTCTCAGGAAGCTTTGCCTGCTTCTTGGCTCTGTTTTTCAATTCGACAAGTTCATATACATTATGCTGCGCAGCATAATAACTCTCGATCGAAGGAGTAGCAGAACCCAGGATTATCTTTGCACCGGTATAGATGGACCTCATCCTGGCAATCTCTTTTGCGGAATACCTCGGGTGTGTCTCAGACCGGTATGAGCAGTCATGCTCCTCATCGATCACTATTAGCTTGAGGTTCTGTACAGGCGCGAAAACACCGCTCCTCGGCGCCACAACGATCCTGGCCTGACCTCTCCTGATCCTGTCCCACTGGATATATCTCTGATTATCTGTAAGCCGGCTGTGAAGTACAGCAACACTGTCACCGAGACGGCCCCTGATCCAGTTGATCGACTGAGGTGTCAGTGAGATCTCGGGAACCATATAGAGCACACCGCCGCCTCTCTCCAAGACTTTACGGGCACAATTAAGATATACCTCTGTCTTACCGGAACCGGTGATCCCGTGCAGAAGGTACACTGCCTTGTCGCCGTTCATGATCTTATCAACTGCGCTGATCTGTTCCGGATTCAGGTCGTGTTCTTCAGTGAATCCTTTGTCCGGAGCATCTGCAAAGCTGAATTCTGATACGGATTCGCTGTCTTCAGCGCGGGTCTTATATGACCTGATAAGACCTTTATCAATTACGGCTTTAAGCTGAGCGGCAGAAGCCCTGCAGGCATATAGAACTTCCTTCCTGTCGGAAGGACCATTCTCAAGAAGATATTCAAGAATATTAATGTGAGCAGCAGACCTCAGGTATCCTCCTTCAAGAATATGCTTTGCCTCTTCTTCGTCGGCTATCTCAACAAACGAGACACTCTTGTTCTTATGTGTCTCGACGCAAGAAGGTATCAGGAGTTCGGTAACCTCTCCCCTTGTGCAGTTATATCTGGAAGATATCTTATCAATAACAGCGAGCTGGTCTTCGGTAACAACAGGTATATCAGACACCAGTCCGGCAATATCCTTGACTGCATATTTGGAATCATTAACATCGGTTACACCCGTAACCAATGCCGTCTTAAGCTTATTGCCCTTTCCGAAAGGCACCTTGCAGAGACATCCGGCAGTAACCTTGCCTTCAAGGTCTGCCGGTATCTGATAAGTGTATAAGACATCAGTCTGCCTTACCGCACCTCTTAGGATAACTCTGCAATAACTCATCAGGAACAAGCCTCACAAAAGGTCAAACAGGTTCATCTGTGCGCTCTCAGGCAGATCATCAAGAATACCGCCGTAATCAAGCAGTTTCTGCGTAACGGACTGTCCTACCTTAGTCCTGTTCATGAAGTCTTCCCTGTTCTTGAACGGACCGTCTGCCCTTGCCCTCTCAATAGCTTCGCCGTTTGCCGGAGAGACAGCACTTATCGCACAGAACGGAGGTCTTATCAGTTTATCTCCCGCTTTGGCAAACTTAGTACCGAGCGAATCTTCGAGAGTGATCGGGGCAAAAGTAATGCCTCTTGCATACATCTCCTCAACAAGCTCATAGAAATAGTACTTGAGCTTGGTGTTAGGGTCTCCCTTGGCATGCATCTCATCAGCAAGCTCGATCCTTCTCTTCTTAACCTTCTCGGGACCGTTGCACATATCTTCGGCATTGAACAGTCCTTCGCCTCTATGTGTAAAGAACGAGCAGTAATATGCTTCCGGATAGTAGACCTTAAACCATGCAACTCGTAGTGATGAGATTGCATATGCGGCAGCATGCGCCTTCGGGAACATGTACTTGATCTTCTGGCACGATTCGATATACCAGTCAGGCACTTTGTGATCCTTCATCTCCTGCATGTATTCGGGCCACTTCGCACACTCGCCTTTTGCAACCTTACCCTTACGGACAAATTCCATGATGTCGAAAGCATCCTTGTTGGGAAGGCCCCAATAGATAAGTGACGTCATAATGGAGTCACGGCATCCGATAACCGAATTAAGGTCACATATTCCGTTCCTTATAAGTTCCTGGGCATTACCGGTCCAAACATCCGTACCGTGAGAAAGGCCCATGAGCTGAACAAGATCGTAGAACCTTGAAGGTTTGGTCTCCTTGATCATTCCTCTTGCCATGTTCGTGCCAAGCTCGGAAAGACCCAATGTAGCAGCGCCGGCATCAGTTGCTTCTATGGGGAAGCCCAAAGCATCGGTACCCTTAAGAAGACTCATTACCTTCTCGTCAGGGATCGGAATATCGGTGATCGTAACTCCCGTAATATCACTGAGCATCCTTAATACCGTAGGATCGGCATGTCCTAAGATATCAAGCTTAAGGATGGTATCGTGCATCGCACGGAAATCGAAGTGTGTAGTAATGATACCGCAGTCAGTCTTATTTGCCGGGAACTGAATGGGCGTAAACTCATACACATCCATCTCCTTGGCAATAACGACGATTCCGCCGGGATGCTGGGATGTGGTTCTCTTAACACCTATGATGTCTCTTGCCATGTAAGCAAGATGAGCCTGAGTAAAAGGCAATCCACTTTCCTCGCATATCTTGCGGCAGACACCGTAAGCGTTCTTGTCCTGATATGCGCCGATCGTACCTGCCTTGAATGTATGCGTGCCGCCGAAAAGCTCACCGACATACGCATGTGCTCTCGGCTGATATTCGCCCGAGAAGTTAAGGTCGATATCAGGCTGTTTATCACCTTTGAATCCGAGGAACGTCTCAAAAGGAATGTCCTG
>CADAOK010000047.1 GCA_902789515.1 Oscillospiraceae bacterium
CTACACTCGTAAATGTATCACGGCATTCATCGTCACCGTTTCTTTTGATCTTAAGTGCAACAAAAGACCCGACCGCTTTTGCCTTCTCAATAAAGTTCAGAGAAGCATCTTCAGTGTCACCGTTAAAGACATGTTCCTTGTCATTATCTGCATCATACGGAAGGTTGTAGAAGATTGTAGGACCGTCATCAACAAGATATCCCTCGCAGCCGAGGATAGTCTTGAATTTAGGTTCGTCGTCACCGCGTTTCTTGTTGATCCCTTTCGCAGCCTCGAAAACATGCGGGAATGCCTGTACGACGCCGTGGTCTGTTACGGCACAGGCAGAATGGCCAAAGGATGCTGCCGTCTTGATAAGATCTGCAGGATCCGTGGTCGCATCACTCTCACTCATCTTTGTGTGGACATGAAGTTCCACACGCTTCCTGGGAGCATTGTCATGTCTGCCCTCAGGCTTGTCTGCAGGGAAAGCACCGAAAACCTTTAACTGCAGTTCACCAGAATATGTATCGGTCTCTACATTGCCCTGAAAACCGGCAAATCCGCCCTTCTCAAATTTCTTCTGGAAGCTGTCTGCCTCATCAGGCTTAAGGAATGCAATGCAGGATATGGCATCAGAGTCATCCATTACCATGAATCTGGCAATAACGCTCTTGAATGTCTTGGTAAGTCTGAACGCATTATCCTCAGGAAACGAGACACTGCCTATTACATTGACATCCATATCACCAAGCGAAAGTTCTGAGATCTTTACCAGCTTGGCATCAGTCTTGACCTTACCGAAGATCGCACCTTCGGCATTGGGAGCCCTTCTGAATTCCTTAGCGGGGCCTTCTTCAGTCTTAGCTTCCTTCAGTCCCTGTTTTGCCTTATATTCCCAGGAAGAAGTGCTGAGTTTCTTGTCCTTAGACTCTTCGGATGATTCTTCCTTATCGCTCTGACCTTCTGTCTTCTTTCTGCGCTTATTGGTTTTTGCATAACTGCCGTCACTCTCATAATAAGTGCCAGCCTCTTTTGCCCTCTTGATTATCTCTTCAGGCGAAGCAGTCTCTTCAGTATCGGCCGCATCGAAAACGATCTTTACTTCAAGATCATTGCTTAATGACGGGTCAGTACCGGTAATCTTGCCGAATGTAACACACACAGCATTAACCAGTCTGTTGATCTCTTCAGCAGAATAGAAGCTCTCCCAATAAGCAGGAACAACTATACTGAAAACACCGTCATCACATGAGAAAGATGCCGAATGAATAAGACTCTTAATACCTTCATCACCGTCTCTGGCAATACAAAACCTGACAAGAGCATCGATTCCGTCTGTAACTTTAGGAAAATCCGCAGCATCATTAAAGCTCAATTCCACTTTATTCATGTAATGCTCATCGAGTCTTTCAACGAACAAAGCAAGGTCATTGCCGGGACCCAGAGACTCAGCTCCGGAAGCCTCAATTTTGATTATATTTTTTGCCTTGAATATATCTACGGATTCAACATAAATCTCTTCAATACCAGAATAAACGGAAGTGTCAATGTCGATCAGATCAATCAGTCTTGCTTTTTGATTCTCCAATTCTAATCACTTCCTTTACAAATTCTTCTACTGCAGTCTCTGCCGGTATCTTCCTTACGGGCTCGCCCTTCTCAAATAGGACAAATTCATTCACACCGCCGGCAATTCCGATATCACATTCCCTTGCTTCTCCGGGACCGTTTACCACGCAGCCCATCACGGCAACTTTAAGATCATAGGGAAGGTTCGATATCTTAGATTCAATCTCTTCAGCCAGTTCGATCAGAGGGACCTGAGTCCTTCCGCATGTCGGACAGGATATGAAAGTAATCCCTCCTTCGCGCAGTCCCAGAGCCTTAAGTATGCTCTTCGCGGCATAGATCTCTTCTATGGGATCTCCGGTAAGAGAAACCCTTATCGTATCTCCAATGCCTTCAGCAAGCAGAGTTCCGATACCTACGGCAGACTTGATAACACCCTCTTTAACAGTACCGGCTTCGGTAACACCAACATGAAGCGGATAGTCACAGGATTTTGAAAGAATTCTGTAGGTATCAATGGTAAGTTTCGGTGATGATGACTTGATCGATATAACGATATCCTCAAAGCCCGTATCTTCCAGTATCCTTACAGCCCCGAGCGCACTCTCGGTCATAGCTTCAGCGTTAACTTCACCGTACTTGGCAAGGATATCCCTTGATATCGATCCTGAATTGACACCGACTCTGATCGGTATATTCATCTCTTTGCAAACATCAACGACGGCTTTAACTTTGTCAGGTCCGCCGATATTGCCGGGATTGATCCTGATCTTTGAAGCTCCGTTACGGGCCGCCGCAATAGCCAGCTTGTAATCGAAATGGATATCAGCAACAACAGGTATCGGAGAACCTGCAGATATCTCCTTCATTGCTTCAGCAGCTTCCATATCAGGAATGGCAACTCTGGTAATATCACATCCCGCCTCGGCAAACTGCCTTATCTGCTCAAGAGTAGCCTTGGCATCTCTTGTATCTGTATTGTTCATCGACTGTATTTTTACGGATGCTCCGCCACCGACCCGGACATTGCCGATCATTACTTCTCTGGTCATATAAGCCCCCTTAACGCTCTAAGATAATACGGATAATATCTGATGAGAAAGTAAACAGCACAAGGGCCACAAGCATGCAGAAACCCACAACATTGATCACACCCTCTGCCTTCTTGGATATCTTCCTACCGATGATCATCTCAACAATGATCAACAGCATCTGAACACCGTCAAGACCCGGAATAGGCAGCATGTTTGTAAAGACAAGACCTATCGAGATTACACCGGAAAGAAGTATAACAATATAAACCTTATCCATCACCGTGCCCTCATCACTTGCCACAACATCATTAACTGCAGTCGTAACACCGATAGGACCCGAAACGACGTTATATACTTCCTCTTCGCCTTTGAAAGCATTCTCTATCATCAGAACCGAACCGACGATTATGGAAGGAGTCATCTTCAGAGCGCAGAGAGCTGTGTCACCCAGCTGAGTCCAGGACTCTGTCTTGTAATCACACACTCTGATGCCTCTTCCGTTAGTAAGCGTCATATTTGTTATTGTCATATCATCTTCAAGTGTCTGACCGTTATGCACATATGTGATATGAATGACCTGACCGTCAGTATAATCATCAAATTTAGCGATCAGATCTTCAGAGACCGGCTCTCCGTCAACTGCAACAAGATAATCTCCGCTGTCGAGAAGGACATTACCGCCGTTCTGCATCTCAAAAGAACTGATGATATACCAGCCGTTGTATTTATTCTCTGTGCTCACATTGAACAGGATTCCAAGCGAAGGCTTTGTCTGAAGTTCAGGAGTCAGAACGATATCGTAAAGCTCACCTGTCTCATGTGACTTTAGTGTAACGGTAATCTCCGAGTCATTGCTCGGGAGTGAGATCCTGTAATTATAGTCAAACGAAGTAAAGACAGGATTGCCGTCAACCGCAACAACAGTATCAAATGGAGTATATTCCGTAGCAGCAAGCTGCGTACCCTTAGGAGCCGGAATGACATCAAGGCTCGGGTAATATGTCGCAGAGAACAGTGCAAACAAAATGAGTGTTCCCAGCAGGAAGTTCATAAGCGGTCCCGCCACAGAGACAAGCAGCCTTTTCCATCTGGGATTATTGATGAGCAGATCCGGGTCATCACTCTCTATCACATTGCCTTCTTCATCAAATTCAGAGAACCTGACATAGGCACCGATAGGTATGGCCCTGATGGTGTATTCAACACCGTCCTTACCTTTCCAGTGGAAGAGCTTAGGTCCGACAAAGATCGAGACTTCAAAAGCCTTGATGCCAAGAAGCCTTGCAACCCAGTAATGACCAAGCTCATGCACCGTGACCAGGAGTCCGAGCATGATTATGACTATAAAGATGCTTAAACCGATGCTTAATCCGCCCATTTAGCTATATATTCTCCACCCTTGATCCTTGCTTCCCTGTCATAGGAAAGTATATCTTCTATCGTTAAGCCGTCAGAGCGGTCAGCTCCGGCGAGACCTGAATAATCGTTATATACGGCATTTACCGTCTTCTCGATATCGAGGAAACCGATCTTCCCTTCAAGGAAAGCATATACGGCCACCTCATTGGCAGCATTCATTACAGCCGGCAGTATTCCGCCCCTTCTTCCCGCATCATATGCAAGATCGACAAGTCCGAAAACCTCCGTATCACACTTCTCAAAAGTCAGGTTGCAGCAAGCACTGCCGAACGGATCGAACTCATCGATTATCCTGGGACCCCTGTCAGGATAGTACAGTGCGACCATGATTGGAAGGATCATGGAAGGCTTGCCCATCTGCGCCATAACAGAACCGTCACAGAACCTGACCATAGAATGAATGACACTCTGAGGATGAACGACAACATCGATCCTGTCCACACTGACACCAAACAGATGATGTGCCTCGATGATCTCAAGTCCTTTATTCATCATTGTAGATGAATCGATGGTTATTTTTCCTCCCATCTTCCATGTCGGATGTGCCAGTGCATTCTCCGCAGTCATTCCTGTCAGGTCCTCTCTCTTTTTTCCGCGGAAAGGACCTCCGGATGCAGTTATAAGGATCCTGTCGAGATTCTTTGCTTCTTCGCCTCTCAGGCACTGCCAAATGGCACAATGCTCGCTGTCTACCGGAAGAAGACTGACATTCTTCTCCTTTACAAGCGGTATAACGACGTCGCCGCCTGCTACAAGCGTCTCTTTGTTAGCAAGAGCTATATCCTTACCGGCCAGTATCGCCTTATATGTTGGAAGGAGTCCGGCAACACCGACCATAGCGCCGACAACAGTATCACAGGATGAAAGCGTGGCAATTGCTATATCACCCTCTTCGCCGGTCAGCACTTCAATATTTATGCCTTCATCTTTAAGTCTGGCTCTCAGTTCATCAGCTTTTACGGGATTTGCAACAGAAACAGCCTCAGGACCGAACTCTTTGATCTGCTCATAAAGCTTCTCAATATCAGAACCGCAGGCAAGACCTGCTATCTTAAAATCATCAGGATTTCTTCTGACGACCTCAAGTGTCTGTGTACCGATAGAACCGGTAGAACCTAATATAGACAGTACTCTCATTAATAAATCAACTCCAAATCAACAGACGGTCAGAAGAAATTAACAGTAGCCAGTGCAAGGATAAGTCCAACAGGCAAAGTAAAGAATGCACTGTCGAACCTATCCAGCATACCGCCGTGACCCGGAAGGATCTTTCCGTAATCCTTGATGCCGCACCTTCTCTTGATAACAGATGCAAACCAGTCGCCGAGCTGTGACATCACAGATACGACAAAACCGGTAACAAAAGTAATCAGGCAGAAAAGGACAGGGCTGATCGTCATATTATCTATCCTGTATATTACAATTATCGAATAGAGCATAACCGCAAGCGCACATCCTAAAGCGCCGCCGATACAACCCTCCCATGTCTTCTTGGGAGAGATATGCTCAACGATCTTATGCTTTCCGAGCGTAACACCCGAGAAGTAAGCGAACACGTCAGAGATCCATGGTGCAAAAAGACCTATGATACCGTAGAACCATCCGTTCTCTATGAGCATCATAGTGCAGCAGAAACAGTAAAGCGGGAATGTGACATAAAAAACAACGCCCGCAGAGATAAGTCCGTTCTGAAGAGCAAAGTCATCATGTCTGCGCATAACGGGGACAATGATGCCGCACGCGACACAATAAGAACCGACAACAAGCAGATAAAATGCCAATGCTGTATCGAGACTCAGTCCCAGAGCATAGAAAACTATAACCAGTATAAATGCCAGTAAAGTTCCTATGAGGACAAGGATTACCGACGGGCTGAATGTGCCGTCACGCAAAGCCTTTATAAGCTCATATATTACAAATCCGCTGACCAGGACCGAGAATACAAGCGCAACAACCGGAAGCCAGTATGCAGGAATATAGAAGGCTACAACGCCCAAGGTAAAAAGGATTCCCGTTATAACTCTCTGTCTCATTATTCTTACGACTCTTCCGTATCTTTCTTGGACAGTCCGCCGAAACGTCTGTCTCGTTTTGCATAATCCCTGAATGCCTGTGTAAGATCTTCGTATCCGAAGTCAGGCCAAAGAGTGTCTGATACCCAGAACTCAGAATAAGCACTCTCCCAAAGAAGGAAGTTGGACAGTCTCATCTCGCCGCTGGGTCTGATGATCAGCTCGGGATCCGGAACATCGGGAAGATACATATTTGAAGATACCGTATCTTCTGTAATGTCTTCCGGAGCAAGTTTTCCATCCCTGATGTCTTGGGCTATCTTCTGCACGGAATGAACGATCTCGCGTCTGCCGCCATAGTTAAATGCTACGATGAGCTGCATTTTCGGACGGTCCTTGGATCGTTCCTCACCTTCCCTGCAGACCTTCTGTATGTTCTCGGGAAGATTTGCAATATCGCCGGTAAACCTTACCCTGATGCCTTCTTCTGCAAGCTCGGGATCATACTTGTCAAAGAACTCCACGAAAAGCTTCATCAGCTGATCGACTTCTCCCTGCGGTCTTGACCAGTTCTCGGTAGAAAAAGCATATACGGTAAGGTATTTGACACCGTAATTACCGCAGTTGCGGCAGAGTTCTTTAAGGTTCTCGGCACCTGCCCTGTGACCGGCACTTCTGGGAAGAAGGCGCTTCTTTGCCCATCTTCCGTTACCGTCCATAATGACACCCAAAGATACGGGGACCTTAAGTCCCTCCGTATCATAAGATTTATTCTTTGATGTATTGCCAACAAGTGCCAATGTCAGATCTCCATGAGTTCCTTATTCTTCTTCTCTTCAACAGATTCAACTTCAGCGATGAACTTATCTGTAATCTTCTGGATCTTCTCTTCGTATTCCTTGAGAGAATCCTCTGTAAGCTCCTTCTTCTTGTTTGCGCTTCTCATCTTATCGATATAATCGCGGCGGACGTTACGGATAACGACCTTAGTCTCTTCACCGTATACCTTAACCTGCTTAACGAGCTCCTTACGTCTTTCCTCTGTGAGCATCGGGAAAACAAGCCTGATCATCTTACCGTCATTGGTAGGATTGATACCCAGATCTGAAGACTGGATAGCACGCTCGATCTCCTTGAGCATTGAAGGATCCCAAGGTGTAAGAGTGATCATACGTGCCTCAGGCACCTGGATATTGGCAACAGCATTGAGCTGCGAAGGAGTTCCATAATACTCAACCATAATCTTATCGAGAACGTGCGGATTAGCACGGCCGGCTCTGATTGAATTAAGGTTCTCCTGAAGGTTGTCAATGCATTTGCGCATCTTAGCTTCTACTTCATCGTAGTCTTGCTTTGTGATTTCGATCATAGCCATAGATATGTCCTCCTGAAATTAATTATTCAACAATGGTTCCGAGATCTTCGCCTTCGGCAATCTTTACGATATTCTCAGGGTCCTTCATGGAGAAAACCAGGATCTTCGTGTGATTGTCGCGGCAAAGAGCGGCAGCAGTGGCATCCATGACTTTAAGATTAAGTCTTAAAACCTCGTCATGAGAAACCTTGTCATACTTCTTGGCATCCGGGTATACATTAGGATCCTTGTCGTATACACCATCAACCATAGTAGCCTTAAGGAATACGTCAGCGCCGATCTCCGTGGCACGGAGGGCAGCGCCCGTATCTGTTGAGAAGTACGGATTGCCGGTACCGCAAGCGAATATTACGATCCTTCCCTTCTCGAGATGTCTTACGGCTCTCTTCCTGATATAGGGTTCAGCCATCTGTCTTACTTCAATTGCGGAAAGAACTCTGGTAACAGCCCCCTGCTGTTCAAGAGCATCGGATAGAGCAAGTGAATTCATAAGGGTTGCGAGCATACCCATATGGTCTGCCGTGACCCTGTCCATCTTCTCGGATGATCTGCCTCTCCAGAAGTTACCGCCGCCTACAACGATAGCCACCTGGACGCCCAGATCAGACATTGCCTTGATATTCTTGGATATCTCTTTGAGGACCTCATCATTGATCCCTATCTTCGCATCTCCGGCAAGAGCCTCACCGGAAATCTTGAGTAAAACACGCTTATACTTTGCTTCTGCCATCTATTGGTTTACTCCTTATTTTTATTTAATAAATTCTATCAATAATATTACGAATGGTGAAGAAGATTTTGGAAAATGTCATTTGACAGTTGTTACATATAAATAAAAAAGGCGCAGACCCAAAGCCTGCGCCTTCATTGTCCATATCAGAAGATCAGGAATCATATTTCAGCTTTAAATACAAGTACTAAAGCGTCGCCGCCGAAGACAGCATCTTCATCTTCCATCTCGATCGTTATATTACCGTCTTTGACATCACCTGTATAAGCCTCAACATCATCACTGATAAATTTGATGGTGTCTCCGCTGACTGTATATTTGCCGGAATCACTGAAGTCCAGGTCATCTGCAGAATACGAAGATGTAATCTCGTTGAGCATCTCATCTTTCATCTCAGAGTAATCAGCATATCCCATATATGTAACCAGTTCATTCAATTCATCTTCATCTTCAATACCGATAATAGTCTTGAGAATAGTGTCGATATTATTGGTCATATACGCATCAAGATCTTCTTCCAGCTTGTCGGTATCAAGAGTCATCTCATATTTACCGTTCTCAAGAGTAAGTATGAAATCAGCATCAAGTTCACCCTCAAGCGCGATCTCCATGCCGGCTCCCTTATTGAAACCGTCAACAAAGACATCAGTTACATCTGTAGTTGCTCTGTATGTTCCGTCATAGTTCTTTCCGCATGCCGTAAGGGAAAAACCGGTTGCAGCGCATAGTGCGATAGCGATTATCCTGTTGAGAATCTTCATTGCATTTCATTCCTTTCGCCGGATATATGATATGAGAGATATGTTATCAGAATAGCATATATCAGTAAAATCATGTAAACATGAAAAAGAAAAAGGCGCGGACATATAATCCGCGCCTTAATTAGAACTTCGTTAAGTCAGATTACTTCTCTGCCTCGAAAACGAGCTCAACATCGCCGCCGAAGATATCATCTTCGTCTTCCATAACGAGAGTGATCTTACCATCATTTACTTCGCCATCGAAATCTTCGTTGTCATCGCTGTCGAACTCGATAACATCACCCTTAACAGTGTACTTACCGGAATCTGTAACGTTCATCTCATCAGAATCGAATTCAGCCATCATCATATCGAGCATGTCAGCCTTCATCTCATCGTAATCAGCATAGCCGAGCATGGTAGCATAATCTTCGATCTCAGAGATATCGCTGGCACCGAAAGAAGCGAGCATGATCGTATCCATGTTGTTTGAGAAGTACTCTTCAGCGTTAGCCTGGAAAGTATCGCCATCGAGCTCGAGCTCATACTCGCCCTTCTCAAGAGTAAGAGTGAACTCAACGTTAAGCTCACCGTCGAGTTCTACGCCGCCAAGTGCATCAGCGAATACATCAGAGCAATCATATGTTGCCTTGTATGTACCGTCATAGTTCTTTCCGCATGCTGTAAGAGAAAGTCCTGCTGCTGCGCAAAGTGTGAGTGCAATTGCTTTGTTAAGAATCTTCATAATTGTTTTCCTTTCCCACAAAAGTTTTGTTGTGTGGGATTATGTTACCAATAATTACGTTTTCAGTAAATCTCAAGATTTCTATATAAGTTATACAAAGAAAAGGCGCGGAATAAATCCGCGCCTCATAAAACTGACTAATTACTTGAAATCAGAGACCAGCCTGCTTCATAACTTCAGCAGCAAAGTCGTCTTCCTTCTTCTCGATTCCCTCGCCGAGACCGAATCTTGTGAAACGGACAACAGAGAGTTCTGTGCCAAGAGCCTTGGATGTATTTGCGATGTAAGTCTTAACATCGATATCCTCGTCCTTGATGAATTCCTGGTCAACGAGGCAGTTAATCTTATAGAAGTTCTTGATCTGGCCGGGGATGATCCTCTCCATAACGATCTTCTCAGGCTTGCCCTCTTCAAGTGCCTTATTCTTAAGGATCTCAGTCTCCTTGTCGAGTTCAGACTGCGGTACGTCAGCCTCTTCTACCCAGCTGGGTCTTGAAGCTGCGATCTGCATTCCGATATCCTTTGCGAAAACGGAGAACTCAGGCTTCGTGATAACTGCATCATCGCCAGCAGCGATCTCAACGAAAACGCCGACCTTACCGCCCATGTGGATATAAGAAGCAACTGCGCCATTGCCGGATACTTCATAGATAACGAATCTTCTTACAGAAGTATTCTCTCCGATATCAGCGATAGCTTCCTTCTGGAAGATCTCAACTGTCTTGGAAGGATCATTGTAAAGAGGCTGAGCCATAAGAGCTTCCATATCAGCGGGCTTTGAAGCAAGAATATGATCAGCAATAGTAGCTGCAAATGTCTTGAACTTATCTGTGTTTGCAGCGAAGTCAGTCTCGATGTTTATCTCAACGAGAACACCGAGCTTCTGGCTGTCGTCGATCTTGGAGATAACCGCACCCTCTGCAGCAACTCTTGCAGACTTCTTCTCAGCCTTAGCCATACCCTTCTCACGGAGCCAAGCCTTTGCCTTCTCAATATCTCCGTCACACTCTACAAGAGCCTGCTTGCAGTCCATGATGCCGCAATCTGTAAGCTCACGAAGTTCTTTAACCTGTTGTGCTGTAACAGCCATAGTATTTCCTCCTGTATATTGAATAAGAATGATTAAGACTCTGTAGCGATCTCTTCGATCGACTTCTCGCCTTCTGCAACCTGCTCCTGCTCAGCTGCAAGAGCTTCTGTCTCTGCCTTAGCCTCAGCGCTGTCGATATCTGCGCCTTCAGCACTTCCGTCTTCACCGGAATGAGCTTCGATAACAGCATCGGCCATCTTGTCAGTAATAAGCTTAACTGCACGGATAGCGTCATCGTTACCGGGGATAACATAATCAACTTCATCAGGATCGCAGTTTGTATCAACGATAGCAACGATCGGAATGTTGAGTCTTCTAGCCTCAGCAACTGCATTGTGCTCCTTCTTTGTATCAACAATGAAGAGTGCTGCAGGCAGCTTCTTCATGCCAACGATACCGCCGAGGTTCTGCTCAAGCTTTGTGAGTTCGAGCTTAAGCTTGGATGCTTCCTTCTTTGTGCGGAGCTCGAAAGAACCGTCCTTCTCCATCTGGCGGAGTTCTTCAAGTCTTGCAACTCTCTTCTTGATTGTAGAGAAGTTTGTAAGAGTACCGCCGAGCCAACGGTAATTGATATAGAACTGACCGCAACGCTCAGCAGCTTCCTTGATGGAATCCTGAGCCTGCTTCTTTGTACCAACGAAGAGAATGTCACCCTTGTCAGCGAGC
>CADAOK010000048.1 GCA_902789515.1 Oscillospiraceae bacterium
GTAACTGACTCCGACGGCGTGATCAAGTTCGACGAAGAGAACAAGCCGGGCGTATCCAATCTCCTTACCATCTATTCCGTATTCAGCGGATGCACCATTGAAGATGCAGTTGCGAAGTTCGAAGGCGGCGGTTACGGCGACCTCAAGAAGGGCGTTGCAGACGCAGTCGTCGAGAAGCTCATGCCCGTACAGGAAGAGTACAGCAAGGTAATCGAGAGCGGCAGGATCGACGAGATCCTCGACGAAGGAAGAGAGTTCTCGAACAAGATCGCATCAGAGAAATACGAGCAGGTCAGAAAGGCAGTCGGATTCGGCAGAGTCTGATCCGGACTCCCGGTTTACTTTTCCGCTGCTATATAATACTGGCCTCCGAACATGCACCATCTTAAGAGGTGCTCGTGTCTGACCAGCCACATAAACGGTTTCTTTCTCGGGAAGAACACGGTAAATCTTCTTAACACGCTCCTAAACCCGTGAGACCTGATCTGCTTTTTGAACCTGCCCTCGTTAAGCAGGATCGCATTGGCATCGAAGATACAGTCTCTTACGATCTTCCTGGTAACAGGATTGTATGTGTTGTGTTCAAATACTATGAACTTTCCGCCGGGCTTCAGCACCCTGTAACACTCGTCGAGAATCCCGTCTCTTTCTTCGGGCGGAATGTGATGGAATACGCATGCGGAAAAGACAACATCGAACGTGTTGTCCGGGAACGGGAAGTTCTTTCCG
The DNA here is from genome assembly GCA_902789515.1 of Oscillospiraceae bacterium. GTDB lineage: Bacteria > Bacillota > Clostridia > Saccharofermentanales > Saccharofermentanaceae > Saccharofermentans. The sequence continues at coordinate 730 of CADAOK010000048.1, forward strand.
TCGTAGACCGAGAACTCGGCAGAAGATATGCCTCTTGCCCGGGCTTCCTGTATGCTTGAGTCCGAGACATCGATCCCCTTATACTCGGCATCCGGGAAATACTGTCTTACAAACTTGGCCGTAAGTCCGTCACCGCATCCGAGATCAAGCCAGGCAGAGGGCGCTGTGTCCACCCTGTCCTTTATCTCTTTGATCTTGTACTCGCTGAAGTATTCACTGTCTGCGCCGGATACCTTGTTGATGTTCTCTGTGTGGATCTGACGGTAGTCGCTGGCAAACTGGTCGAATTCAGGTTCACTCTGTTTTATGTAATCTTCCATAACCCGGTCTTTCTAATCTTATAGTATTATAACTCAAATTCGACCGGGGCTGCACCGCCCTCAGGAACAGCTTTATAAGACCCCTTGAAACCCGTTACTTCGGCGATGCCGTCCTCATTTGTCATGACTTCGGTACCGGTATACCACTTGTTATGGATAAGATCATGCAGCATGTGATACGAGGGCTTCTCACTGTTATCGAGCCTTAAGAATCCGCTGGGCGCATTGAGCCAGGCGCCGTCGGTAAAATCCCATGTGGTGACAGCCTGAACATTGGGATCTTCGAACAGTATCTCGTACATCTCTTTGATCTGCTGAGCCTGACGCTGCTCTCCCGCAGGTGTGGACGGCCACTCCTCCGCGGTGACCACAAAATCATTAAGATCGTCGATCTCAGGAGGAACGAGATAGTCGCCCGAAGTAAGCGTATTCTCCGTAAAATGGATCGGCAGGCCGAACCTCCCGAATCTTTCCAGAACATCCAGAAGCTTCTCTTTGCCCCAGTAACCCTGGTGCTGATGTGACTGGATCCCGATGGCGGTGATCGAAACACCCGCATCAAGACACCTCTCAATAAGCTCTTCATATGCCGGCGATGTGTTGAAATCATTGAGCAGGAGCACTGCATCCGGATTGGCTCTCTTTGCCTCGTCGAAAACCGCCTTGACCAGCGGGACCTGACCACACTCTTTGCACACTCTGGTTACCGCATTGTCGTACTTGTCAAAGACAGGCATGATGACCACTTCATTGATGACATCCCACATGTCGATGACACCCTTAAACCCGGTAACCTCGCGGCCGATCCTGCCCTTAAGTTTTGAGAGTATCTGATCATTGTCATAATCCATGAGCCAGTCGGCGCATACTGTGTGCCACACAAGAGGATGGCCTTTGACGGTAACACCGCGGTCTGTCAGATATTCAGCCGCCAGCATCCTGCTCTCAGTCAGAGGCGAACCTTCCACAGGCTCAAAAGTGCCGAGATAGAACGGCAGCGTGGCATAGTTGAACACCTTAAGCCACTTGTCCATCCTGTCCTTGCGGAAGGCTTTCTGCTCTTCGTCCCCGCAAAGATAATAGTCGACAAAATCAAACCCGCCGCATCCGAACAGGAACTCATGGCTCTGCTGTTCGATCCTGAGCCTGCGGTTTGCCAGGACACTGCCGTCGGCAGTGGTAAATCTTATCGCTTTGGTGTTCCTTCTGTGATCAAGGTTTGCCACGCTGCGCCTCCCAGGTTGTTTCCGCTCATAATCCCGGACACATATATATCAGAGGGAGTCAGAATCAGGATACAGGCTCGAAAACGAGATCGATCTCATCTGTGCCGAGCTCGCTTCCGTCAACGCTCATCACGATGCATCCGCCTTCGATCGTTCCCTGGGTTGATTCCATGCCGTCTACATACATGGTGATAGTGTTGCCTTCAACCTCATATGTTCCGGTCTGTTCATAATCTTCGATCAGTTCGCTTGTGATGGCTTCTTCTATCTGATCACCGAGATCCGCCTTGAGTTCGTCATAGTCCGCATATCCGAGAAGCTGAGCATACGATTCCAGCTCATCCACTGATGTGGCTCCGAATGCAGACATGAACATCGAATCAAGATTGTCGTTTATGAAAGATACCAAAGAGTTATAAAGATCCTCTGCACTGAAGGAGAATACGAATGATCCGTCCTCGCTGAGCGAGAGAAGGAATTCCATCTCTATCGTTCCGGTCAGATCCATATCCACGCCGGTGGAAGAAGTAAGACTGTCGGCAAACACATCCGTAAGGTCGGCAACAGCGACATAGTCACCGGTTATGTCTGTAACAGGAAGCTCGTAGTATCTGTAATCGAATATTGCTCCGAAATCATCACTGTCAAGATTCGTAATGAGCCAGTCGTCTCCGTCCTTCTCAAACTTGATCGTAAACTCGTATTCCTTTGTGGAAAGGTCTTTGATCGAATCCACGATATCGTCGATATCCTCATATTCGCCGTCATCCAGGTCCTCATAGTCTGCCATCGTAAAAGTGATGTCGCAGACGGCTTTGTTACCGTCGACCTTTACGGAAGACTCGTCGACCTCATACTCGATCGTATCCTCCACACCCTCAATATAGGCCTGCATGTCATCAGAGTAATTATCGTCATCCAAAATAATACCGAGAGCTTCACCGACCTCACTGTCTTCGTCCTCGTCAGAGAGTTTGATGATCTTACCGGCATCTCCCGCTGCCACTGCATCACCGAACTTCTCTGCTGCCTCGATAACATCCTTCTTGCCGAACAGCATGGAACATGATGCAAGAGATGTAAGCATCGCAACTGAGATCACTACTGCTCCGGTCTTTTTTGCTGCATTTGAAATACCCATATTCTATCCTCCATGTTTTATGTATGGTTATTATACTAATTCATGCTTGTGCATGCCAATAAGCCACACCTCACAGCCACTTCTTGACCTTGAAGAAGATAAGGCTTCCGATGAATATCAGCACGCTGATGATGATCACGACAGGATATGCTATCGGTGACTGAAGCTCCGGCATGTGTACAAAGTTCATGCCGTACCATCCGGTAATAAGCGTCAGCGGCATGAAGATACTCGTTATTACCGTGAGCACGGTCATTATCCTGTTCTGTTTAAGATCCAGCTGTGCCTGATTGAGGTCTCTTATCTGCGCCGTGTAATCCGACAGCGATGATGTCATATCATGCAGCGTCTGTACTCTCTGTCCGACAAGATGGAAGTATCTCTCGTTATCATCGTTGAAGAATTCATTCTCGTCTTCTTCCAGTTCCTGGCTCATGTCAAGGAGCTGCGCATAATGTATCCTGAGTTCTCGAAGCTCGCTCCTGATATCGCTGAGTTCCCTTAATGAGTCTCCTCCCTCTCCCTTTAAGACCTCCTGCTCTATCGCATCCAGCCTCACGTCGAACTTCTCGAGGAGCTGGTAGTCCCTGTGGATGATGCTCTCGAGAAAATCGTAGATGAATCTCTCAAGGCAGGGGTTGATGTATTTTTTCGTTTTCGCGATCTTATCGATTATCTTCAGGGCAAATCCTTCGTCATCGATGAACACCACGCCCTTCTCGTCGAGTGCGAATGCGAATTTGTGGGCAGGGCCGAAGATGTCCTTCCTGCTCGGGATCGAGAATGTTCCGGTCATCGAATCGATGTTCACGTCGATGTGCGTGCTGGATATCTCTTCGGTATTGATATCCCACTCGATTCCCATATCGAACTTCCTGTTGGAATTTGCCCATTCCTCGGAACCGATAACGGCAATGTACTTGAACGGAATATTATCAAATGTCGTCGGTTCGAACTTCTCTATTCTCTCGCCTATCTTGTAATACATTTACTTGTTTCTTCTCCCTGTCTTCAAAGACCGCAGATACTGTTTCTGTTCATCCGTTATCCGGTAACTCTCGATACTCTTCTGAATAGTCTTGTTGTGCGTCCAGTCATCCAGGAGTTTTTTCTCCACATATGGAATTATAGCATCATATTGCTTTGCCAGTGCCGTCGCGAAATACCATGCCCTCATCATGTTGATGTAGTATTCCTCAGACTTTGCTTCCGCCACCATGTCCGCATATTCCGGAAGGAAGTTATCTCCGAGGAAATGCTCCATCAGCATCCCTATCGCGAAACGCACGGTATATGTCTCATCCGACTTTATCCATTTGCGGATGTACGGCAGGAGTCTTTCCGGCTGCTTCTTGAAGGCCTTGGGCGAGAGCTGGTCACAGGTCGCCCAGTTGTCCACATACGGCAGGAACGCTTCGACCTCTTCCACACACTTATCGAAATCCTTCTCAAGAGATATCACAAAGGCATGGAGCTGCATCTCATCGAAATACCTGTGCGGAAGGCTCTTAAGGAATTCATCCCTGCCCTCATCCTTATACAGGACCTTCGCAAGAACCCGTATCTGCGGAGTCCTAACTCCGATTATGCTGTCCGGATCCGCTGTCGGTATGGTCCTTACCTGGAGCTCGGCATATCCCGTATCCTGCATCCTGAAAAGCTCGTCAGTGATCTCTTTCCTGTTCACCTTATCCCCTCCTCTTCAGCAGGCACACGCACTCGACGGACTCGGCCCACGGAAACATATCGCATGGTTCGCAACTCTCCGTATAATAGCCCTGCGCGGCAAAGAGCCTTATATCTCTTGCAAGGGTCTCAGGGCCGCAGGAGACATACACTATCCTCGAGGGATTCATCTTTACGCAGGCATCTATAAATCCCGGCGTCGTCCCGAGCCGTGTCGGATCAAGGACAATGACATCGCATCTTCCGCCGCCGCCGGCCTTGCGTCTCATAAACTCAGTCGCATCACCGCAGATAAAATCAACATTCTTGATCCCGTTTGCGCGGGCATTCTTCACGGCATCTTTTACGGCATCCGGATTGATCTCGATACCGGTCACATGTCCTGCAAACGGAGCCATGCAGATCGATATCGTTCCGGTTCCGCAATAGCAGTCGAACACCTCGTCCGTATCAGCCAGATCAGCCATCCTTATAGCCGTCGAATAAAGGAGTTCTGCCTGTCTGCGGTTGACCTGATAGAACGAAGACGCAGATATCCTGAACCTCTTTCCGAGAAGTTCGTCAGTTATGTAACCGGGGCCTGTCTCCCTGCGCACGGTATCACCGAGTATCATCGAGTTGTGTCCGTTATGAACACTGGTAAGCACCGTGGTTATCTCGGGATGCATCTTCAGGAGTTCTTTGATGAACAGGGTCTTCCCGGAAAAATACTTTGATCCGATTACAAGAACGACCATTACTTCACCGGTCGCCTCGGCCACTTTTACCAGGACCTTCCGAAGCTCGCCCTGTCCGCTGGCCTCGCTGTAGATCTTTACCTTGAGACGGCCTGCGATCTTCGCGCAGTCACGGATGATCGCACCTGCGGTCTCGTTCTCGAGCAGGCAGTCATCCACGCTTATTATCCGGTGTGAACCTTTGGCATAAGGTCCGCAGACTATGCGCCCGTTCTTAAGCCTCTTATATGCCGAGTGGACTTTGTTCCTGTAGTGGAAAGGATTCTCGCAAATAATGACAGGCTTTACAGCGACCCCTTTGGGAAGAAGGTCTTCTATCATCTTCTGCTTGGCCGCGGCCTGTTCGGTATAACTGCAGCCTGTATAAGTACAGCCGCCGCATTCGCCCGCGTAAGGACAGTTGTTTTTGTTCTTGTCCTTCCCGCCGGTCTTTCCCATATCAGACAGCTCCGCTCATCCTTGCGCAGTTATCAGTTACATGCTTCAGGAGGACGGATGTCGTTACTGATCCGACACCGCCGGGTACAGGGGATACCGCATAGGCGATCTCAGATACCGCATCATAATCAACATCTCCGCAGAGCCTGCCTTCGCTGTCGACATTCATGCCGACATCGATAACGATCTGCCCTTCACGGACGTATTCCGCTGTGACCATCCTTGCGACACCGCAGCAAGCAACGATGATATCAGCCGCCTTGCACTCAGCCTTGATGTCAGCCGTCTTGGTGTGGCAGACGGTAACCGTTGCGTTCTCGGTTATCAGGAGAAGAGATACCGGCTTGCCTATGACAAGGCTTCTGCCAATAACGGTAACCTTCTTGCCCTTTGTCTCTATCCCGTAATGACGGATCATGCTGATGACCGCCTCGGCAGTACAGGGTGCCGCCGCATCTTTGCGTCCTTCGATCACACCTGCGAGATTCCTCGAGTTCATGAAATCAACATCCTTGCCCGGGTCGATCGTCTCTATGATATGGCTGTCTGTCAGATGTTTCGGGAGAGGTCTGAACACCAGGATCCCGTGGATGCTGCTGTCGGCATTCATCTTATCGAAAGCGCTGTCCAGTTCTTCCTGTGTGCAGTCCGCATCCAGCACCGTGACTCTGACGCCGGCATTGTTTGATTCGAATTTCTTGAGAAGACCTCTCTCATAGGCAAGGTCATCTCCGCGCTCACCGACTCTGAGCACGCCCAAAGTGGGTGTAACATTGTTACCCGCCAGTTTTTCAATGGTTGGAGCGAGTCCGGCACATATACTTTCCGATACTTCTTTTCCGCCTAATCTGAGCATATTACCCTGCCTTTCAAACCATGAGGTCCTGTCTTACTGTCTCATATGCGGCACAGCAGCTGTCTTTTACCCTGGCGACCGCCTTCAGCGTCTTATCGTTCAGGTCGTCTGCATATGCCCTGTCCTTCATGAGTTTCGTGTTGATGTATACATTCATTGCTGCGCCTTCAGCTGCTGCCGTGCAGAGCGCCGCTCCGACACCGACGTCGCTTATCGCAAGCCTGGATCCGATTACGGCAAGGCGCGTCAGGATCCCGGAGGTCTCTTCAGCTTTGCAGATCATCTCATACGGAGCGCTTGCAGCCGTTTTAAGGCAGGCCTCGAGCTTCTCTTCCCTTCCGGGTTCGTCTTTGGGGATGGAGTATGCTTTTGCCAAAGGCTCGAAACACTCCGCATCCTTCTTTACGAGAGCCTTGAAATCATCGCGGAGAGCAGCCGCCTTGGCAATTATCTCCTCTATCTCTTCCTGATATTCGGCATACTTTTTCTTGCCTGAAGTGAGATTGCCCACCATAGAACCGAGAGCTGCCGCCATAGCGCCTGCAGCGGCAGAAGCTCCGCCGCCGCCCGGTACGGGTGCAGCTGAAGACAGCTCTTCAAGGAACTGATCCAAACTCTTCTCTGTCATATAAAACACCTCTTTCAAATCCGTTAACCATACTATTATACAAGGAAAAAACAAAAGTGCCGCCTCAGTTTTGAGGCAGCACCGGTTTGTTGCAAAGATTGAGACTTGCGCTACTGGATCATTCGTTTGATGTCCCTGATGGGCATCATGTCGAGGTTGCCGTACTTAACAACGTCTCCGCTGCGGGAAGCATGGATTACCTGGCCGCCTCCGACATAGATCGCGACGTGTCCGCAGTAGCTTCCATAGTCGTAGCATATGACGTCACCTACCTGGAGATCGCTTCGCGGCACACTGATACCGTAGCTGTTGCAAATAGCATTCGCACCGTGAGGCAGATATACGCCGGCCTGTGCATAACAGTACATTACGAGACCTGAGCAGTCTATTCCGTCATATGATGCTCCGCCGTATACATAGTCAACGCCGAGGAATGTCTCTGCGAGGTTCGCGATATCCTGGCCTGTCCAACCGGTGGAAGGAAGAGTGGACGGGTCGCCGTATGACTTGGAGTAGCCGCCTCCGCCGCCACCGCCGCCTCCGCTCGACTTCGGCTTCGGTGTGGGGGTTGGTGTAGGTGTCGGAGGAGGAGTCTGTGTCGTATACGAGATGTATACATAACCGGTCGCTCCTCCGGGTGTTGTAACCTTGTACCACTTGTCTCCGACGATAGCGCTGCAGATAAGCTTATCTTCATCATTAACGACCGTAACCTGCTCACTCTGAGTCGAGGGTTCGGATCTTACGATAAGGCTGTCCGTATCTACCCATACAGTACGGTCGATGCTGATCTCGAGCATCGTATCCTGGATGGTGTCAGTTAGGACATAGCCTTCCTGTCCGTCCTCGGTCTGGATCTTTGACCATGTGTCGCCGATACCGATCCTCGTTACTTCCTGTCCCAGATGGAGAGAGCAGATAGTATAGGAATCCATGTTAGGCGTTTCCTTGAGAATGGACGCATTTGCTCTTATGTAATATGTGGTATTGTCAGCCGCAAAACACTGAACATCGAGAAGCTCGATAGGAAGGTTGGACTGATCATACTCCTGGTAAACGATATATTTGGGAACATCCGAATAGCTGGTCTCCTGAGCTTCCTGGGATGACTGGGCGCCTGTATCGTATGTGCTGTTGCTGACATCAGCGAGAACGACGCCTTCACCTACGATATCCTGCGCGGTAACGATCTCGCCGGCACCTTCCTGGATACCGAAAACCTGCGCATAAGCTCTTGAGATGATGAGGGCCGGGCTGACACCTGATCTGATGCCTATAGGAAGGCATATGACAGGCACGGCTGCGAAGAACCCGACAATAACTGCAAGTATATGTTGTTTGCGGTTACGTTTGTAGACCAAAGTATTCTTTCTCCTCAAAGTTTTGCGTTAATTATACATTGCTATAACATGCCTTTGTTCGTATTTTAAGGCAAAAATGCATAAATAAACGCCGGAAGAAACTAGTCTCCCGGCGTTATTATAATCTTTAAATCCTGCCCGTTGCTTTACAATTACGAGTCAAATCCCTCAGATTCTGTCTCTCTCAAGCTCGAGCTTTGCAGCGGCTTCCCTGTCCTGTTCGTCAAGGATGGCATCCTTCTCTTTTACCATTTCGAGGTAATCATTCTCGAAGAATGCGTCGTCGCCCTCGTGATCCTTGATGAGGTCTGCATTCTCCCTGATAACAGGTACAGCTGTAATGTCGCTGTGAGCCTTGATACCGGTACCTGCAGGGATGAGGGAACCGATGATGACGTTCTCCTTGATACCCGTAAGGTTGTCTGTCCTGCCCTTGATAACAGCATCTGTGAGGACTTTTGCTGTCTCCTGGAAGGAAGCGGCAGCCATGAACGAATCTGCTGCTGTAGCGGCCTTTGCGATACCGAGAAGAATCGTGCTTCCTTCTGCGGGCTGGAGACCCTGCTTCTCACAGTCAGCGTTCTTGGATATGAAGTTATACCAGTCAACAGTCGTGCCTGTCATGAATCCGGTATCGCCCGGCTCATTGATCTTGACACGTCTCATCATCTGCTTGGCGATGATCTCGATGTGCTTGTCGTTGATGTTAACACCACCACCGGAATAGTAGACCTTCGTGATCTCGCTGATGATGTACTTCTGAACTGCACGGATATCCTTAACCTTGAGGATCTCCTTAGGATCGATCTTACCGTCGATGATCTGATCGCCTGCTTCGATGAGCTCGCCGTCCTTGACCGTAAGTGTGGCATGTGAAGGAACCTTGTACTCTACCTTCTCGATCGGGTTGCCCTTCGCATCAAGGATAGGCTGTGTATCTGCATCATAAACAGGTGTAACGACGATGGTCTTCTGCTTTGTCTTCTCGTTCTCAACGATCTTGACGTTGCCGGGAACGGAAGAGATGATGCCGTGACCCTTAGGATCTCTTGCCTCGAAGATCTCCGTAACTCGGGGGAGACCCTGAGTGATATCCTCACCTGAAGCAGCGATACCACCGGAGTGGAACGTTCTCATCGTAAGCTGTGTACCAGGCTCACCGATAGACTGTGCCGCAATGATACCGACAGCTTCACCGACTGCAACCGGACGCCCTGTAGCAAGGTTGATACCGTAGCACTTTGTGCAGACACCGCTTCTGGAACGGCAGTCGAATACTGATCTGATCTTGATCCTGCCGAGGTGCTGGATCTCAGTCTCGGAGAGGACCTTGCCTGCAGCTTCTGCTTCTGCGAGCTTAGCAGCAGCCTTCTCTTTCTTCTCAGCAAGCTTCTCGGGTGTCTCTTCACCCTTGATCTTGACGGAATCGATGATCTTCTGACGTGCTGCGATTGCATCTTCCTTAGCCTTATCTACGGAGTCGCTGATCTCCTCAGCCTTGAGGGCATCGATCAGCTCATCCTTTGCAACGATAACTTCGCCGGTCTGCAGGTTCATGATGTCCTCTGCAGCATAACGGCCGTACAGACGGTCATAAAGTGACTTGATGACATTGACCTTGTTGTTGGATGTCTCTGTGATCTCCTTGACCCATGTGAAGTCATCAGTGCCGCAGTCTGTCTCTGTAACAACGACGGACTGGGAAACGTCAACGAGTCGGCGTGTAAGGTATCCGGATTCAGCGGTCTTGAGAGCCGTATCGGAGAGTGCCTTACGTGCACCGTGTGATGAGATGAAGAACTCGAGCACGTTCATACCTTCACGGAGGTTGGACTTGATCGGGATCTCGATGGTGGCACCTGTCGTATCCTGCATAAGACCACGCATACCTGCGAGCTGCTTGATCTGTGACGTTGAACCACGGGCACCGGAGTCAGCCATCATACGGATAGGATTATAGATATCAAGGTTCTCCATGAGTGCCTTGGTAATGTCATTGGTGGTTGTCTCCCAGACCTTGACTACCTGCTTATGGCGCTCGTTCTCTGTGAAGAAACCTTCCATAGCGGCTTCGTTGATCTCTTCGACCTGAATGTCGCCTTCTGCGATCATCTTATCCTTGATGTCAGGGATGATCATGTCTTCGATACCGATGGAGATACCGGAGATCGTTGAATACTTATAACCCATTGCCTTTAC
>CADAOK010000049.1:0-11468 GCA_902789515.1 Oscillospiraceae bacterium
GCCAGTGGGTTGCGCTAGAGATAGGAAGCGTTAATTGCAGTGATCTTGCCGTAAGCATCAGCAGTTATTCTCTAGTATATTCATCGACTCCCACGCCTATTCCCGAACCTACGCCTACTTCTACGCCCACACCCACACCGAAACCTACAGCAGCTCCTACAGCGGAGCCCACTGCAAAGCCTACAACTGCTCCCACTGCAGCTCCCACTGCAGCTCCTACCGCAGCTCCTACCGCAGCTCCTACTGCTGCTCCCACTGCATCTCCCACGGCGGCTCCCACGGCAAAGCCTACATCGGCACCCGCAGATAACAACTCAAGTTCAGGTTCCGGCAATACCAATCAGCCTGCAAACAATGATTCCAACAACAATGCACCGGCACCGGCAGCAGGCGGCGATGTAGCCGCTACTACGGCAGCTGCAGGAGAACCCGCCGCAACCACGGTCGCAGCCAATACAACTGAGACAGTTGAAGAGACGACCAATCCCACCGAGACTGCAGAAGCCGATGATACACTCGTAGCAGGCGAAACCCAGGAAACCATCATGTCAGTTGTCGGAGAAGTCAAAGAAGGCGAGACATACGATCAGACCATAGTGCTCGACGAGACTTTGAACAGCACCACCCAGGAAGAACTCAATGCAGCCAAAGCGAGAAAACAGACCATGACAACCTGGTTCTGGATCATATTCGTGATCCTTCTCGCAGGCGCTTCATACTTCAGATACAGATACCTCAAGGAAAAGAAGGGCTACAGAGGCTCTGAGATCGCAATCAACTTCATCCCCGGCACATCGGATCTGATCTATGCGATCGGGTATCACTTCAATCTGCCCGGACGGGGCAAAGGCAAGGAAGCCATCCCGAGTGATGCTTCCGCCACACCGGTATTCAATACCGCTTCCGCCATGAAGGAACTCAAGAAGATGGAATCAGATGAGGCCAAGGCTGAGAAACCTGAGCGCAAGCCTTCCACACCTTCAGTCCCTCACAAGAGGCCGAAAGAGCTTTCCGTCAACCATGCAGCGGCAGTGGCTGCAGCAGCAAAGACCGCTGAGTCTGCGCCTGCGTTCAAGCCTTCCGTAAAGCCGGCTGAATCTTCTGTAAAACCCACCGCAACCGCTGCGGCAACATCTGCAGCCGTAATCGCAGCAAGGGAGAGAGCTGAAGCAGCTAAGGAACAGCAGAGGATGCGTGAAGAAGCCCAGAAGAGCAAGACAAACGAAGCAAAGCTTGCAGAGATCAAGCAGCGTCCTCCGATAAAGAGACCCGCAGCCCTCTCCGTAAACCATGCCGCAGCAGTAAAAGCTGAGTCAGAATCTGCATCCGGCACTCAGGAAACGGCAGCAAAGACAGATAAGAACGCAGAGCAGAATAATTCACCGTTCAAGCCTCTGGACCGTTCTCACGAGAGAGAGATCTATTCAACTCCGGGTCTCAGACCCCGCAAGTCTTCAGAAGACTATCATAAGATGGCGCCCGGAGCTACGCAGCTTGGCAAAGCCGTAAGTGCCCAGCAGCCGACAGCGCCTTACGCAAGGGGAGACAGAGCTCCTATGTGGGCAACGCCCGGAACCGGAAGAGTGAATCCTTTCAAGCCTGCAGCGCAGCCCGTTGAAGAATCCGCCCGGAAGTCTTCAGTTGATGCGGAAGCAAAGCCCTCGTCCCCTTTCGCGAGACCGAAGACAGAAGATACAGCTGACCGTACGGGCATTGCCGATCAGTCTGACCACAGATCCGCATTTTTCGACAGAGCAACCACGGGAAGATCTTCAGAAGAAAGCAAAACTTCCACTTTCGGAGATATGACAAGACCTTCAGGCAAAGGCAAGGCTCCTCATGCACCCACGGTAGGAATGTCTCTCGAAGGCAAGTCCTCGTCCATTCTCAACAACGGGGCAAGACCGACTGCCACAGAACCCCTGCCGGGCTTCAAACCGATTGACCGGAAGGATGAATAGGGCAATAATAATCAAGTAATAGTAACTCTGAAGGTAATCCTTAAGGAGGTCTGACTCTTGAAGAACATTGCTATCGTTACCGGCGCCTCTTCCGGCATAGGTAAATCATTTCTTAAGACGATCATCAAGGAGCGCGGCATTTTCGGCGGCGTTCCTTTTGATGAAGTTTGGGCTGTCGCAAGACGTGCCGACAAGTTGAATGAGATCATAGATTCTCTGGGGGATGACCGTGTCCTTCCCGTGACCTGTGATCTGTCGGATCCCGATAATCTCGCGGAACTTGAAGAGCAGCTCGCTGCCGAGAAACCCCAGGTGGGTCTTCTCGTCAACTGTGCGGGGATCGGATTCAAGGGAGCCGTGGAGGATCAGACGGCAAAGGCACTTGAAGACACTTTGGATATCAACTGCACAGCGCTGTCAAAGCTTACCAGGATCTGTCTGCCCTATATGATCGAGAAAGACAAATATCTCTCGAAGGCAAACGGTCCCAGGATTATCAATGTCGCTTCGTCTGCAGGTTTTCTGCCTCAGCCCGGGTTTGCCGCTTATGCTGCGAGCAAATCCTATGTGATCAATTTCTCGAGAGCTCTGGCATTTGAGCTTATGGATTACGGCATCTGTGTCACGACTGTGTGTCCCGGACCGGTCAATACCGAATTCCAGAGCAAGGCTACCGGCGGTGCGGAGACGGAGTTCTCCGGCTTCAGACAGTATGTGGTGGCTGACCCCGACAAACTTGCGGAAGCCTCTGTCAAAGCCTCCATCAAGGGCAGAAGGATGTTCGTTTACGGTTTCTCGCAGAAGGCCCTTCACCTTGCATCCAAGATCATCCCCACCGATCTGATCCTGTATATCGAACACAGGACGATGCCTGTAGAGCGCACCTCTGCTGCAGGATATACGGAACCCGACAAGAAGACGGAAGTAACCAAAGAGGAAGAGACATGAAAGTAGAAGCTGAATTCGGAAGCATCTTCAAAGCTGTTAACGCAAAGGCATCCAAGATAAAGTTCTGGGGCGATATGGCTACCCAGATCACTCTCAAAGGCAACCTCGACAATCTCCCGATCTATGTAAAGTCGGACGAAGGCAGGGTCGAGGTCGCTCCTTACGAATATTACGATGCCACCTTCTATATTGATGCTGATGCGGACTTTTTTGCAGCAGTCCTCTCAGGCACAAAGGATTTCTACGACGGGCTTAGAGAAGGCAGCATAACCATCAACGGCAACACGGATGCCGCCATCCTTTTCGTAAAGGCTTTCTTCGGCTGACCTAAAGTATTAAAAATAATAGTAATGTATCCTTTTGTGTTGACGGAGGGTATATAATACATTTATGGCTATCAAACTGAACGGCATTTTTAAGGACAATCTTGTATTTCAATGGGGAGCTGAGTTCCGTATATTCGGTATCTGCGACAATACCCGTACAATCAGGTGTGACCTTATCCTGGACGGCAAGACTGTCCGTTCGGGGGTAGCCGGTACAGAGAAAGACGGAAGTTTTCTCGTTTTTGTTGATGCCGTAGAAGAACCCGGCGGTCCCTATGAAATCGTGTTATTCGAGAATGACGGGGAGCAGCTGCGCCTGAAGAACTGCTACGCCGGCGAGGTGTGGCTTGCCGCAGGGCAGCGCAACATGGAGTATCCCCTGGCCAGGACCGAATTCGCAAAATACATCATCCCGAAGATCGGCAAGACAGATATCCGTCTCTACGACGTTCCCAAGGCAGGCTTTCTGGACGATGCCCAGGAGCAGGCTGAAGAAGACTCGCAGTGGATCGAGATCACGTCAGAGAATGCCGGTATGATGAGCGGTATCGCATATTACTTTGCACATGCACTCGAAGCCAGGCTTGATGCCAAGATAGGCATCATCACATGCTGCTTCGGCGCTTCGACGATCGACTGCTGGCAGAGCATCGACAGTCTCATGGAGACGAAGGAAGGCAAGCTTTATATAACAGGTTTCGATGAGGTTACCGCTTCCCTTACCGATGAGGAATTCGATTATTACCAGCGGGAATACGAGAAAGACAAGATGGAATACGACAGGATGCTGAATGAAGCTCTTGAAGAGAATCCGTATATGACTTATCTCGAAGCCGAGATGAAGTACGGACCGGAGCCATGGCCGCCGCCGGTCGGTCCCCGTGCAGTCAGACATCCGGGGTCTTTCTTCGAGAGCATGATCCTGCGTATCGCACCTTATACATTGAGAGGTGTCATATACTATCAGGGCGAGGCTGATGCCGCTGACGGTTACCAGAACGAGTACGGACCCGTTTTCGAGACACTTATCCGGGAATGGAGAAGCGTCTTCTTCGACGAAGAACTGCCCTTCCTGTTCTGCCAGCTCCCGATGTTCATTTCCAAAGACCGTAAATACATGGGTTATGACGATATGTCCTGGCCTGTAATAAGGCAGCAACAGCAGATAGTCGCTATAGACATCCCGAATGTCTATATGGCGGTCATCGTGGATTGCGGCGAGTTCAATAACATACATCCGTCGGACAAGAAGACTCCCGGCGACAGGCTTGCGCTCCTTGCCCAGAAGTTTGTATATGGTTTTGAGAATGTTGACGCCGTTGCCCCCTATATCGTTGATGCAAGAAGAGGCGAAGGGGTAGAGATTACTTTCGGCGGAGACTACATGCTCCTTAACATTGCGACTGATTACGGTGGAAATGAGTCAGGATTTGAGGTCGCGGGCGAAGACGGCGAGTTCCACCCCGCCGATGCGGCTGTCGACTTTGACGGCAAGACGGTGCTTCTCTCCTGCCCTGAAGTCGAGTTTCCGTCAAGGGTCCGCTATGCTTACTTCTCATACGGTCCGACTCCGCTCCATGCGCAGAACGGCCTTACAGCGACGCCTTTCCAGGTGTCGATCGACAAAGATCTCGGAATGGAATAATGCTTATGAATATTGCTTTTTTTATGCGTCCCAAACAGGATGTTACTTTCGTTTACAGCGACTTTACGGTACGCCAGGCTCTCGAGAAAATGCACTCGAGCAAGTTTACGGCGGTTCCCGTGCTTGAGCGCGACGGAACATATGCAGGTACTATCAGCGAGGGCGATCTGCTCTGGTTCATAGTCAAGGGCGAGGGCGGCGAACCTCATACCATGGCGATCGAGAGCCTTGAGGATTTCTCCATCAGGGAAATGTA
Source organism: Oscillospiraceae bacterium (assembly GCA_902789515.1). Lineage (GTDB taxonomy): Bacteria > Bacillota > Clostridia > Saccharofermentanales > Saccharofermentanaceae > Saccharofermentans. The sequence continues at coordinate 5,137 of CADAOK010000049.1, forward strand.
CCCGCTCAGGTCGAAGAATCCTCCCTGTCTTATCGGGTCTTCCATAGACGATCTGATCATCCGCGCAATGGAGACGAACTTCGTTCCGATCGTCGATGACCGTGATATGTTCATCGGCATCGTTACCCGCCGGTCGATAATCAAGCACTTCTACGACAAGAACATCTTCCCTGAGAGCGACGGACTTAAATAATATTGTCAAGCATTGACGGCTGTGATATACTTCAACAGTTGTTTTTGCCCCCATAGCTCAGTCGGTAGAGCGCATCCATGGTAAGGATGAGGTCTCCAGTTCAAACCTGGATGGGGGCTCCAGGATAAATATAAAACGGTCTCATGTGAGACCGTTTTTTATTCACCTAAATCTGTATTCTCTATCGCTTCTTCGTTCTTCTGTTGGATCTCGCTCTTCGGACGCTTGACCTGCGCTTTCTTTGCCGGGGCAAACCCTTTGACGGGTGTCTTTGCTGTCGGGATGGGTTTCTCTTCCCCGGTTGCGATCTCGGGCATCTCCTCAGGCACCTCGGCGGGTCTCTCAGGTACGGAATTCGCAACACTGGAACCTATCACGGGTCTGATCGCATCCTTTACGTAAGACTCCTCGGCATGCTGCTGGTTCCTGAGATGCGCAGACGTAGGAGGCTTCAATTCTGTGGGCTTTACCTTCGCGGGTGCTGCGGAATCCGTCACGATGGCCGGAGTCGTAGCCTCCTCGCCTACCTCGTCTGACTCAAGTTCAGCCTTCTGCTCTTTGCGCGCCTTGGCGGTGTTTGAGTATACCGGTCTGATCGGCGCTGTATCTGACTTCTGGCGGTATCCGTTTACCACCATGTGTTCACCATACTTCTGTACTGCAAGCTCTATCTCGGTAGGCTGATGTTTCTTTCTGGACTTTCTTACCTTCGCGAAAACCTCGGCCGATGCCTGCTGTTTCTCTTCATCGACCCGGACACTTATTCCGCTGTCCTTCACGGGCTCGGGTTCTGCGACAGGCACTTCGCCGCTGTTCACGCGCGTTCTCTGGTTTACGCCCTTGATGACCTGTTCCGTACGCTTGATCTCACCGATATGCTCACGGAAATCGTCTCTCTTCTTCTCCCTTGACTTAGAGATATTGAACCAGATTATCGCTACCGTCAGTACCAGTACTGAGCCGATGATAATATACCCTCCGACTGTACCGAATGTACCAAAGAACCACTCAATCATCTGAATTTACCTCATGCTCCTCTTTATTCTTTTTATTATCGCTCAATCTCTTTTGTTTGATAATAGTAAATACGATTACAACTACAACTGCAAGACCTGCGATGATTATCAGACCAACAGCTACTACAAACAAACCGCCGAAACGGCCTTCTGCAGGCTGCTCCTGCACCGCCGCGGGTGTGGATACGGCATCAGTTGAAGCTGCGGCAGATGTTTCCGTTGTCTCTGCCCCGGCTGTCTCCGTTGTCCCGGAAGTCTCCATGGGCGTTGCCGCCGGTACTACCTCTTTGCCCGAATACTCCGACAGCGAGATGCCGTTAGCTCCCAGGGGAACTTCGTGATCCAAACCGATGAATTTTCCGTCCCCGTTCTGCCAGAGGACTTCTTTGACAAATTCATATTTCTGCTCATCCCAGGTGGTAAAATCGTCCAGGACGAGTCCGCCGGTGTCACCCGAATTCGCATTATAACACCAGAAAGTGAAATGTATATTCTTTTCTGCAATAAGCTGCCTAAGATATGTCATCCACTCCTCATTGGGGCCGCCGTCCATAAAGCCTCCCCACTCTCCTATGAGTATCGGAGCAATATTCTCTTCCTCGATATAGAGCCAGTAATCGTACCAGGCGTCCTGATATAGGGAGTCATATGTGAATCCGCCTTCAAACCACGGCTGTTCATACACCAGAGGCCCGTAATCGTGCGGTGAATAGACTATCTGCTTATTGCGCGCTTCCGACCCGAAGTCGATCGGATAATCCTTGACGGCCATAAGGTTGCCGCCCCACCAGGTATTGTAATAGTCCTCGTCATTGGTCGATGTGAAATCATTGCCCACAGGATCTATCGGATAAATCTGTATGCCTTCGATAACAATGAGGGCATAGGGATTCACATCAAGGATCGCATTGCCCGCCTCTTCGGCCACCATCTTCCAGTTGTTCTGCTGAGTGGAATCGTTCCAGATCGCAAATTCAGCCTCCGAAGCCTTCCCGTGCGGCTCATTCTTCAGATCATAGGCGATTATGGTGTCGTTGTTTTTATACCTATCGGCAAGCCACGTCAGCGCTTCAATAAAGTCTTCTGTCGTCATGTCCTCGCGGTACCACAGCGGATAGTTGTGTCCCGAAGCATCGGTCTTGACGGTATGGATGTCTATCATGACCTTGATGCCGTTTGCCTCGCAGAGCAGGAGGACATAGTCGAAGATCTCTAATGAGTTCAGGGAATTAAGTTCGGAATTATAAGCCTGGTTGTAGTTTGCTTGCGGGTACTCCCCGTTCTTCCACTGAAGAAGGAGTTCCGCTGACATCGGGATCCTGAGGAGGTTGAAGCCGTGGTCCGCTATTCCCTCGATGGATTCCTTCAGGCTGCAGTTCCACACGCCGTCGAAAATGTTCGTGCCGGTATTGTATCCGAACCAGTTAACACCGGTAAGCCATACCTCGGTACCGTTCATGTCGACTATCTTGGACCCGTCCGTGGTAAGCCAGTCATCACCGGAGATGCCGGCAGTATTCTCCGCCGGTCCCGATATGCTGACACTCTCATTCGAAGAATTGTCTCCGGACTGCGTCTCACCGGTCTGCTGTGCAGCAGTGGTCGCTGCTGTCTCAGTAACGGATCCGCTCTCGCCGTCGCCCGACACGGAGATCAGGCTGGCCGAATTCACATCGGTCCCCGTTACCTGGATCCCGACCTTGCTGTTGAAGCCCCAGCTGTTCGGACCTGAGGCAGATACTGTCGCCGTGACCTGATTGCCGTTTACCGTGTATGTATCGAATCCCCAGCCTGAAGCCGAACTGACAGTACCGGAGAATTCCGCCACAACAGTTATGGTCGCATATCCGTCACAGCCTGACAGCTGTATCTCTATCTGTCCGCCGTTGCCCCAGCAATTGGTCGTCGCAGACCCTGACGGCGCTGCAAGGACCTGCACCGGAACGGCGCAGATAATAATCAATGCGACAATTACCGCAGATATTGTCTTTCGGTACAGCTTACTCATATTAGTATCCGGAAATTACAGTGAGATCTCTATTTCCCTGCCGGAACGCTCATATCTCTCGTATTTGACGCCGGCACTGTCCAGCATTCTTCTGGCAGCCTCGGAAGTATCAGTATCGTGATACTTGTCATCCAGATAGATTATCTTGCCGATCCTCTTCTGGATAAGCGCCTTGGTGCATTCATTGCAAGGGAAGAGAGTGACATATACTGTCGAACCCTCAAGGCTGGCCGTCTTGGAGTTAAGGATGGCATTGAGCTCCGCGTGGGTTACATAAGCATACTTCGTATCGAGTGTGCCGCCCTGTCTCTCCCACGGGAATTCATCGTCAGAACACCCTAAAGGCATGCCGTTATATCCTACGGAAACGATGTAATTGTCCTTGTCGACGATACATGCGCCGACCTGGGTATTGGGGTCTTTGGACCTCTTGGAAGCCAGTGTGGCAACACCCATAAAATACTCGTTCCATGAGATATAATCTGCTCTCTTCATGTTCATAGGAAGCCTTCTCCTTCGGACGGGATAATTAGTCTCTGTATTTTATCTTATTAGAAGTATGGTATCAAGGAACGGCGGATCAGTCCCTGCCGCAGTTCAGTACGAGCTGCTCGCAGAGATCTTCGTATGCCAGTCCTTCGACCTTGGCTGCCTCCGGAAGGAGCGAGGTGTTAGTCATGCCGGGGAGGTTATTTGCCTCGATAAACCAGAATTCATGCTTTTCCTCAACATAGATCATGTCCACTCTGCCGTACTGTGTCATCTTGAGCAGATCGAATATCTCTATCGTAAGATCCTGAGCCTTCTTATAGTCATCGGGAGCGATCTGTGCGGGACATACATGCGTCGTCAGGCCGTCCTGATACTTGTTCTTATAGTCGTAGAAACCCTCGTGCGGGATTATCTCGGTAATGGGGAGCGCTCTGTGATTGAGGACGGATACAGTTATCTCGCGGCCCTTGATGAACTGCTCGACCAGGATCGGCTGATCATATGCAGCCGCCATGTCTACTGCCGCCTGGAATTCCTCGGGCGTATATACGATAGATACACCGCAGGATGAGCCGCAGCCGATGGGCTTGACGACACAGGGCAGGCCTATCTCTTTGTCCATTCTTTTCATTGTGATCTCGGAAGGCATCCCGGTGATCCATTTCGACGTGAGGAGACCTGCGCCTGCGACGAGAGCCTTGGATATGCCCTTGTCCATAGCGATCGCGCATCCGAGATAATCACATCCCGTGTACTTGATGTCGAAAGCGTCGAGCACGGCCTGGATCTGTCCGTTCTCGCCGTGGCTTCCGTGAAGACCGAGGAAGACCTTGTCAGCATACTGGCAGAGCTCGATGACGCGGGGTCCTACCCACTGGCGTCTGCCGCCGTGCTGCCTGACGAGTTCCTTGAGGTCAGGCTCTTTCTCGGGGATGGTATATGTGAAAGGATCGACCGTTCCGCGGCGGAAGAAGCTCTCGGCCGGGAGGTCGTTCTCAATGCCGATATAAAGGTCAACAAGTGCCACCTCATGTCCCTTGGACAGGAGAGCATTGGCAATAAGGCTTGCGGATTTAAGGGATACGTCACGTTCAGGCGAGAGACCTCCGCCAAGAACCGTAATTTTCATAAAATCACCTCTAATACTTCAAAATAGTACTCAAGCATTATACCCTAATTAGCCGTCCGATTCCCCCGTGTTTTAATCTGTTATCTGGTTGTAATATAGAAAACCCCAATGATTGATATACTTAATTAAATAATAAAAGGGGGAAACTATGCCCGCATTACTCTACATCCTGTTGTGCGCCGCTTTCGGCATCGCGCTGGTATCACTGCTGGTGCCCGATGTGAGAAGGCTTTATCTTGCATGCGCGCCTTCAAAGAAGATCATCGACAGGATCCCTAATTCACTGTTCATCGTGCCGTCGGGAATAATCCTCGGCATCATGTGCGTGCCCTTCCTCAATTACTACATCACGCTCGGACTGTCTTACTTTATCTCGAACCATGACCTGTGCCTTAAGGGCGGCATAATCCTGACTGCGGCACTCATTCTCTGGATAATACTGTCTTGTGTGATCCTGATCGCCAAGAGAAGATCGGTCAGGGAGGCGGGACAGGCCGCCGGCTCACAGCAGCTTGCTCCCTATGAATACAGCGTCAGGAATGCGCTGTTCTTCGGCATCTGCACGGTTGCCTTCACTATCGCGGCCACTTTCCTCATGTTCTACACATACAGGGTCGAGAACGGCATCCTGCTGTGCGGCAATTCGACTTTCTCCGATCTGTCTCCGCATACCGCATTGGTGTCTTCTTTCGGAAAAGGTTTCAACTTCCCGACGCAGTATATGCACTTCTCGGGTGACGGAATACAGTATCACTTCCTGTTCTACTATTTCTGCGGAGTGCTCGAATATCTCGGCCTTGCGATCGACGCAGCGCTTAACATCCCTTCGGTCATCGTCATGGTATGCGCATTCGTTCTCCTCGGACTTCTCGCAGTGCTCTTAAGCGGAAGACGCCTTGCCTTCCTGCTTGCACCGGTCTTCGTTCTTTTCAGGAGTTCTCTCAATGTCTTCTTCCACATAAGAGCACTCATGGCCGCAGGCAATGACCTGATGACATCGATAATCTCAATAACACGCTTTAACATGTGGTATAAGGTTACCGAGAAGGACGACTGGGGCATCTGGGCCATCAACGTATATCCCAACCAGCGTCACCTGATGCTCGGCATATCCGTCATAATCATCATGATAATAATCTTCATCCCCTTCCTGAGAAGGATGTGCATCTCTGTCTCCGGCGAAGGGTTCAGGAGCTTTGCCGCTTCACGCAACGCATGGCTGCCCAGGACATCTGACCCGCTTAAGCCGTGGTCTCTTGCGGTGCTTGCAGGGCTGTTTGTTTTCGTGATGCCGTACTTCCACGGGTCGTGCCTCATCGCGCTGCTCCTGATACTTGCTTTCATCGGTCTGTTCTCCGAGAGCCGCATCATACACTTCATCATTGGCGCCGTGGCGGTAGTATCCTCCGTGGCACAGTCGTATGCCTTCTCTAACGGCTACTCAAAGATCGTAAGCATGTCTTTTGTTCCGGGCTTTATCCTCGGAGAAGCCGG
>CADAOK010000049.1:11480-12880 GCA_902789515.1 Oscillospiraceae bacterium
ATGATCTGGGAAGATACATCTTCATCGTGACCGGACTGACACTGATACTCTCGTTCATCTGCGCTGTTGTATTCCTTGTATATGACATTATGAAGAAGCGCCCGGTGTACCGTTTCATACTCTATCTCGGGTTCAGCGTACCGTTTGTATTCGCTTTCCTTTTCCAGGTAACGCTCGAAATGCTCGCAAACCACAAGTTCATCCAGGTAACCCTGATACTTTTGGATGTCTTTGTCGCAATACTCGTATCGGGACTCTTCCTGATACCGCTCAAGATACGCAGCAAGGAAAAGGCTGAGACTGCGTCTGCCGCAGATACGTCAGCCGGTATCCGCATGCCTGATGTGGCTGCTCTTACCGCTGCGGAAGCTGCCGCTGAAGAAGAGAACAAAGATACTCCCGAGGAGCCGGCTCCGGCACTTGAAGAGACTGTTATAGAAGAAGTTCCCGCCGAACTGGTTTTCGGGGACTCAGAAGAAGAGGAAGCGGCTCCCGTAAGGCCCGGTAATGAAGTCTTGAAAGAGATTGTTCCCGAAGCTTCCGTCTCGGCGCCTGCTTTCGGAGACGACGAACCGGAAGAAAATGCGCTTGTTCCGGCTGAAGAGACCGCTGTCGAAGAAGTCTCTGAGAGCCCCGAGGTTCAGGACATAACCGATCTTCCCGAGGAGATAATCATCCCGGAGGAAGAACTCCCCACAGAAGAAGTTGTTCCCGCAGAAGAGGAGACTCCTGAACCTTCTCCCGAACAGCCTGCCGCTATCGGAGAGCTCACGCACGAGGCTATACCCGCACCCAAAGCAGAGAATAAGGGGCTGGCACTTCCTGCCTGGATCGCTCTTGAGGTTGCCGGTGTACTGCTTGCCATAGTGCTCCTCGTGCCTCTGACTGCCACCGGTCTATCGGAATGGTTTACTTACGTTAATATCAACCGCGACCCGATCTGTGTTAATACGGAATCGCCGCTTACGAAGTGGGTTATCGAGAATACTGACCCGTCCGATGTATTCCTTACCCCGATGTGGTCAATGAACCGCTTTATCCTCGCAGGAAGACCGATGTACTACGGCTGGCCGTACTACGCATGGTCATCCGGTCACGATACATATACCCGTGATTCGATCTACTGCTGGCTCATGACCGGATGCAACGGCAACATAGACGAGTTCAAGCGCTACTGCCAGGAACGCAACATCCGCTATGTTATCGCAGATCCCGAATTCGAATCTGCCGTATTCTCAGGCGGCATCAAGTTCAACACCAAGTTCTTCGAAGAGAACCTCACGCAGGTGGCTTACTTCGCGGAAGAAGACACGACGATCTACAAGGTGTTCTGATAGAGCAAAAATATGAAGCATTAATAAGGGCTGCCTCATTCGAGACAGCCCTTTCTTTTAAGTTGT
>CADAOK010000050.1 GCA_902789515.1 Oscillospiraceae bacterium
AACTATACGTCCTTTCGTTTAAGTATAGCCAAAGTCTAAGACTCTTCGTAGTCTGATTCCTTAAGATGTTCTTACTGAAATCTAACAAGTCTGTCACAATTTGCCAGGCCGCCTTCTCCTCCCCTGTTCAAAAAGACATGAATCATTATAAAAATATCAGTTATTATTCTTGACTAACTAATCTCCCTCAAATAACATATCGGCATAGTAGGTAAATGGCAGGAGAGGACACATGACACTGCAACAGATGTATTACGTCATAAGCATTGCTGAATACGGCTCGATCAACAGGGCCGCAGAGGCTCTCTTTGTCTCCCAGCCGTCGCTTACTTCATCTCTTCAGTCTTTCGAGAAGGAAGTCGGATTTGCCATATTCAACCGCAACGGCAAGGGTGTGACTCTTACCGACGCGGGCGCTCAGCTCATGCCCTACCTTCTCAAAGTCTGCGACCAGAACAGGGAGCTCCTCGAGTATCTCGGCAAGAGCAAGACGCGTAAGAGGAAGTTCAGGGTCACGACCCAGCACTATACCTTCGCGGTGAAGGCTTTCGTTGAGCTCCTGAAGGAATACGATGCGGCAGAATACGAGTTTGCCATTGTAGAAGCGAGGACCAAGAGCGTGATAGGCGACGTGTCCTCCATGAGAAGCGAGATAGGTCTTCTCTATCTGTCGGACTTCAACCGTTCTGCGATGAAGAAGATCCTGAAGAGCGAGAACCTCGAATTCCATCACATAATCGACTGCTCGGCATATGTATATCTGTGGAAGAATCATCCGCTGGCGGGAAGGGAATCCATAACGTTTGAAGATCTGAGGGACTACCCGTGCCTGTCTTTCGAGCAGGGAGATTCGTCGTACTTCTACTACGCCGAAGAGATGCTGAGCACCGAAGAATACAGCAGACAGATCTGGGCCAACGACAGGGCGACCGTTCTTAACCTGATGGTCGGTCTGAACGGATATACCATCTGCTCCGGCATTATCTGCGAAGAGCTTAACGGTGGCGATTTCCTCGCGGTCCCCTTCGTGTCCGACAGTCCCGAGATCTGCAGGATGGAGATCGGCTACATCACCAAGAACGGCCGCCAGTTATCGGATCTCGGCCGGACTTACATCGGCAAGATCAACGAATACCTGGGCATCCGAGGCAAATGAAAACCCCCGCCTTCAGAAGAAGACGAGGGCTCACAAAGAAGATACTTTGATATTACAGGAACCGAACCTCAGCAGTTGAGGTGTCGATCCGAATATCCTTTATGTTATTTCCGGTTATAAGAAGAGCACCTTCGTTAATGCTTACCGTCAGAGGCTGCATGTATCCGCCGGGTCTGTAGACTTTGCCGTCTGCCTCCACTGCCGTCTTGATGGTGGAGAACCCTGACAGGCTGCCGTCTTCTCCGAAAGTCATGGAAGCGTTCTCGGCATGGAACATGACAGGTCTGTATATGTACGGACTGACAATGCCCCAGGGTGTCTTTACCGTTGTGCCGAAGGACGGTTCGATGCTCCTGATACTTCCGCTCTCATAGAACTCTACTCCCAGCTTGGTCTCTATATGTCCTGCAGATGTCCTGACCGTTATCTTGTCATTGGGCCAGAGAGTAATGCTCCGAAGCTTGCCGGAAGGATAGAAGAACAGGCAGTGCGGGCGTATCCTCACCACTTCGCCTTCTATTCGAAAATCATAGTAAGGCGCACCTTGCTGTTCGTCTTCGATACTCCAGTATGCGCTGAGCTGTCCGTACAGCGGGAACACGCGCTTGATACTGCCGTCTTCGTAGAAGGTCATAAGCTCCGCCTGGAAGTCGCCTTCAGGAAGGCTTACAACTTCGGGGTCCTGGAGATATATGCTCTTCAGATTACCGTTCTTATGGTGATCGACCGTGCAGCGATACTTTTTTCTCAGGTCGGAAGCATCGCTGCACGGAAGGAATTCACCGTATCTTGTCTTGATCTTATCCACTTAGGGATCATTCACCGAGGTCGATCACGGGGATAACTGCTCCGCCGTAGTTATCAGCGATCCACTGCTGTGTGTCTTCGGACAAGAGTGCCTCAACGAGTGCCTGGATAGCCGGATTGTCTGCATCTTCTGCCCTGATGGCGATGATGTTTGCATAAGGGCTGTCAGCACCTTCACTGAAGAGCTTGTTGGATGTGATGCCTGCCTCGAGTGCCTTGTTTGTATTCGTGATGAAGAAGTCATAGTCATCCTTTGTAGGAATGATCTGAGCCGAATCGATCTCTACGATCTCGATGGGCTTTACATACTCGACGATATCGTTGACGGAAGCTGACAGGGAGTCCTTAGCTGCCTCATCAAGAACGATGAAGCCGTTCTCTTCGAGGATCCTCAGTGCCCTGTACTCGTTTGTGCCGTCGTTCGGGATAGCTACAACAGCATCATCGGGGATCTCATCTACTGAAGAATACTTATCGGAATAAGCTGTGATCGGCTCGATGTGGATGCCGCCTGCGCTGATGATGTCATAGCCGTTTGTCTCGACTTCACTCAGGAGGTAAGGCTCGTGCTGGAAGTAGTTGAAGTCGATCTCGCCTGCGTTCAGCTTCTCGTTTGTTGTGGAGTCTGCTGCCGTTGCTACGAGCTCGATGTAGATGCCCTGTGCTTCGAGCTGCGGTCTTACGTACTCGATGATCTCGGAGTGAGGTACGAGGTCTACGATACCCTTGAGAACGATAACGTCTTCTTCAGGTGCGGGCTGTGATTCGCCTGCTACGAGCGTGTTGCTGTCTGCTGCAGGCTCTGATGCTGCTGCAGGCTGCTGTGCATTGCTGCACGCCGTGAGATTGAACAGGGAGATGGCTCCCAGTGTTGCTGCTGTAATTGCTTTCTTTGCAAAAATTCTCTTATTCATAGTTTTTACTCCTTTGGTTATATAAGATTGCGTGTTTTTAAGATTTGTTTTGACACCAGATTCCCGACGCCCTGGATCAGCTGGACAAAGAAGATCAGTATGTATACACATGCGAACAGCTTGTCGTGCTGGAATCTCTGGTAACCGTACCTGACTGCTATGTCTCCGATGCCGCCTGCTCCGAACATTCCGGCCAGCGCCGTCATCGACAATACCGAGATGACCGCCACCGTGAATCCTCTGATAAGGGAAGGTATCGTCTCCGGGATCAGGATCTTGAAGATGATCTCAGCATTCGTGCTGCCTATCGCAAGTGCCGCTTCGACCTTGCCCTTGTCTATCTCGAGGAGGCTGCTCTCGACGATCCTTGCATACATCGGTATACAGCTTGCCGAGATGGCGATGATGCATGCGTTGGTGCCGTATGCCTTACCGAAGATAAGCCTTGCCACCGGGATCATGAGGATGATCATTATCATCTGCGGCAGTGACCTCAGACAGTTGATGAGAGCACCTGATACCGTATAGGATGCCTTCAGCGGGATTAGTCCGTCAGGGTTCGTGATCGTCAGGAGTATTCCGACGAAGAGGCCCAGGATGAGCATGATCAGCGAAGATACTACCGTCATGTATATCGTCTCGCCTGCCGGTCCCCAGAGTTCTTTCCAGATCTCGGGAGAGAATGATGCCACAAATACGTCCCAGAACGGGGTATCCATAAGACTCATATTCCGTAACCTCCTTAGATTCCGCCGCCGTTCGTAAGATCGACGTTCTGCATGAGCATGAATACTCTTGCGAAGAGATCACCCGTCTTGCTGTGGGGATTCTCGAAGATCTCTCTTACGTTGCCGGCCTCTGTGATCTTGCCGTCTTCGAGAACTGCCATCCTGTTGCAGGAATATCTGATAGCATCGAGCTCATGAGTGATCATTAAGATCGTGATGCCGGATCTCCTGTTGATCTCCTTGAGAAGATCGAGGATCGTGATCGTCGTCTGGGGATCGAGTGCCGATGTGGCTTCGTCAGAGATGATGAAGTCAGGATCCGTTACTATCGCCCTGGCAATTCCCACTCTCTGCTTCTGACCGCCGGAGAGCGCTCCCGGATAAGCTTTGAGCTTATCGGCAAGGCCGACGAGTTCAGCTGTCTCCTGCACTCTTCTCTTGATCTCAGCTCTCGGAACTCCGTCTATCTCAAGAGGGTATGCGATGTTCTTATATACGCTCATAGAATCGAAGAGATTGAAATTCTGGAATATCATTCCGATCTTATGGCGTTTCTTAAGAAGTTCCTTCTTGGACAGAGAGAGTATGTCCGTTCCTCCGACTTCGATGGACCCGCTGTCAGGCGTCTCGAGTCTGTTGATGCATCTTGCAAGTGTTGATTTGCCGGCTCCCGAGAAACCGATGATACCGTAGATCTCACCCTTCTCCACTTCAAGGTTGATTCCGTCGAGGACCTTCAGCGGCTGTCCGTGAGGATAAAAGGTCTTATGTAGATCTCTTATTGTAAGATATGCTCCCATTTGTTCAACCGTGGCTGAATGTATCAGCTGCCCTTTCTTTACGTCCTTTATAGAGTTCTTCGTGCAGATCCTTACCTCTGCCGGGGATGCCGAGCGCGTCTGCCCTGCAGTGCTGGCAGTGACGGAATACTTCAAGATACTCGCCTGCCTTCACGCGGACCTTCTCGAGGTCCTGACATGTCGGCGCGGGAATATCCTTCATCTCGTTCTGCGGGATCAGGGGGATGATGTTCAGTATCGAAGCGCCGAGCTCTGAAGTGACTCTCGCGACTTCCGGGATATGTTCATCATTGATGCCCGGAACGAGAACGCTGTTGATCTTGACCACGATGCCTCTGGATGCTGCCAGGCGGATGCCTTCGAGCTGATTTGCTATGAGGAGCTTCGCGGCTTCCACTCCGTCGTGTCTTACGCCGTCGCTGTCGATCACGAAGCTGTTGATCTTTGCTTCGATCTCGGGGTCTACGGCATTGACCGTGACTGTGAGTGTCTCGATCCCTATCTCGGCGATCTCGTCAACGTTGTCAGGCAGTCTGTATCCGTTTGTTGACATACAGCAGATGAGTTCAGGGAAATTCTTCTTGACTAACCTGAATGTCTCCAATGCCTGATGGTTCGCGAGCGTATCGCCGGGACCTGCTATTCCGACTACGGTAAGTTCAGGGCAGATCTCCTTTGCCCTGCGAACAGTATCAACTGCTTCCTCCGGCTTTAATACCAGTGAACTGACGCCCGGCTTGATTGCCGACTTGTCGAATGCTCTGGTGCAGAATTTACATCCGATGTTGCATACCGGGCTCACGGGAAGATGCAGTCTTCCTGCGGTCACATTCGAATGGCCTCCCAGGCATGGATGTCTTTTCTGCAGATTCGCAAACGAATCATTGCTTTTAGATGTACCATGTTTCCTCTCCTTTTGTATCTTGTACTGAGGTGCGATGATATCGACTTTGGACCTAACAAATCTGTCGAGCACAAAGGATATCTCTCCCTCAACGTCCAGGCTCTGTATATTTCTCTCCTTGAGCAGTGTCTTGGCATGGAACCCCGACTTGGATGAGAAGACAACGTTGCAGTCGTCGATCTCGTCTGCGAGGCGTGCAAGCAGCGAATCGTCGTGCTGGAGGCTTACTCCGAGGCTGTCGATCCTTCTTGTATCGACGTGCTGATAACTGCGGTTCTCGGTGTCCAGCTCATAGATGTCGAATCTGTCAGCCACACCGAAGTGCCTGTTGATGTTAACGCCGTCTCCTGTTGCAAATGCTGCCCTGATCATTTTCGATTACCTTAGATGTTGTAGTTGTCCTTGATGTTGTCCATGAGACCGAATTCGATGAGGATCTCCTCGAGTCTCTCCTGCGTCATCGGCTTCGGGATGACGAACTGCGTGTTGTTCTCGATTGCCTCTGCGAGGTTCCTGTATTCTTTTGCCTGCGGGTGCTTCGGGTCGTGATCGATAACCGTCTTCTTCTTGATCTCCGCCCTCTGCACTTCGTTGTCTCTCGGGACGAAGTAGATGAGCTGGCTGCCGATCTCCGTCGCGAAAGCCTGAAGGAGTTCTCTCTCCCTGTCCACGTTACGGCTGTTGCAGATGATGCCTCCGAGCCTTACGCCGCCCTTGAGAGCGTACTTCTGGATACCCTTGCAGATATTATTTGCAGCGTAGAGTGCCATCATCTCGCCTGAGGCCACGATGTAGATCTCCTTGGCTTTGCCTTCTCTTATGGGCATCGCGAATCCGCCGCATACAACGTCGCCTAAGACATCGTAGAAGACATAGTCGAGGTCGTCGGTGTATGCACCCAGATCTTCTAACATTCCGATGGATGTGATGATGCCTCTTCCTGCGCAGCCTACGCCCGGCTCAGGTCCGCCTGACTCGACGCAGCGGATGCCGCCGTAGCCTTCCTTGACGATCTGGCTGAGATCGTCGACCTCGCCTTCTTCGCGAAGTGTATCGAGGACCGTCCTCTGTGCAAGGCCGTTCAGCAGGAGTCTCGTGGAATCGGCCTTGGGGTCGCATCCGACCACCATGATCTTCTTGCCGAGCTCTACCAGGCCTGCAGTGAGGTTCTGTGTTGTGGTGGACTTGCCGATGCCACCCTTTCCGTATATTGCGACTTGTCTCATTTGTAAGTATCTTCCTTTCAGTGTTTGTTATCTGTATGTCGCGAGGACTCTGTCGTAGATGTCTTCGATCGCCCTGAGGCCGCCTTCGTAGCCTAAGTATCCGCAGTTCATCACGAGTCTGTGCTGCACGGGTACCGAGATGATCAGAAGGTCTGCGTGAAGCTCGTCTGCGATGTGTTTGTCCCAGGAGCTTCCGAGGATCAGAAGTCTCTTGTCTTCGTAGTCCTTGGCGTCTTCGACCAGCTTCTTCTGGTCAAGTCCCGCATCGGGATCGAACACGACCTGAACTTCTCTTCTCTGAAGATCCGAGATATTGGCGAACTCGTCCAACACCTGCTGCTGATACTTCTCCGGGATGTCGTCTACGATGAACTGGATGCCCGGTATGATGCCGAGTTCGTTCAGGAAGAACTTGGAAAATCCCAGCGCATACGAGCTGTCTGCGAGAGTATAGAACCTTCTCGGGATGCCGTATCTGAACTCGAGCATGAAGCTTGCCATCTTATCGATATGCGTATAGAACTTCTTCTCTTCCCTGTCGACATAAGCTTCGACCTTGGCCGGATCGAGTCCTGCGAACTCACCGACTTCCCTGAGGAACTTCGAAGTCTCCTTTGCGCCGATCGGCGTATAGGGGAAGTGCAGATAAGGCGTACCGTACTTGCGCTTCAGGTGCTTGACTATATCGAGGCCCGCCCAAGCGCCCACGAAGAGGTTGAACTGCGCCTGAGGGATCGACTTCCACTCGGACACGCCTTCGGACTCGTTGCCGAAGAGGATGTTGACCTTAAGGCCGATGCCTTCTAATATCCTCTTAAGCTGCTCGAGGTTGCCGTTCCAGAAGGGATCCTGGTACGGGATGTTCGCGAAAACATTCACCAACCCGTTGGTGACCTCTCTGTCCTCATTGAACTTATCGACATACTGATCGATGATCGCCTTGACCAGGCGCGAGTGGCTCACATAGTTGTTGGACTTGAATCCGCCCTCTTCGACATAGACGATGGGCTTGTCATCTTCCTGGAACTCGCCTACGACCGCTGCCACGTCATCACCCGTGATGGCCGCCGTGCAGCCTGTTATGACGACATATAGATCACCGTCTATTACTTTGAACGAGTTCTCGATGACGTTCCTGAGCTTCTTCTCGCCTCCGAAAACGACATCCGCCTCTTCCGCGTTCGTGCAGGGCATCGTCGAACCGCCGGCATAGCCTTCGCCCTGACCGATGATGCGCTCTACCTGAACTCCGCATCCGGGACCTGAATGAAGTATCGGCACGCCCTTCTTGATCGCTACCACACTCTGGCATGAACCGAGTGCACATGTAAATCTTGGTTGTTCAATCGCGCAAGCCATTATCAGAATCCTCCGTTTCCGGCTGTCTGGCAGCCTCTGCCTGATCCGTCGCCCTGGAAGTATCCCGGGTCTTGTTCGAACCACCACTTGGTGTAAGGATTCGATGCGTGCTTTGAATAGTTCTTGATGAACTCGATGGAATCGAGAGTGTCATCTATTCTTCTTGCATAGTTAAGTGCACCTCTGTATCCGATACCGAACTGCTCGTCTCCGATGAGGAGCGAAGGGATACCGAACTTGGCACCCCAGAGAGTCATGCCGCCGTGTCTTGCAAGGATGAGGTCGGGCTTGATCCTGTTAAGGGCGTTGACGAGCTCGCATGCCTGCTTGTTGCATACGCGGTAGTCGGGAACGTCCTTATAGTTCTTGACTGCCTGGCCAAGTATATCCAGCTTGTCGTCGCCGCTGTCATAGACCGGATCGTGGTGGAATACAGCTGCACCTACGACATCCATTCCGAGCTCGCTTAAGAGCGTGATGAGAGCCTGGCCGTGAGCTGCGCCTGCAGTTACATATGCTTTCTTGCCCTTGAATCTCTCCTTGAGCTTGTCGATCTCGGGAACGTACTTCTCGTGGCCTTCCTTAATGATCTCTTCTGCGACGTCCTCTTTGCCGAGGATCGTGCCGAGAGCCCTGAGCCATCTGTCGGTTCCTGCGACGCCGTATGCCGGAGGTACGAGTACTTCAGGCACGCCGTGGAGCTGGCTTAAACCTGCACCCATGTATGTCGAGAGCGAAGGGCAGATATGTATCGTAGCCACCGCATCGCTTATGTGTCTTAACTCTTCAACGGTAGAGAAAGGGATAACATATCTGGGCTCATATCCGAACCTTCTGATGACGTCGTCGAATACGTGAGATCCCCAGAAGTTGATGATGTTGATCTTGTTGCTCTTCTCCTCGGAAGGCTGAACGATGCCTCTTAATACCGAGTGATAAGCTGCATCGAAGCCGGTCGTCCAGATCTTGGATCTGAAGCCTTCGCAGTTGCAGGTAACAACGGGTATTCCGAGCTCTTCTGTAGCTGCATCTGCCACTGCCTCGATGTCTTCACCGATGATGCCCGAAGCACAGGAAGTCGTGATGAAGATCGCATTCGGATGCTCGCGCTCATAAGCGAGCCTGATCGTCTCTTCGAGCTTCTTTGCCGCACCGAACACCGTATCCTTCTCGGCGATGTTCGTAGAGTAATATCTTCCTAGTGCGGGCGGGAGCTGTCTTCTGGACTGTTCTACTCTGTATGTGAAGTTAAAGTCTGCAAATTCACCTGCGCATCCTATCGGCGCATGATTGATGACTACTGCGTCCCTGATCATCGCGAGCTGGCAGAACGCCTGCTGCTGATTGCATCCGAGGCACTGGGAGAACTTTCTCTTGCAGTCCTTGAGTTCTCCCTTCGCGGATCTGCTTACGATCTCTGAAGCAGTTCCGGTAAAAGCATTGATGGTTCCGAGTCGCTTCTCGCGAATGACCACACTTGGTTCTTTGATGTTGATCGTTGACATCTTTGTGTATCTCCTTCTTTTGCATATCAACATAGCGGTTTGATATGTTGTTTTGCATGAGAGGAATGATAGCACTCGTAAATTGAATGCGATAATACACAAATGTGATTAGAGGTTAAAGGTTTTGCCTATACCCTGTCACGAATCTTTGAACACTACCTCAGAAGGCCTGTCGGTATGCTCTCCGATGAGCTTCTCCATCCATATCATCGAATACCATCTGCCAAACTTCCTTCCGCTGTTACGGAACGTGCCGACAGTCTTATAACCAAGATGTTCATGGAAGTCGCGGCTGTTAGTCGTAAGGTATTCGTCGTCTTCGTCAGGCACTCCTATGCAGGCATAGAGGTTGATGATCCCCATGGTCTTAAGCTCGCTTTCGAGCGCCTCGTAGAGCTTCCTGCCGAGGCCGCCTCCTGTTGCATTGTGCCTTAGGTATATCGTCATCTCGCAGCATCTTTCGTAGGCCTCGCGTGCGATAAAGGCGTGCGCGTATGCATATCCTTCTATAACGCCGTCTCTCAGGATGACCAGGTATGGGTATCGCTTACTTATGTCTCTCATCCTGCCGGCGAATTCTTCTGCCGTAGGCGTCGTCACCTCGAACGATATCGCGGTGTTCTTAACGTAGTAGTCGTAGATGCGCGTAAGTTCTTCCGCGTCAGTAAGCTCCGCCGGTCTTACTGCGATCCCGTCAGCTGCCATATTCGCTAAGTCTCGCGTTAAGCTCGTCTTCTGTCGCAGCCATCGCCTGCAGCGTCATGGTAAGGAGCTTATCGAGCTCCCATCCGAGCTGGTCAGCGCCGCGCTCGATGACTTCTCTGGAGCATCCGGCAGCAAAGCCCTTGCTCTTGTACTTCTTCTTAAGGGACTTGAGCTCCATGTCCTTTGTGCTCTTCGAAGGGCGCATCAGCGCAGCCGCACCTATCAGTCCCGTAAGCTCGTCCGCGGCGAAAAGCACCTTCTCCATCTCACGTTCGGGCTCTACATCTATCGTTACGCCGCAGCCTACCGTGATGCCGTAACCGTGCGAACATACAGCATGGATGATGTCTTCGTCCACACCGCCTTCCCTGAGGAGCTCGGGCGCCTTGAGGCAGTGCTCTTCCGGGTAGACCTCGAAGTCAATATCGTGCAGGAGACCTACAATACCCCAGTACTCGGCCTCGTCAGCGTAGCCGAGCTCGCCGGCGTACCACTGCATGACGAGTTCTACTGTCAGTGCGTGCTGTATGTGGAACGGATCCTTGTTATATCTCTTAAGGAGTTCGAACGCTTCGTCTCTCGTGATCATGTATATACCTCTTTCTCCTATCAGATTGATAGGTTAATTGGTTTTAACATAATCGCAGGTTTAATGCAATGCACTTAATGCGCGCTATATTACTCTCCTACCCCGATCTCGCGCCTGTTCATGTCGATCCTGATCTTTGTGCCGACGCCGGGCGTTGATTCTGCGGATATCTTGTGTCCCAGGTTATCGCAGATCCTCTTGCACAGATAGAGGCCTAT
>CADAOK010000051.1 GCA_902789515.1 Oscillospiraceae bacterium
TGATACACGTGGAATCATCGATGCAATCCTTGACGGTTCCATCAAGAACGCTCCTACAAAGAAGATCCCTTACTTCGATTTCGAAGTACCTACAGAGCTCCCCGGCGTATCCACAGAGATCCTCGATCCTCGTGATACATACGCTAATGCAGCTGAGTGGGATGCTAAGGCACAGGATCTCGCAGGCAGATTCATCAAGAACTTCAAGAAGTATGAGACAAACGAGGCAGGTAAGGCACTCGTTGATGCTGGCCCTAAGCTCTGATACCTGCGAAGTAAATGATTCGCTGATTAGAAAGCCTCTCCTTCGGGAGAGGCTTTTTCTATTCCTGATTATTGCATAATAAAGCCCGGGATCTAACCCGGGCCGTATATCTTTAAGCTGTTACTATCTTGTTCGCATCTCCGAGGTTGTGTCTCTCGACTGCCGCCTGCCTCATCTTGTACTTCAGGATCTTGCCGGCTGCGTTCATCGGGAAGGAGTCGACGAAGTCAACGTATCTCGGGGTCTTGTGTTTCGCCATGTGCGTGCGGACGAACTCCTTGATCTCGTCTTCGGTTGCGGTCTCCCCTTCCTTCAAGACGATCTCGGCCAGGATCTCTTCGCCGTAATCCGCATCAGGAACGCCGATGACCTGTACGTCTTTTACCTTCGGGTTCGTATAGAGAAAGTCCTCGATCTCCTTCGGGTAGATGTTCTCGCCACCGCGGATGATCATGTCCTTGATACGGCCTGTGATCTTGTAGTAACCGTCCTCGGGACGTCTGAGAGCCAGGTCGCCGGAATGGAGCCATCCGTCTGAGTCGATCGCAGCTGCCGTAGCCTCAGGCATCTTGTAGTAACCCTTCATTATGTTGTAGCCTCTTGCACAGAACTCACCGGGAACACCGTCCGGGCACTCCTCGCCTGTCTCGGGGTCGACTATCTTCGTTTCGACGCCGAAAATGGAAGGCCCGACAGTATTTACTCTCTGCTCGATGGTATCTGTCGTCTTGCTCATGGTCGTAGCCGGTGATGCCTCAGTCTGGCCGTAAGTGATTACGATCTCAGGCATGTGCATCTTCTCGATGACTTCTTCCATGGTCTTGATCGGGCACGGAGAACCTGCCATGATACCCGTTCTCATGTGCGAGAAGTCGGTCTTCGGAAAATTCTCATGGCCGAGCATGGCAATGAACATAGTAGGCACGCCGTGGAAGCATGTGATCTTCTCCTGGTTGATGCAGTGCAGACCCTTACGCGGCGAAAAGGCTGTTATCGGGGACATCGTAACGCCGTGGGTTACCGAAGCGGTCATGGCGAGAACCATGCCGAAACAGTGGAACATCGGCACCTGTATCATCATCCTGTCTGCCGTTGACAGATCCATGCAGTCGCCTATCGCCTTGCCGTTGTTTACGACATTATAGTGTGTGAGCATGACGCCTTTCGGGAAGCCTGTCGTACCGGATGTATACTGCATGTTGCAGACATCGTGCTTGTCGATGGTCTTCCTGATAGCCTCTACTACGCTCATCGGGATAAAGTCAGCGAGTTTGTTTGCCTGCTCCCATGAGTAGCATCCGGGCTGCTCGGACTCGATCGTGATGATGTTCTTCAGGACAGGAAGCCTTGCTGATCTCAGCTCGCCCGGCTTGCATGTCTGAAGCTCGGGACAGAGCTCGTTTATAGTGTCGAGATAGTTATTATCCTTATAGCCGTCCATCATGACGAGAGTGTGTGTATCAGACTGCTTGAGCAGGTATTCGATCTCGTGGATCTTATATGCCGTATTGACTGTTACAAGTACTGCGCCGATCTTTGTCGAAGCCCAGAATGTCAGATACCACTGGGGAACGTTTGTAGCCCAGATGGCAACATGGTCGCCCTTCTGAACGCCCATAGCGATCAGTGCACGTGCGAATGTATTAACATCATCCCTGAACTCGGAGTATGTCCTTGTGTAATCCAGCTCAGTGTATCTGAAGGCATACTGGTTCGGAAATTCCTCACATACGCGGTCGAGAACGTCCGGGAACGTCTCGTCGATGAGGGTCTCCTTCGGCCAGATGTATTGGCCGGTACCGCGCTTGTCGGTCTGCAGAGGAGCTCTGTTGTGTGCCTTGTACTTTTCCATATATCCTGAGAAATGGGGTACAACGATATTTGCGTCCAGGAGATCCTTTGACCATCTGTATACCCACTCGAGTGATACATAACCGATGTAGTCAATGGACTGGAGAGCCTCGAACATCTCGTCGAGCGGCATATCGCCGGTGCCCATCAACTTATAAACTGTCTTTCCGTCTTCAATAACCGAATCCTTAACGTGGACATGCTTGATGTACTCGCCAAGGTTGTTTACTGTTTGTCTGGGAGATTCGCCTGCGAATCTGTAAGGGTGATGCATATCCCATAGGGCTGCGACCTTACGGCTGCCGATGGCATCAAGGACCTTCTTAAGTCTTAGCGTGTCGCAGTAAACTCCGTTGGTCTCAAGAAGCAGTGTAACGTTGTACTGCTCCGCAACCTCAGCGAGCTCTTTCATGGTGGAAATAACAAATGAATCATCTATCTCGCCTTCGGGTGCGGGATTCTTGTCGCCAAGAACTCTGATGAACCTGGTGCCGAGTTTATTTGCAAGCTCGATATAAGCGGTAATCTCAGCTACTGCCTTGTCCTTGGTGGCGGGATTGTTTACCGGCTCGCCTGAAGACAGACAAGGGATCTCGATATTCAGTTCCTTAAGCTTGGCAACAGTCTTCGGAAGCTCTTTCTCCGTGAACGGAGGAGCCTTAACCGAGAAGATATCGTTTCCAAGGCCTCTGATCTCGATGCCGTTGAAGTTGAAGTCCTTGGCCATGGAATAGATCTCCTGCCAGGTAAAGTCCGGACATGCAAGTGTCGAGAAACATGTAAGCATTTAAGTTACCTCTTTCGCTTTCTTTTTTGAGCAATAAAAAAACCCGTCGCTCTAACTCATATAGAGACGAAGGGTCATTCGCGGTACCACTCTATTTCGCCCGGGGGCGCACTCTGCAGATACGGGCTGTAAAGCCGATATCCTGTTCCTGTAACGTGGAACCTACGTTTCTTCTTAATCGGAATCCCTTTCGGAAGAAAAGCTACGAGGCGAGTTCCTTGACCTTTATCCTGTGTTGCCTCGCACCGGCCGGCAACTCTCTGTCAGAGGAGCAAATGGGAAGTACTATTCCCCGATTACTGCTTTTAAATATTCAATTGTTAAGTAATTTAACAAAACAAATCTGTTTTTACAAGGGGTAATTTCAAATTTATTCTTTGGTTGTAATCCTTTTATACCCGATATTAAGCAGTATGCTTCCAACCAGGTCCAGAACAAAGATGAAATTCAAAATACTTCCGGCAACCAGGAATATGGTCGGTTTCCTTTTGTTCCTGATGCAGAATATGATCGCATAGACCACATCCGGCAGTCCTGTCATGAGCATATAGATATATGTCAGTACAAGTCCTGCAGCGCCGGCAAACGGGATTCCGAGGAAAAGGAACGGGTTGAGCATGCCTGAGAACAGGAAGATCCACAGAGTCAGATTGATACAGAAGAAAGGTATCATGAGCGCCTTTGCTATGATTGAGATGACCATGACAGGCCGTTCCCTTCTGATCGCTCCTATTATCGCGAAAATGAAAGGCACCACACCGGCAATAAGGCAGATCATAAGCCAGTTAAGGACCTTGTCTACATAGAGATTGCCGTCTATATCATTATTCTCAGTCAGCAAAGCAAATATAGGGATGGAAACAAAAGACTGCATCACATACAGCAATACGACCGTCGCCAGAAGCGAGATCTTACTGATTAGCATGAATATCGGTTTTCTCAGACTGATCAGTTCGATTGTGTTATCCGTGTTCCCCATGGATATATAATATCACTTCATGACCACAAGCTCATAATCTCTTTTGCCGATGCCGATCTTCTCCCCGTGTTCAAGTGTCTCAGCCCAGGAAACGTTGGGATTGCTGTTGTGCCAGACATCCCCGTGATCGTGGAAATGCTCACTGTTCATGTTATCTCCGAGCTGGCTGTTCCTGACAGGTTCTGCCCTTTGGCAGAGATCGACACAGGCCTGGTCAAGAGCAACGGGATCAAAAGAAGCGAGCATTCCGATATCAGGCAGGATCGGAGCATCGTTCTCACCGTGGCAGTCACAGTTGGGTGATACATCAGTAATGAGCGTGATATGGAAATTCGGCCTGCCCGAGATAACGGCGGCAGTATACTCAGCCATCTTGCATCCGAGAAGCTGAGGTGCGTTCCAATTCTCGTTCTCTATTGCATCGAAAGAGCAGGCACCGATGCATCTTCCGCATCCTTTGCACTTATCAGGATCGATCCTTGCCTTATTGTTCTCATAGATGAATGCATCAGAACCGCATTCTTTTGAACATCTTCTGCAGCCTCTGCATTTGTCTGCGATTACATGAGGATGTCCGCTCTGATGCTGCTGCATCTTCCCTGCCCGGCTTCCGCATCCCATTCCTATATTCTTGATGGTTCCGCCGAATCCGGCCTGCTCGTGTCCTTTGAAATGTGTTAGAGAGATAAAGATATCAGCATCCATTATGGCACGGCCGATATAAGCTTCCTTGCAGTATTCGCCGTTAGGCACAGGCACTTGGATATCATCAGTTCCGCGGAGACCATCTGCGATGATTATTTGGCAACCGGTAGTAACGGTATTGAATCCGTTTATGTTGGCACAGTCCATGTGCTCAAGTGCATGCTTGCGGCTTCCGGGATACAGAGTGTTGCAGTCTGTCAGGAACGGGAGTCCTCCCTGCTCTTTTACAACATCAGCAACAGCTTTTGCGTAGTTAGGTCTGAGATATGCGAGGTTTCCCAGTTCGCCGAAATGCATCTTGATCGCAACAAACTTATTGTCCATGTCGATCGTACCGATGCCGGCAAGTTTAATGAGTTTCTGGAGCTTGACCGTAAGAGGTGTCCCGAGGCCTGTTCTGAAATCCGTAAAGTACACTTTCGACTTGTCCATAGGAATGTCCTCCAGTGATGTGGATGTTGTGCGGAAACTTCTGTTTATAGCTTATAACAAATCACGTGTAACAAATAATAGATATCTTGATTAATTCTCAGATATCTTACCGTACTTGCGCGTGCTGACGGCGATATATACGGCAAACATCACTACGGCGAAAATGATCCCCGCAGGATATCCGATCTGCGCAGACAGCTTAAATCCCTCGGGTGCCATCAGGATATATGTAAGGCTGACAGCGCTCATGAATGAAGCAGGTATCGCTGTAATAAGGCTTGCAAAACGGTTCCTGTTATTCAATACGATATATGCTGTAGCCACCCAAAGAGCGATCATCGCAAGTGTCTGGTTGCTCCATGAGAAGTATCTCCAAAGGACATTGAAATCGAGCTGTGTGAGCACTGCACCGATACCAAGAAGCGGGATCGTGATTATCAGCCTGTTGCGGATCTTCTTCTGCTCAAGACCGGTCCATTCAGCCAGTATGAGTCTTGCACTCCTGAATGCTGTATCACCTGATGTGATCGGGCAAACTACGACGCCGATAATCGCAAGCACTCCGCCGACACTGCCGAGCATAGTGTTGCTTATTTCATAGACAGCACCAGACTGACCGATATCGGACAGCGCTGCACCGAGCATCTTAGTGCTTCCGTAGAATGCGACACCGGCAGCTGCCCAAACGAGAGCAATTACGGATTCAATAATCATTGCCCCGTAGAATACCTTATGTCCCGCTTTCTCGGAGGTGATGCATTTCGACATCATGGGAGACTGTGTGGCATGGAAGCCCGAGATGGCACCGCAAGCGACCGTAATGAACATAAAAGGCCAGATAGGCAGATTGTCCGGGTGAAGGTCAGCAAGAGAGATCTCAGGTATCGTGTACTGAGGCAAAAAGATCATTCCCCCTGCGATGCTTACAGCCATAACGATTAGTATTACGCCGAATACCGGATAGAGCTTGCCGATGACCTTGTCTATAGGCAGCAGCGTTGCGGCAATGTAATAGATGAGGATTACGATTATCCAGAATGTGTTGCCTAGGAAGTCCGGCGTGAGTTTGGCAATAAGAGATGCGGGAGAGGTTACAAATACAGTTCCCGTAAGGAGGAGCAGAAGGATCGAGAACACACGCATTACATAGAGTGCGGGCTTTCCGAGATAGATGCCTGACAATTCGGCGATCGAAGCGCCCTTGTGACGCTCGGAGATCATTCCGCACATGAAATCATGCACGGCGCCGCCAAGGATTGAACCAAACACTATCCACAGGAATACGACAGGTCCGAAACACGCCCCCATAAGGGCTCCGAATATAGGTCCCGTACCGGCAATGTTCAGAAGCTGGATAAGCAGCGCCTTCCAGGTCTTTATCGGAATGCAGTCGACACCGTCGTTTATCTCGATTGCCGGTGTCTTGCGGTCATCCGGGCCGAATATCTTCTCGACCAGTTTGCCGTAAGTAAAGAAACCTATAAGCAATACAATCAAAGCGATAACAAACGAGACCATTACAGCTCCTCTATCCTGCTCAAGAATCTGTCCAACGTCTTATTCTCTTCCCGGTTAAACAGGAAACAACCTGCCGTGTACCATGAATGTGTGTTTCTTTTGTCCTCAACTATATATATATCACAAACATTGCCGACATCCGCAGCCTTTTTGGCGAAGTCTTCTGCGCATTCGAACTCAAGCAGCCCGTCATGCCTGCTCTGTATCAGCAGCATCGGGATGGGACAGCTTGTCATAAGCGCACACGGCTCAGCCTTTGTCCTGTCATACCCTTTCTCGAAAAGCATCCCCAGAAGCATCTTCAGCGTTAGAGATTGCGTGTCCCTGAAACTGTATGGTCCGCCGAACCCGATATACCCGATGACACCGGAGACATCGACACCATACTCTTTCTGAACGGCAGATGAATAGCAAAGAATAGAAGACAGATGGGCTCCGGCGGAAGGTCCCGAAACTATGATTCGATGTGTATCTATCCCCTTCTTTTTCAGGAATGCTATAGATTTATTAAAAGCCATGCATACATCTTCAATCTGCGCAGGATACTTGTTCTTGGGAGACAGACGGTATCCTATGGATATAAAGCGGTAGCCTGACCTGGCCATATTCTGGCCGACATAATCGAAGAACTTCGGGTTACCGGCATTCCATCCCCCTCCGTGGATCCAGATAACCACTTTATCTGATACGGCTTTTGCAGGCTCGTAGTACAGAAAGTACTGTTCTTTGTCATCTCCGTAGGAAACACATTCAGGTATATACTCCTTCTTCGTCTTGAAAAGGAGCCTGTAATAGATCGGATAATAGCTTAGATTCTCTCTGATGTAATCGATCATCAGAAGCAGACCTTGTTACGACCGGTCTCCTTAGCGGTATAGAGTTTCTCGTCGGCAGCGCTTACATTCTCTTCGATCGTCTTGTTGGGATCAAAGAGCGCGCATCCGAAGCTGATCGTGCATCTGATCGTGGTTCCGTCAGCATCGATATCGGAATCCATGATCTTGAGCCTGATATCTTCAGCCTTCTTGACGGCGGCTTCGAGATCAGTATCGCGCATGACCATGACGAACTCTTCGCCGCCCCATCTGTAGACGCTGTCGGTATCACCGCAGGAGGAATCTATCATGCTCGAAACGAATCTGAGCACATCATCGCCTGCATTGTGACCGTAAGTATCATTTACACGCTTGAACTTGTCGATGTCGCAGATGAATACAGACATGATCTTGCCGGAACCGGGGATGAGATAGTCCTTGAACTTTCCGCCGAAATCATAATAGAATCCCATTCTGTTCTTAAGACCTGTAAGTCTGTCATGGTGTGAATCTTCAAGGAAAGTCTCGGATTCGAGAGCGATACCGCATACAAGCGCAGCGAGTGAGAGCTTTCTCGGGTCTGTCTCTGCATCGAAGCCTTTTCCGTCAGTCTTGTTGATGAGCTGGAGCGCGCCGATGAAGTTGCCGTTGATATCAGCTACAGGCAAAACGAGAACAGAATTGGTCTTATAGCCTGTCTTGATATCGATATCCTTGTTGAAATCGGGATCATTATAAGGATCGTTGGTTATGAGAGTCTTCTTATTTCTCAAAGCCTTAGCAACGAGACCGATATTATCGGGGATGACGATCTTATCTACGCCAGTAGCAGACATCGTCCAAAGCTGTTCCTTTCTCTTGTCCCACTTCCAGAAACTTGCTCTGTCGGCTCCTACGATGCTCTTTCCAAGTTCGGTAAGGTATGAGAACAGAAGATTATGGTCAGAACTGCCGTTCATGCACATATCTCTATAGAGTCTGTCAGTGATTTCGTAAATGTTGTTAAGTAAAGGCGCAGAACATTCCATATTTTTACCCTCGTCTTTCAAAGGTGCCGGAACAGCACCGGTATCGTCCAATACATCCATGATCCTTATCTCATCATCCATATGCATGAGATATACATGAACACCGCTTTCGACCAGATCCTTGATCTTCTGATGCATATCCTCGCAGAAAAGGTGCACCGGTGTCTTTTGTGCACTCATCTCGACATAGAGATATGTTCCGGGAGTCAGATATTCCTCGTACGGCTCGAAAATACCCGTATCGCCGGTAAATACAACCCTGTTTCCATTTACTGTAAGGAAATAACCATAGCATTTTCCTTCGAGCTCAGCAGTGTGCTTGGTAAGGATTGAATTGCCAAACCAGGGTTTCTTAAGCTCATCACAGGAGATGAGATCATACCATGCCTCGTTGCATCCTTCGATCTCAGACAGAAGATACCTTACATCGGCTTTGACTTCTTCTGAAGGCGCAACGACAGTGATAGGTGTCTTTACGGTAAAGAACAGCATGTCGATGAACATGCCGATTCCGCTTACATGGTCTCCGTGTGTATGTGTTACAAGAACGTATATATGATTGTATACGGTCATATCCCAGCTGTTCAGACGCTGGAATGAAGTCATTGAACAGTCGATTATGATGAGGTCTCCGCCCTCTTCAAAATACGCACAGTTGTGATAATCCGTAAATGCAGACCCTCTACCAAGAAATGTCAGCATTATCCATTCCCCTCCTTCTCCGGCTTATCTCCTTCAGCCTTGTCAGAGTCTTCAACAGGTCCGAGAAGTCTTAAGATCTCGAATCCGTCAGCTTTACCCTTAAGTTTGATCGGCGTCTCGAGCGGCTCGAATCTCATTCTTCCTTCGAGTTTGTCCGCCACGGAACGGCTGATATATATGGTGCTCGCAGGAGCATTAGCCTCAAGTCTTGCGGAAGTATTGACCGTATCTCCAATAGCAGTATAATCCATTCTCTTCTCGGATCCCATATTACCGACGACGGCAGGACCGTAATTTATGCCGACACCGACATGTATCTCCTCGCCTATCTCCTCTTTGAGCTTGGCCGAGATCTCCTCCACGCCCTTGATGATTCCGAGTCCTGCCACAGCTGCGTGATAGACCGGATCATCATCTTCGAGAGGCGCGCCCCAGAATGCCATAAGACAGTCACCGACATATTTATCGATGGTTCCGTTGGTCTCTTCGACGCAGTTGCTTGCCATCGTAAGATACTTATTCAGGATATATACGACAGTCTCAGGCTCCAGCCTCTCGGACATTGTCGTAAATCCTCTTACATCAACAAAGAGGACTGCGATATTAACGTTCTTACCGCCGAGCTTCAGGTTATCGATGCCTTCCTTGAGGAGCTCATTAACGACATTAGGCGCTACATACCTCTCGAAAGTCCTTGTAACATTCTGTCTTTCTATAGCGGCAAGGATGTAGTTGCCGGATACGCTGATTACAAACAGCACGAGAAAAGCCAGAGGCAGCCATAAGGCATGGGTTATCGTTCCTATCGAGAAGAACAGCAATGCACCGCCTATCGATGCAGCTTCGCATATGAACAGAGCCGGTACCGTAAACCTGAGTCTCCTGTTATCGCAGAAATAGAAGAATGCCAGGCTCAGGATGAAGAGTATGCCAAGCTGGAAATAGTCAGGCGCTTCCTCTTTATATCTTCCGTCAAGAAGGCACTGTATAACATTAGCCTGATACTCAACGCCGAACATCATCTTGCTTCTGTTGATAGGTGTAAAGTACGTATCCTGAAGACCGGGCGCATAGGGTCCGATGAGAACGATCTTATCCTTAAAGTAAGATGAGGGAACTTCACCGTTGATAAGCATGCTAAGTGTAATGCCGTCATAGAAATCAGTCGGTCCGCCTGTAAAGGTAACGTAGAATCTTCCTCTCGCATCTACAGGCGGATCAGTGATCTCATATCCGTTTTTCTGCGCATAAAGTGAAGCAACGGCATACGCCATTGAATAGACCTTGGGACCATCTTCCCCTTCAGGCTGCACATATAAGATCGCATGACGGAGAACACCATCCTTATCATACATTGCATTGATATGCCCCTGCGTAGTAACTTCTTTCAGAGCCTCGTAGGGTTCTTCATAGTTCTTGATCGCGTAATCATCAGTAATGATAGTAGCTCCAAAGGTATATTCAGTTCCGAACTGAGCCTCAGAAGCAACGACAACATTCCCGAGTTTTGCAGCCGCATCAACAAGAGCCTGATCCGCCTCATCATTGTTGGAGCCCGAATACAGAGTATCGATAGCGACTACCGCAGGCATGTTATCCGGATCAGAAGCAAGCGCTTCAAGAGCCGAAGCCATTACTGACCTGTTCCAGGTGTTGTATGAACCCAGCTCCTTAAGATCAGTCTCATCGATACCGATGATAACGATATCACTGGGCGGAGTCTCAGGCCTTTGGAAAAGCTCATCACTGAACCACAGCTCAAGCGAATTCAAGAGCCCTGAACCGCA
>CADAOK010000052.1 GCA_902789515.1 Oscillospiraceae bacterium
CAGGCGCCGACGGAAAGTAAATCACACCCCCGGGGATCACCGATCTCCGGGGTTTTCATTTGCGGCAAAAATAATTTTGGATCCCGCGTTTACATATCCGCGTCACCACCGCATATATAGAGGCAGCCGCACTTGGCGGGAAAGGAGTAAAGGATGAGATATTTTGAATTCACAATAAATCTGCAGGTTGAAGACCTCAAGTCAGAGAAGGTTAGACTTAAGGACTACTCTTACGACAGTCCTGTCGATGCCGTGGCATACTATCTGTTCCAGAAGCTGACCAACGGCGTCACATACCTGACGTACAGGGTGGATAACACCGGAATGAAGTCTGTCATCGCCATCGACGAGAAGACGAGAGCACCTGAAGAGGCGGTTGCTGAGGTAACCGGTATCCTCGACGATATCCTCGTGTCCAAGGTCACTGCGGATGAACCGTTCGAGATTACTATGCTCGATTTCGACGACAAGATGAGCGAGGCCAGGAGAAGAGGCTTCGTCCACAACTGGGGCAAGCTCTGCGAGCAGGCCAACCTCATAATGTATGAGGACCGTGAGTACATCCAGGAAGGCAAGGCGGGCTTCAAGCTCGACGAGATGGTCGCCCGGCCGAATGACGGCAAGTCCGCCAAAGGCAACGATCACCTTTATGACGTCACTCTCAAGGATGAACTCGTCAGGATCAGTGCCGACAAGGTAACCCCTGAGAAGGGCAAGAGAATGCCCGGCGACACGCTCGCCATTCCTGCGCACTATGTCATCTCCGCCCGGAGCAAAGAGGCGGGCAGTGACATCGCCGCCAGGCTTATGAGCGCTCTTGCCGCTGCAGGCAGGCTTCCCGGCGGAAGGCTGGAACTGTTCACGGACATAGACGAAGACCTGTACAAGCACAACCTGTACTTCGAGAGGATCATCGACAATTCTTTCGGCGGAACCATCGTCCTCGATATGACTGCGAAGTTCGGTGTTAACCCCGCTGAGTACGGACTGACGTGCGAGTACCTCGCAAGACTCATCAGGCAGCGCAAGAACAGCAACCTGTTCGTGTTCCTGTACGATATCGATAATCCGGGTTTTGCGTACAACCTCATAACCCGCATCGAGAAATCCATATACCTTATCAACATCCGTGAGGGATCCGGTACTTTCAAGGCCGCCGAGCGCTATCTGAAGTCGCTCGTCAAGGGCACCGACTTCTCGTCTTATGCCGGCCAGGCAGGCGAGTATCTGAAGACACTTCCGCTTAAGAGATTCACCCAGACGGATGTCATCAACGCATTCGATAGCTTCGAGTCCTGGTGTATGCGCAAGAACTTCCTGAAGTCATACAACCTCGAGTCCGAGACGGGCTTCAAGATCGACCGTGACACGGACAACCTGACAGCTTCCGAGCAGCTCGAGAAGATGATCGGTCTTAAGGCCGTCAAAGAGCAGATCGAGAGAGTCATTATGACCGACAAGGTCGAGAAGCAACGCACCAAACACGGCAGCAAGGGCCGTGCGATGCATATGATTTTCGCCGGTAATCCGGGTACGGCCAAGACGGTCGTCGCAGGTCTGTTCGCACAGATCGCAAAGGAGCACGGTATCCTGAAGAGCGGCACTTTTGTCGAGCGTGCGGGTATGCAGCTGAGCGGTATGTTCGCAACGCTGGCCATCAGGGAGGCGTTCGATGAGGCGGACGGCGGCGTCCTCTTCATTGACGAGGCGTACTCGATGTGCGGCGATAATGCCATCACGGCGCTCATCCGTGAGATGGAGGCGCGCCGCAACGATGTCATCGTCATCTTTGCCGGATACGAGGACCGTATGAAGCGCTTCATCGAACTGAACGAGGGCCTCAAGAGCAGGATACCCTATACTGTGAAGTTCCCCGATTATACGCCGGACGAACTGCTGCAGATATATGACTATATCCTGGCGCAGGGCGGGTACACTGCCACTGCCGGTGCAAAATGTGCCGCACGTGAGATTTTCGAGAAGGCCGTCAAGGTCAGGAATTTCGGCAACGGCCGTTATGCAAGGGTCCTTGCCGAGAAGTCCACTCTGAATATGTCCGTCAGGCTGGCAAAGAAGTACGGCGACAGGGAGATCCCGAAGAGCCTGCTCTACAAGGTCTGCAAGGACGACGTTTTCAACCCGGACGACACCATCGTCAACTGCAACAACGGCGAGTGCAAGGCCGGCAAGAAGGGCAAGGAGCGCACCGCCAGGGAAGAACTCGAGGCGATGATCGGTCTCGAATCCGCCAAGCAGGTCATCAACGGCGCAATCGCCACCTTCAAGATGCAGAAACTGCTCCGCAAGAGGGGCGTCAACCTCGGCAGCAACGCTATGCATATGGCCTTCCTTGGCAATCCCGGTACGGCGAAAACGACCGTCGCACGCCTCCTTGCACGCATCCTCAAGGACGAGGGTGTCCTCTCGACCGGTGTGTTCGTCGAGGCGGGCAGGGCGGACCTTGTCGCACCCTATGTCGGACAGACGGCGCCCCTTGTCAGGCGCAAGTTCGACGATGCCAACGGCGGCGTCCTCTTCATCGACGAGGCGTACTCGCTGAGCGACGACCGCAAGGGCTGTTTCGGCGACGAGGCCATAAACACGATTGTCCAGGAGATGGACAACCGCAGGGAAGACACCATCGTCATCTTCGCCGGTTATCCCGACGAGATGAAGGCCTTCATCGAGCGCAACCCCGGTATGTCCTCGAGGCTCGCATTCCGTGTCAACTTCGAGGACTACACTGTCGAGCAGCTCTGCGAGATTACCAGGTTCCAGGTCGCATCCAAGCACCTCCATATCACGGATGATGCCGTCAACGCTCTTGTTCCGATATACGAGACCGCACTGCAGAACAAGACCTACGGTAACGGCCGTTACGCAAGGCGCTGTGTCGAACTCGCAATATCCAACCTCGCCCTGCGTCTCGACAAGATGGACGAGGAGGACCTGACCGACAAGGTCCTCACGACCATCGAGGCCTGCGACATCGCAGCGCCTGAACTCGACGCCGAGTGCGAGAAGCCGAAGAGAAGGATCGGGTTCGTGGCATAAGGTGCGTGACTACAGGACACGGGGCGGAGTCTTCGGACCCGCCCCGCACATCCTTCAAACTTATTTAATAAATTCCGCAGTACAATAGAAATTGTTAGCTTGATCATAGGGAGACTTACCATGAAGGAACGAATTATCTTGGCCCCCGGCCTTAACGGCAACGAACTCATCAAGAACATGGCACTCCACGGCGTCGACAGTTTCAACCTGCGAGTAACGGGCGCCCCTGAACTCGCCCGTATCGCACTGATGCGAACAGGCGTCAGCGTCACGGAGGATTTCGTCGATCCCAACGAGGAACTCGGCATCATCGCCAAGGTCGTCAAGGGTAATGAATACTTCAAGAAGACTTCCTATGCCGACCTGCGCAACATCGCCGCAGCCGTCAGGCGGATGCGTACCCTGACCGCGGATCCCGACGAGGCAAAGGTCCTGGCAGGCAACATGACCAAGGGCATCTTCAAGGAAAAGAACAACGCCCTGATGACCGTCTATGAGAACTACATGAAGGTCCTTCAGGATACGAACCAGATAGACAGCGTTCTCCTGATCAGGAAGGCGATCGCCGAGAGCGACACCATCGACGCTGAGTTTGTAACTCTCGAGGAGTTCCAGCCTGACCCGCTCTCCGAGGCACTCATAAATAAGCTCTCCGGCGGCAAGTACACTACGGTCAGCATCAGGTCCCTGTACAAGGCAGAGGACAAGCCGCTTGAGATCGCAAGTTACAGGAACTGCTACGGTGCGACCAACGAGGTCGAAACGATAATCAACGATATCTACGATCCTGCTAAGAAGGACACTTCACGACTCGACAAATGCACGGTCGCCGTTACCGATCCCGCGACTTACGCGCAGCTCTTCCTCGAGTATTCCATCCTGTACAACATCCCGGTCACGTTCGGATGCGGACTGCCGGTGATCAACTCATACCCGGGCAAGCTCCTGTCGCTGTATCTCGTCTGGATGACATCAGGTTTCTACAGTGCGGGCGCGCTCGATCAGATGATCCACAGCGGTTTCTTCCGTATCAAGAAACTCAAGAAGATCCTGCCCGCACCGGAAGGCGATTTCTCCTGGAGAGTCTTCTACGAATGCCTTGGGGAGATAGGTTTTACCAGGAGCATCATCAACAACAGGAAGCGCATCAAGGCTTACAAGCAGGCGCTCGAAGAGGATGCAAAGTATATAGTCAAGGGCGAGTCCAGGGAGTACAAGGAGTACGAATCAAAGCTCAAGAGTATCCCGCTCCTTGAGGTAATGGCAGAAGAACTTGCACTCCCAACGGAAGAGTTCATATACAAATATGCCGTCATCCGCCACAACAAGTATAAGACGCATTCAGGCAGGATCCTGAAGAAACTCGACATCGCTTCCAGAGGCGGCATCTACGCGACGCTCAACGCGATCCACTCGGAGGGCGTCATTCAGGACGAGAGCGACATAATTACCAACATATTGAAGGCCGGAGTGCTCTCACAGATGAGCGAGCCCGGTTGCCTTCACATAACGACGATAGACAAGGCCATGAGCTCTGTAAGGGAGACTCTTTACATCGCGGGCCTGTCGGCATCCAGATACCCAGGTTCGCCCAAGGAGGACTACCTGCTCCTTGACTGCGATATCGGGACGTTCGGAGAAGATAAAAAACGCTTCACTTCGGAAGGCCGCGTCAACAAGAAGAAGGACGACCTTATAAGTCTGGCGCAACTCGCGTCCTCACTCGGCAGCAAGATACACCTGTCCTATCCGGGACTCAATGTGTCCGAGCTCAAGAAGGACAATGCGTCGTCGATGATCTACGAGCTCTACAGCCTGACCGGCGCTGACAGTAAATTGGAGGCGTTCGAGGCGGCTGTGACAAAGGTGGCGTATTTCGAGCCGAAGCTGTCCAAGACGAGAGCGCTCGGACAGGCATACATCGACGGCGTCGGGATAAAGCAGGCCGGTGAGGATAAGGAAGAAGACGAAGAACCCGCCGCACCCGCTCTGCCCACACCTGTTTTCGACCTGGAGAAGGAGTACTCCCCCTCGGCGCTCGAGCAGTTCTGGGGATGCCCGAGAAGGTTCCTTCTCGAGAGGATCCTCGGGATACCACAGCCTGAAAGCGAGGAGAAGTATGATGTGTTGTCGGCCGCTGATTTCGGTACGCTGGCTCACTCGTGCATGGAGCAGCTGGCAAATAACAAGATGACCTTGGAAGAATTCAAGAAGCTATCAGGTGAGTTTTTCGACAGGTTCATAGCGGAGCATCCGCCCCTGATGCCGGACAAGATCGATGCGGAACGCAAGGAGTTCCTGGAGACGATGGAGAAGGGTTACATCGGCAATCCCCACGACAGGGAGGTCGTGCTCAAAGAAGAGGAACTGCATTATGAGCACGAGACCGGAGTAAAGCTCAAGGGCTTCCCGGACAGGGTGGAGAAGGACCCCGATACCGGCAAGTATATTGTTGTGGATTATAAGACCGGACGCCATATCAAGCATAAGGAAGATGACATCAACACCTGCCTTCAGGTCGTCATATATGCGTACATGATGGAGAAGAAGGGATACGAGATCTCCGGATGCGTGTACAGATACCTGAGGCTCGGCGACGAAGTTACCTGCAGGTACGACGATGACATGAAGCAAAAGCTGACGGATGTCCTCGATGTGTTTAAGACCGCGATGACGACCGGCGTGTTCAAGTGCGCTTCGAACAGAAGCAACAAATGCACAAAGGAAAGATACTGCTATTTTGAGAACTTCTGCGGAGTGAAGTCCGGGGAAGACGAATGGAAAAGGTGAGTGAATATGGGAATACTTGAAGACGACAGGATCGCAAGAGACAGGATAGTATCCGAGACCAAGACCAACTTCTTTGTGGAGGCCGGAGCGGGTTCGGGCAAGACCACGATGCTCGTAAACCGAATGGTCGCACTCGTTGAGTCGGGCGAGGTGCCGATCGACAAGATCTGCGCGATCACTTTTACCAAGGCTGCGGCAGGCGAATTCTACGAGAGGTTCCAGAAACTCCTGATCGAGAGGAGCGACCCGAAACATAAGTGGAAGAACAAAGGCAGTGCGGGACAGCTTCCGGAGCCTACAGAGGAGACAAGAAGGCTTTGCAGGGAAGCCCTGCAGAATATCGACATGTGCTTCATGGGGACCATCGATGCGTTCTGCAACATGGTGCTGTCCGAGCATCCGTCGGAGGCGGGGATACTCTCCGATTCGACCATCGTGACGGACGCTGAGACCGAAGTGCTCTACAGGCAGATCTATGTGAAGATCTGCAACGGTGACTATGGCAAGGACCTGCAGGAGATGTCCGATGTGTTCAGGGCCGCAAACTACAAACCTGAA
Source organism: Oscillospiraceae bacterium (assembly GCA_902789515.1). Taxonomy (GTDB): domain Bacteria; phylum Bacillota; class Clostridia; order Saccharofermentanales; family Saccharofermentanaceae; genus Saccharofermentans. The sequence goes on from CADAOK010000052.1 coordinate 6,403, forward strand.
GATGCGTTCCTCGCCGGCATGCGCGCTCTGATGGGCAGGCGCAATGTGTATTTTAATATGCCGAACGATACATTGACCGACATCGATGTAAAATACGCCGGTGTCAGGGACGACATTATCAGGACCGTTAAGTGCCTGAAGGACAACCGCACCGGGATAGCGTACAACAATAATGCGCCGAGCAGGGAGACATGGCCGAATATTAACGGTATCTATCTCTCGGTCAGCAGAAAGTGGAGCGGGAATCTCTCGGATGTCATCCATAACCTGGAGTTACTGAAGAAGATCAGGACCACTCCGGAAGCGATGGATGTACACGGTCCGGACCTGAGACCGTACTTTGATTACGGGGGATTGAAAAACGGGTGGCTTGAATGCGAGAAAGGCCCGCTTCAGACTCTGATCGACGAACTCAAATCACTCACATACGACATCTCGATGCCGTTCCTGCTCGCATGCGTTGATACGGTCAGCCGCGCGATGCACGATTCGGGATACCTTACCTTCTTCGACTACCTGTACTACCTGCGCGAAATGCTCCGCAAGGACGCGGAAGGCGACGGCACTCTTATCCGCTACATCTATGGCAGGCACAGCTGCTTCCTGATCGACGAGTTCCAGGACACCGACCCGCTGCAGGCGGAGATTTTCTTCTATCTTGCTGCGGAGAATCCGGCCGCCAAATGGTACGAGTGCAAGCCCCGCCCGGGTTCACTCTTCGTCGTCGGCGACCCGAAACAGTCCATCTACCGTTTCAGGAGCGCGGACATCAGTTCCTATCTCAGGGTCAGGGATCTGTTCCCTGAGAACGAGCAGCTCAAGCTCGCGCAGAACTTCAGGTCGAAGGACAAGCTGATCGAATACTATAACAAAGTGTTCCCTGAGCTTCTCGAAGAGGATCCGGAAAACCACAACCAGAGCGGGTTCACATCCATACCCGTGCCGGATCACGAGCATGCGGATGAGGAGTTTGAGGGCGTTTACAGATACCACCTTGATGAGAAGACCGATGATCCTGAGAAACTTGCCAACATGGTAATGCAGATCGTCAATAATGACTCCTACAAGATCCGTGTCAAAGACGAGGATGACACTGAGGACGAAGGCAAGACGATCTTGAGGCGCATAAAATTCAGCGACATTATGATCATCACTTATACCAAGACTCCGCTTGCGGGGATCATGGAAGAGTTTGACAAGAAGAGGATCCCGCTGAAGGTAGAAGGACAGGTGCTTTTCGACTCGAATGAGGCCTTCCTGGAAATGTATGCAATCTATGCGGCTGTCGCAGGTAACGATCCCGCTGCCGTATATACGGCACTGCAGGGGAAGGTCTTCGGGCTGACTAAGGAAGAGATAATGGTATACAGTTCCTGCGGCGGGTCACTCTCGCTGACTGAGAAATTCGATACTTCCAAGTGCACCGACGAGACTGCGCTCAAGGTCGCAGGATGCATTGAGAGATTGAAAAATATCCATGCCAGGGCGCGCGGTATGAACGCGTCTGCTCTTCTGGCGTTCATCCTCGACGAGTGCAGGATCTATGCCTTCGCCAAGCCCGCCAATCTGGAAGTTGTGTACTACGCACTGGAACTCGTCAGGAATGCCGAGAAGGCGGGGATAATCTCATCGCTCCCGGACGGAAGGGTATTTCTCGAAGGACTCCTGTCGCCCACTACGGATGTTGAGAGATGCCTGAGCCTGAGCGACAACGAGAACTGCGTGCGCATGGCAAATCTCCATAAGGTCAAGGGACTCGAGGCGCCGGTCATAATACTTGCCCAGGCGGACAGGAATAATAACCGCACATCTAATGTCAGGGTCGAGCACAACGGAGATTCTGCCGAAGGCTATCTGTTCAAGCTGAAGGGCCGTGCCACCGGGTACTCGTACGATATCCTGGTCACACATGCGTTTGATGATAACAAGTTGGTTGAAGAGGAAGATTCGCAGGAAGCGGAAGAGGACAGGAAAGTGTATGTCGCGGCCACCAGAGCCCGCAATGCGCTGATCGTCTGCAGTTTCGGCAACAGCAATGTTTGGGAAAAGCTGAAGTTCGAAGAGATGAAGGAGTACGAGGAATATGTGAAATGTGCTCCCGGAGTTGTTCCTCCGCCTTCTTCTGAAGCGACCGCCGACGAGCTTTATGCTCAGGCCGAGGAAGAGTGCGTTGTTGAGAACGGGAGAAGCGGGGCTGAGGAGGCATCCTATGCGAGCAGCGCTCCGAGCAAGCTCAAACTGGTATCCAAACTCGCTGATCCCGAGAGTGCAGGGTCAGATGTGGATGACGACGATGACGACGATGATGAGGACGATGAAGACGAGGGAGAAGAGGAAGTTGTTGAGACTAAGGCTGAGCCCGCCGCGACCGGCGAGGCTGCCGTGATCCGCCAGTTCGCCGACATCATGGGCACCATGGTACACAAGTTCATGGAAGAGCTCGTCTCATCCGGAGGCAGGATCGACTGCGACAGTGTTATTAAAGAGATAATAAGCGAGCACCGCACGGCAGCAATGGTACCGTACGAGGCAAAAGTCGCAGCATCGCTCAAGAAGGTTGCCGCAACGATTACAGGCGGCGGTTATCCGCAGCCCAACGGCCTCCCTCAGGATATCCTCGCCACTCTGCTGGCCGCAGATGAGGCGTACTGCGAAGTCCCGTTCTGCTACAGGGACGAGACTCCGGAAGGCAACGTTATCTGGAACGGCATTATCGATGTCATGTACTGCGAGAAAGGACAGTGGCACATTGTCGACTACAAGACCAACGCCGACGGCGACGATCTTGATACCAAGTATCAGAACCAGCTTGCGGCCTATGTGAAAGCCTTCAAGGAGACCACCGGCAACGACGCCGACGCGAAGATATATCATATAGAACTGTAAGTGCGTGAATTAACTTCCTGACTGCAGTAACCCCCCGGCCCGGCCGGGGTTTTTGTTACGGCATTGCCGAACAACTGTCGGTAAAAAAGCACCAATTTTGCCAAAACCCTCAATCTGTCCCAATAAATGGACTCATGATCTGATTTGGCGTGTTATACTCTGGCTACCATAAAGAGTGCGGGAGGGACAAGCCCAATGAACGCACAGCAACCTGCAGGCGCAAGGTGCTAAAGCTTGAACGATGGTTTCTTGACTCTTATTGATCCGATCGTTTAAGCAGAGCGATCTATATTTTTATCAATAGGAGGAAAGAATTATGGCAAACGACATCAATTACATCCAGCAGTATCAGAAGGCTAATACTGTCCAGGTCAATGTGCGCCTCAGCAAGAAGTACGACGCTGACATCCTCGCACATCTCAACTCCCTTGACGGCATGGGCAAGGCTACTTACATCAAGGAGCTCATCCGTGAGGATATGGCTCTCAGGTGTGCAGCCTCAACAAAGGCGGCAACTGACGCGGCAACTCCCGCAGTCGCAGCACCTGCAGCAACCGTCACAGAACTCACAACAGTCATCACCGGAACAGCTACTCCGGCACCGGAAGTCACAACACCTAAACCTGCATCACCTGAAGGGCGTGTAATCAGGATTGAAGAGATGGCTGTGCTCATCGATTCGAGCGTACCGACGATTTCCTCATGGTACCGCTGGAAGGCGCAGAATCCGGAGCATCCGGCAGCGAAGAACCTCCCTGATTTCTTCAGGGTCGGACCTCACAGGAACAGGTGCTGGCATGAGTCAGACATCCCGGCCATGAAGGCTTTCAAGGCTTCCATCAAGCAGGGGCGCAACGGACTCATGGGTTCGGTAACACAGAAGTACGTTAAGAACAGCAAGTGGAACAAGGATTATGTGGCACAGCCCAAAACAGAGGAACAGAGGATTAAGGAGGCACTTTGGTCCCTGGGCGCTGACAAGGCAGACGAGATTAACAGAGGAGGTATCTGCTGATGAAGAGTATGGACGAACTTATGAATGATGTTTACATCAAGGAGACGGCTCAGAAGTTCATTGCGAGCGACGAACCGGAGGATTTGCTGGAACTGGCTGTGCAGATTATGATGCGAATCAAGGAGAACGGCACTTCGCCGGCACCGCTGATGATTGTTACCAACATCTGTTGGACTCTGGACGGGAATGTCGAGCTGGAGGATGTATTCGAACACGATGATGAATTCCCGCAGAAGGTCTGCCTCATCGAGGACGAGCACGGCGAGCAGTGGATGCCTCTCTATACGGAGTGTGCGGAGATTGAGGGTCTGGACGAGAATCACGAGATTATTGACAGGCCGATTCTCGAGACCGTGATAGAGGCACTCGAGCGGGATGACCTCTCAGGGCTTCTGATTAACCCGTTTAGTGAGGGGCTCGCGCTCCGCAAGGAAGTTCTGTACGCCATCCTCCATATGATGGAATGCGATGGCGACGG
>CADAOK010000053.1 GCA_902789515.1 Oscillospiraceae bacterium
ACCGGATGTGTTAGACCCTTTCGACAGAGAGACATTCCGGAACGATCCGATGGAATTCTATGTCGGCGCGACAGATGTAAAGACGGGTAAGTGTGTCTATCATAAATGTTCAGACGGAGGCGAGAACGACATGCTGTGGATGCGCGCTTCTGCGTCGATGCCGATAGCTTCAAAACCTGTGGAGATCGGAGGAAACTATTATCTGGACGGAGGCATCGCGGATTCGATCCCTTTTAAGTATATGGAAAGCCTCGGATATAACCGCAATGTCATTGTCCTTACACAGCCTGCGGGGTATATAAAGAAAAAAGCTCCTGCGGTAATGAAAGCGGCTCTCCGCAAGTATCCTGCAATAGCGGAAGGCATGGCTAATCGGCACGAGATGTATAACAGGCAGCTCCGTGAGATAGAAGACAGGGAACAGGAAGGGCGGACACAGGGAGAAAGATCCCGGCAAACTCGAGAAAGCATACCTGATGGGCCGCAAAGAAGCGGAAAGAATCCTTCCGCAGCTGAAGTCGTTCCTTCTGTAGCACTCCACGATGCGTGGGTAACACTGCGGGACAGGCCGTGTTATCTTGGTAGCATCAGGAGGAAACAGACATGGACAAATATATAACCGGAGCTGTCATTCGCAGACTCCGCGAAAAGAAAAACATGACGCAGGAAGAATTGGCCGGGAAGGTCTTTGTCAGCAGCAAGGCGGTCAGCAAGTGGGAGACGGGACAGGGGTTCCCCGATATAAGTCTTATCGAACCGATTGCAAAAGCGTTGGACATATCCGTTATCGAATTGCTTTCAGGTGAGGATATCAGGAATCTTAACCGCTCATCGAACATGTCGAGAGGAAAGTTCTATGTATGCCCCGTATGCGGGAACGTGATACAGGCTTCAGGTGAAGCGGTGGTAAGCTGCTGCGGCATTACCTTGCCTCCGCTGGAAGCGGAAGTCCCGGATGAAGATCATGTCATCAGCAAAGAGATAATTGAAGACGAATACTATGTTACGGTCGGTCATCCGATGACGAAGGACCACTACATATCTTTCCTGGCTGCGGTATCGGATCAGGGTGTGCAGTTCGTAAAGCTCTATCCGGAAGGTGCCTGTGAGGCGAGGTTCAAGATCAGCTGCGTCAGAAAGTTCTACGCATACTGCAACCGTCACGGTCTTTATGAATTGAAGAATTAATTGAGATATAATACTGTCATGAAGAAACATGTTCTGACAGTATTTATCGTTTGTCTTTGTGCAATGCTTTTCTGCTCCTGTTCGGTCAGGAGCAAAGTGTCGCTTATCTCGTATGCAAAGAGCGAATTCGGCGACTGTGAGTTCGTAAAGGAAGAAGTTAAAGGCAGCGGCAACGACAAGGTCAGAACTGTATACCTTATAGATAAGGATACCGGCATCGAGTACACGGTTACATCAACGCTGAACGAGATGAATCTCGACGGAAGCAGTTTCGGATATACCGAATATACAAGTTCGGATTTTACCAACCTTTATATCGATTATATCCGCGATAATGCCCGCGACGAGTTGGATGACATCGAAGAAGAATACGGCGTGACGATAGAAGACAACTTAGGGGAAATCCTTTTCGAGGAAAGGCCTGCGCCGGGACAGGCGGAAGAAGTCGCCAGGGCAGTTGATGCTGTTGTCGACAGCTACGATGTGAAGGAGCTTCTTGAACTCACATATCTGGTCTTTGCGGAAGACGGTTCGGCTTATCTTGGCGTATTGAACGGCGGGACGGACGAGTGGAGTGGCAACAATGTATATGATGTCATAGACTATGTGCAGAGCGTATTCCCGGATGCCGAATACAAGGCGTCCATTTACGGCCTGCCGGAGTCCTATGTAAACACTGAAGACATGGAGAGGCTGAGGAAGTTGGGCTGTACGGATGAGGCTGCTTACGATACCGAGTTTTTCTTCTTCTCTGATCCGAAATACGGAACGCTGGTCGCTTTTGATCTGGAAGAGATCGGTCTGGAAGGATTCCTGATAACCGAATATGACTACTCGATCCCCGGCGACACCCTGGACTGCGATGCGCTGGGAATACACCATCAGGATTGAATTCCCTAACCAAAGCATTACAATATTAGTTACCAATAAAATGAGATAAGGGAGAAGTATTATGAGACTCCACCGTATAATCAACAGTCTGCTTGAGACTGACATGTACAAGTTCAGCATGGGACAGGCGATATTCCATCAGTTCACTGACTACAGGACCACCTGGACGTTCAGGTGCAGGAACAAGGACGTTAAGTTTACTCCAGAGATGGTCGAGGAGATCAAAGATCAGATCAAGGCATACTGCGATCTGAGATTTACCGACGAGGAACTCGATTACCTTCAGTCCATTACATGGATCAAGAGTTCTTATGTTATGTTCCTCAGACTTTGGAAGCCGTCCATCGAGACGACCGGTACATGGCTGAATACATCCATGTATGAGATCCCGACTCTTGCCATCGTTAATGAAGTCTATTTCCGCATGCAGTACGATTACGATACCCTTATGGATTCTTTCCGCAAGAGACTCGACGATAAGATCAGCAAGCTCCAGAGCGGCGAGTGGAATATCGGAGTTTTCAGTGAATTCGGAATGAGAAGAAGACTCTCGGCAGAAGCTCAGGATCTTGCCGTCAAGGAGTTGTGCACAAGAGACCTGGGTCCGTCGCACTGTGTTGGTACTTCCAATGTCTATCTTGCAAAGAAGCACAATGTCACACCGGTAGGAACGATGGCTCACGAGTGGATCATGTGCGTAGGCCAGGGCAATCACAAGCACAACCCCGCTTACTCCAACTGGTATGCACTCGACTGCTGGGTAAAGGAATACGGTATCCTTAACGGTACGGCGCTCACTGATGCCATCACGACAGACTGCTTCCTCCGGGATTTCAAGCTCACTTATGCCACGCTCTACAGCGGCGTAAGACACGACAGCGGCGATCCGTATGAGTGGGGCGACAAGATGATTGCTCACTATAAGTCTCTCGGGATCGATCCGAAGACAAAGACGCTGCTGTTCTCTGACAGCCTTAATTTCGAGAAGGCAACGGCAATATACGAATACTTCAAGGATAAGGCGAAGGTGGCTTTCGGTATCGGCACATACATTGCAAACGATACGGATGCGGAGCCTCTGAATATCGTCATGAAGACCACATTCTGCAACGGAATGGATGTTGCCAAGGTATCGGATTCCGAAGGCAAGGGCATGTGCAAAAATCCCGAGTACGTCGAGTATCTGGAAAGATGCATCAAGTGGAGAATGGAACACTGAGATAAAACGATAAAGGCTCCCGGATGGGAGCCTTTTTTACTGCATCTGTCTAACGGTATTACCAGTCCGAATCCCAGTCTGAATCGTACGAATCGTAACTGTCGTAGTCGTAATCCCAATCGTCATCGTCCCAGTTGCTGTCATTCCAGCTGTCATCGTTGTCATAGTCGTTGGAAGAATAGGCTTCTGTCTCATACTCTACGACGTTCTCGGCATAGTCGTCGTCGAGGTTGTAGTAGTCCTTGGCTTCGAAATAGTCGTTATAGTTCTCTTCGAGCCTGTCGGGTATATTTGAATTCGCTACCCATTCACCGTCGTCATCCGGAGTGTACCAGGATCCGCCGCTGTAATAGTAAGCATCACCGTTGTAATCGTAATAACCCTTCTTCGGAGTCTTGCCGTCTTCGAGCGAATTGACGAATGCGACGATCATGATCATGATGACCAGGAAGATCACTATTCCCGTACTGCAGCCTGTTACCAGACCTCCGCAGCCGGAACTCTTCTTTTTTGAAGAAGATCTTACGGGCGTTACACCGGAAGTCCTTCTTCCGTTGTTGATATCGGCCTGTTTGCGCTCTAAGAGCTCGGCCTTCATCTTCTGGTAGATCTCATTGACGGCATAGGCTTCGTCGGCACCCTGATAACGGATGGCGCGCGTGCCGTCTCCTTTGTTCTTGTAGACGACGCAGTTGCCGTTAGGTTCTTTGTAGATACCAAAAGCGCGGGGTTCCTTGTAATCGATGCCGATGAAGAAACGCATCTTCTCGAGCGGTATGTTGTTGGCAGCTGCGAAAGCCTGCAGTTCTTCGATTGTTTTCGGGACCTGGTTGCCGGAACGCTGCATGTGCTGGTTGACCGCACCGCAATTCGGACACTTCTCCGCAGTATCGTCTATGGCGCTTCCGCAATAGTCGCAAAATGTTTTCATAACATTACCCCCTGTTCCATACGAACTGTCCTATACTCCCAAGGGGATTATAACACAGACACCATATCAGATATAGGTTCCGAGGTATGCGAACTTACCCGGTTCGGAATCAAGCCTGCACAGGAGCGAGACCACTTCCTCCGAGTATGCGGACGCATCGAAATCCAGATAGAACAGGAACTCGAAATCAGAACCTGCCTGCGGGCGGGACTCGATCTTCGTGAGGTTTAATCCGAGAGAGGAGAAGCTGGTCAGAGTATCTGCCAACGCTCCCGGGGTATGCCCGAGTGTCAGCATAACGGATGTCTTGGATGCGCCGGGATATATCCTCAGATCCTTTGTTATGCAGATGAAGCGTGTGTAGTTGTGATCGGTGTTCTGGATACGGTCAGATATCGATTCAAGGCCATACAGTCTGCAGCAGTCCATGGATGATATCGCAGCGACATCATTCCTGTCTGAATCCGCGACCATGCGTGCCGCGACGGCGGTGTTCTCCACAATATTTACCTTGATGTCTGAATGCTCCTTGAGGAACATGCTGCACTGGCCGATAGCCTGATTGTGGGAGTACACCTCTCTGATATCTTCGAGCTTCGTGCCGGGCTTGACCACAAGGCAGTGGCGGATGAGAAGCTTGTAGTCGCGGACGATGTGGAACTTGTGGTCTGCCATAAGATCGTATACCTGCGTGACAGACCCGTAAGAGCTGTTCTCGATCGGGAGGATGCCGAATTCGCACAGGCCGTTCTCGACTGCCTGGAAGACGCCTTCGAATGTGCGGAAATACATTATGTTCGCATGTGAGAAGATCTTGTCCGTGGCAATCTGCGAATATGCGCCCTCGATACCCTGACATGCGACCATAGCAGAAGAAGGGAAGAGCTTGGGCGTTGTCTCTATGGCCGTGTTTATCTTCCCGGCCAGGTCGCTCTCGCTGCGGCCCGATGTGGCCCGGTAGGAATGGGAAAGGTTGAAGATCGTCTGGAACAGGATCTGCTCATATCCGCGTGATCCGGGATATTCGCGTTCCAGTTCGTTCATGAAGCTTCTCTCGTAGCTCCTGGACGATAATGCCGACTGTGAATCCTGTGCCCCGCCTGCGCCGAGTTCAAGGCGCTCCTGCAGGAGCTTAGCCACCTCTTTGTCGATAGTCCTGATCCTCTGTTCGTTTGTTTCTGCTGCCATAAGTCCGGCCTCCTCGGAAAATATAAAACGCCCCGCGAGCGATTATCACTGCGGGGCGTAAGAGTCTTGTTGTTAATCTCGGTTATTCAGGCAGTGACAATCATTTGCTCTTCGTAAAGGCAAAAAAAGTAAAGTCAAAGCTTGTAAAACCGTAATTGTGCATGGGGGAATTATAAACCAGGCTGAATTCCCTGTAAAGCGGGAAATCTTATTTTACAAATATAGTTCCTTCGCGTTTGTAATAGACCGCAGACATAACAGAAGCGATAAATCCGCCGAAGGATACATCGGTAAGGAAATGTGCGCCGAGGATCATTCTTGATGCGAGGACGACAAATCCGATTACGATGCCTGTGATGAACAGGACAGGCCTTCTCTTCCTGAGTCCCGGGATAACCATCGCAAGCCCCGGCAGAATCGTTATGCTCATGACGGCATTGGCTGTGTGTCCGCTCGGAAATGACTTGAAATTATCCGCATTGATGCTGAAAGCATCGATCAGTTCGTTCTTATTTTGGATCGGATCATACCAGGCATGGAACCCGATGCCTCCGATATTCTCCTGTATAAGCCTGAATCTCGGACGCGGAAAACCCAGTTTGATACTCTCGTAGATAATAAACAGCACCGTCATGCAGTTAAGCATCAGAACGATGCGTCTGCCCAGCATCGGATCGTCGATCTTCCTTCCCAGAAAGAATCCGATCAGAGCTATTGGCAACAGGGCAACAAGGAACACCGCCATTATCAGGGGAACGCTGCGCTGCATCTGCGGGAATATACCGCCGAGGTTGTTGATATCCAATATGGCTCCGCCGCAGACGATTACCGTGACCGTGCCCAGAAGGAGTACGACAACAGAGTACAGGTGGCGCTTAAGAGCTACGATGATCTTCTGGGCCTGGCTGAGTGCGGCTCCGAAATAGAATGCATATGCCGCACCGAAGAGATATATGCCGAACGTTGATATGATCAGGGCCGGGACATTGCCGCCGGAAAAGACCGCACGGGCTATCACCTCATCAAAGAAGGTACCGATAACAAAAGTAACGGCGAAAAACGCCGCCAAGCAGACAGCTGTCCTGCAACATATTCTGTTGTACCTCATACTGTTACCCTCTGTCATTACTCATACCTCCCGTACAAGTATACACTTAATAAGCAAAAGTTACTCCCTGTAATATTAATGTAACTGATGCCACATTTTTGCCGTCCTTTTGCCTATTGATTGTCGGGTTTTAAGGCATCGGGTGCTTTATTCTCTACACCCGTAAACCAAAGGAGTAATCAAAATGTATGATTCAGCGAACTACAGCTACAGCAATGAAGACAGGAAACCGATATTTACCTCAGCGATAATCGCTCTTGCGAGCGTATGTCTGCTCGTCGCTTTCGGCTTTGCAGCCAACATGTTCCTCGGATATATGGGCGGCAAAGCTCCTTCAAAGACCGTCGGAACGGAAGAATACTCTGCATTCATGATCGAAGATGTCGTAAAACCCGCAGAGTAACATTGTTAAATCATTGATAAACAAAATCCCTTTGTGCTATTGTTAGCATTAGCTATAACAATAATATAAAGGGGTCCCTCGTGAGAAAGAAGGTAAACAGGAACAGACTGTTCTTGGGAATATTGTCTGCATCTACCATAATCCTGCTTGCCCTGACCATAGTGGGGCTTATCACTTTCTATATCCAGGTCAACGCTTATCAGGCTTCCGGAATCGACGATTATACGACTTACTCAAAACTGTATGTGTATATCGCAGACAGTCCGGACAGCACAGTATCGGACAACCTGTACCAGGATCTCCGCGAATACGGCCTGCAGAATGACTGCTACGTCGAACGCCTCGGTGATGACCTCGTAACAAGCTATACCAAGGAAGAACTCATGGAGATCGCGATCAAATCGAAGGTGTCCGGAATAATCCTTGAAGGAGACGATTCCGAAGAGACGGCTGCCTTGATAGCCAAGGCCAGCGATGCGGGGATCCCCGTTGTAACCGTCATGTCCGACGCATCCAACTCAGTCAGATGCAGTTTCGTGGGAATGAATAACTACAGCGCCGGTACCGAGTACGGCAATCTGGTGCTCGAGGCTGCGGCAGATAAAGGACAGGACGCGGTTACGACCCTTGTTCTCATGAGTTCCGGTGACAGCAATGAAACAGCGCTCTACATGGCGATACAGGAGAAGCTCAGCGGGAGCAATATCGAGCTCAGCTCTGCCGTTATCGAATCGGATTCGGCTTTCAGCGCTGAGGAGAAGATCATCGACATCCTGGATGAATACGATTCCATGCCGGACATACTTGTTTGTCTAAGCGACATAAACACCCGGTGCGCATACCAATACATTGTCGACAAGAACTGTGTCGGCACGACCACGATCATCGGTTACTACGATTCCGACACCGTTCTGGAAGGTATAGACAGAGGAGCCATTGAAGCCACGTTCAGCGTTGATACCCAGCAGGTTGCCGAGTATTGTGTTACTGCGCTTAACGAGTATTTCGAGATGGGTAACGTTAACGGTTATTTCGGCACGGATTATGTCCTCATCAATGCGGACAATGTGTCTGATTACATCAAGACGGATACAGACACGGAGGCGGCAGATGAAACGGATTAGAGAACGCCTCCGCCACCTTAAGATAAGGTACAAACTGGTCCTTATCTTCCTTGTGACCTCGATGATCGCATTCGGGGTAAACCTGTTTGTATACATTAACCTCAACAGCATGCTCGCCAGGATCGATATGGTCTACTCGACGAACATCAGCCTCAACGAGCTGTCGGATGACCTGACACAGGTCCATGCCGGTCTGACCGGATTCCTTGAGACAAAGAGTACGGATGACCTGGAGCTCTACTACAAGTATTCCCAGGAGATTGCCGAGGAGATCCAGGAGCTTAACAACATGCCCACGGACAATGTATACAAGCTCCGTGAACGCAACATCAGAAAGATGGCGGAGAGCTACCTGCTGACTGCCGAGAATGCCGTCAAGGCCAAGCGCGGACGCAACATTGAGAAATACACGCAGTATTACAAAGAGTGCTCCGATATGTACGATGCGCTCAACACATACATTTACAGCCTCAACAACGAGACTTTCCGTATCAACTCCGAGAGCTTCAATGCGCTTATCGCATCACTCAGGTATTCCGAAATCCTTACGCTCTCGATCTTTGTCATAGTCTCCCTCATGAACATTCTTCTTATCGTCCTGCTTACGGGTACGATAACAAGACCTCTTACAAGTCTGTCTGATAAAGCAAATGAGATATCACGGGGCGGACTTGAGAATGTCGCACCGCTCGAGATACATACCAACGATGAGGTCGGCAATGTGACCAGGGCATTCAACCAGATGCTCGCGAGCATAAAGGAATACATCGCCAAGATCAGGGAGCAGATGGTTACCGAGAGCGCCATGAAGGAGAAGAGCCTTCTTATGGAAAACCAGATGAAGGACGCCCAGCTCAAGTATCTCCAGGCTCAGATCAACCCGCACTTCCTGTTCAACACGCTTAATGCAGGTGCGCAGCTTGCCATGGTCGAAGGCGCTGACAGGACCGGAGAGTACATCAGCAACATGGCTGATTTTTTCCGTTATAATGTCAAGAAGGACAACGAGCAGGTAAAGATCTCCGAGGAGATCGAACTCGTCGACAGCTATATCTATATCATGAACGTAAGGTATTCGGGCGAGATCAAGTTCTCCAAGGATATTGACGAGAGCCTTACGGGAGTCGTCATACCGAGCATGATAATCCAGCCTATCGTCGAGAACTCCGTCAAATACGGGATCATGAATCTCGAGGACAGGCAGGGACAGATAGTGCTGTCGCTGTATGAAGAAGACGGTTTTGCCTGCATCGAGGTCAGCGACAACGGTACCGGAATGGATGAAGGGCTGATAGACAAGATCCTGGCAAGGCAGCCCCATGAGAGAACGGACGGCGAGCCCGCCGAAGAGAAGAGCGTAGGTCTTGCGAACGTTATCTCAAGACTCGATATCTTCTTCGACAAAAAGGAGAAGATCGAGATCAGGAGCACCCCGGGAGAGGGTACCAGCGTGATAATCAGAATACCGATGGAGAAGGATTTATGTACAGAATAATGCTTGCCGACGACGAAGGCATCGTCATCGATTCGCTCAAGTATATTATCGACAGCAGCTTCCCCGGAAGCTTTGAGATCGAGACAGCAAAGACCGGAAGGAGCGTCATCGAACTCGCCGAGACTTTCCGTCCCGACATTGCATTCATGGACATCCAGATGCCCGGCATCAACGGTATTGATGCGATGCGTGAGATAAGGAAGACGAATTCCAAGACGGTATTCATTGTTCTGTCCGCCTACGATAAGTTCGACTATGCCAAAGAGGCGATCGACCTTGGTGTTCTCGCATACCTGAACAAGCCTTTCGACAAGAAGAAGATAACGGATGTCCTCTCCAAGGCCATGGCCGAGGTCGACAAGGAACGCCAGTCCCGCAAGGAGGAACTCGAGATCAAGGAGAAGTTCGAGACGATAATGCCGATAATAGAGAACGGCCTTATCCAGGACCTTCTGTTCCACGAGCATTTCCAGGAGAATATCGACAACTACATGTCACTCCTCGGAATATCAGAGAAGTTCGGATACATGATAGTCATCGTCAGCGGCAAGGAGCAGGTCGGCAACTACATGACCGGCGCCGTCCCCGCCAGCATCGAGACACAGAAGAACTATACCGACATAAGGCTCATCATCGAAGACTACTTTAAGTGTATCGTCGGTTCCGTAATGGGCAACAAGCTTCCCGTCCTCGTTCCTTATGACAAGGATGAACTCTCTCTTGCCAAGCGTTCGGAGATCGTAGAACAGGCAAGGCAGATGAGCCACAGGCTGGATGACCGGCTCGGGATCAACTTCAGGATCGGTATCGGAAGTGTCCGCCCCATAAGGGCTATGGCCGATTCTTACAGTGAGGCGCTTGCCTGTCTGGTTAATTCCACGGAGAGGGTAGCTCACTCTGACGATGTCAGGGTCGGATGCGAATACGAAGACAACTATCCGATGAAGGACGAGAAAGAATTGTTCTCTGCCATTCAGACCGGCGACATCCGTGCGGCAGAAGCAGAGGCGAGCAGGTTCTTCGACTGGATGAAGAACGGGTCGGGCGGATCCCTGTCGGACATCAGGCTCAAGGTACTGGAGTTCGTGTTAAGGGCAGAGCAGATCGCATACGGCAAGGGCGGTCATGTGTACAAGTTCAGAGGAAGGAGCGAATATCTTCCCGAGGTCTGCAATATCGAGAGTCTGGATTCTTTGAGGCTGTGGTTTATCAAGCACATCGAGAGTGCGGTGATCATGATCAATTCCTCCAACGTCGATTCCCAGTCGGACGCCGTTGCCAAGGCAAAGGAATACATTGATACACACTATGACCAGGATCTCTCGCTCGAGGGCATGTCCAGACAGACGGATATAAGCCCGTACTATTTCAGCAAGCTGTTCAAGAACAAGACCGGAGTTACGTTCATAGACTATCTGACGAACCTGAGGATCGAGAAAGCCAAGGAACTCCTCTCTGATCCTTCCAAGTCAATGAAGGAGATCTGCAGCCAGGTCGGATACAGTGATCCGAATTATTTCTCCAGGATATTCAAGAAGAACACAGGCATGACACCGACAGAATATAAGGACGGGCTTAAAGGATGAGGAAGATTCGCACTTTCGTTGCGGCTGTAATGGCCGTCTGTTTTACCTTTATCGGCGCCGCGTGCGGCAAAGACCAGACAAGTCCCGCAGCCGTTCCGTCGCAGGCGGAGGATGTGCTTACCATAGGGCTCAGTTTCGACTCGTATGTTATCGAGCGCTGGACCAGGGACCGCGACGTGTTCTGTGCGACCGCCAATGAACTGGGAGCCGAAGTCAACGTCCAGTCCGCCAACGGCGAGATGGATGCCCAGATAGAACAGATAGAATACTTTATCGGCATCGGTGTGGATGCGATAGTTATCGTTACCATAGATGCCGACGGTCTGACCGATGCGATCAAAGCAGCCAAGGATGCCGGTATCCCTGTCATCTGCTACGACAGAATAGTCAGGAACGCCAATGCCGACCTGTATATCTCTTTCGACAACGAGGCGGTCGGAAGCTATATGGCTCAGGCTATATGCGAAGAGATCGGCGAAGGCGGAAACATTGTGGAGATAATGGGTCCCGAAAGCGATTACAATGTCGCCCAGGTCATGGAGGGGTTCGAATCAATTTGTGAGGAGTACGATGAGAACATTCTGCTGTCGTATAACTGCGATAACTGGCGTGCCGAGCTGGCGTATGATTTTGTGAATGACAACATCGACATTATCTCGGAGGCAGATGCCATCATGTGCGGCAACGATGCACTTGCCGGCGAGACTGTCCATGCGTTGGCAGAGAGAGGTCTTGCGGGCAAGATCAAGGTCGTTGGCCAGGACGCAGAACTCGAGGCATGCCAGCGGATCGTCGAGGGCACGCAGCTCATGACGGTCTACAAGCCTGTGGAGAAGCTCGCCAAGCTCGCGGCGGAATACGCTGTTAAGCTCGCGAAAGGCGAGGACATAGGTGTCAGCACACTCTTTAACGACGGCACATACGATATTTGCTATGTGGCGATCGAACCGGTTGCGGTCGATCAGGACAATCTTGACGAAGTGATCATCGACAGCGGATTCCATCAAAGGGAAGACGTCTATATGAATGTCGATGATGATAAAGAAGTATTAGAAGAAGTATCTGAGAGCAGCGATGCCTCAACACCGACTGAATAGCACAAATCTGCTTTACTTTTTGAATTTGATTACAAAAATGTGCTAACAACCGATTGCGCACTTGTTATTTTCGCTAAAATTTACAGATTTTCGATATGATTTTCCTACCCTCCTAATGATAAGTTGTAATCGGTGGCAGGCCACCAAAATTATCTTTTAGGAGGAATTTCTGATGAAATTAACCAAAGTACTTGGAACAGTTCTTTGCTCAGCTATGCTCCTCGTTTCTTTCGCTGGATGCGCTGCTGGCGGT
>CADAOK010000054.1 GCA_902789515.1 Oscillospiraceae bacterium
GCAGCCTTTGTGTAGTTACCGCCTGCAACACGGTTGAACATAGCAACGATGGAGCAGCCGAGAGAATATGTGGATATTCTCATGATGTAGGGATTGCATGTAAGACCTGCGATAAGGCCTGTGCTCTCTGCATCATGCTTTACGCCGCCGAAGCAAAGGAGAACTGCAAGAAGTCCCAGCATACCGAAGCCCTGAACTGCAAGGCCGCTGATGGAACCGCCGCAAAGTGCAACCTTAACGGTCTCACCGATCGAAAGGCTCTCTCTTGCCTTGTTCGATGTACGAACGTTAGCATAAGTAGCGCTCTGCATACCGAGAACGCAAACGATAGAGCTCATCAGCGCACCCATAAGGAATGTGATACCTGCTGTCTTCTCAACAAAGAGTGTGAAGATAACGGCAACAACACCTACCACGATGGCGATGCTCTTGTACTCCGTCTTAAGGAATGTCTGCGCACCGGAACGGATGATACCGGAAAGTTCGATCATCTCAGGTGTTCCTTCAGGCATTTTCTTAATACGGAAGTAGTTGAACGCAACGTAGATAAGTGCAAGCACAACTACGCCGAGTACGATTAACCAGGAAGTCGTTAAAGGCATGACTATGGTTCCTCCTTATTAAATATAAACATTGATTTGGAATTTACCGCAAAGATTATACAGATAACAATATGGTTTGGCAATCAAAATATTCCGAAAATCCCCACATTTTTCAGGCTGCGCAAACGGTAGTCCGCAAACGGGAAAATACTTTACTTTTCCGTAAGGGAATCTATGAAAATATCGGGGTCGAAATCGACAAGGTCCTCTTCGCCCTCGCCGAGACCTGCCAGCACCACCGGCTTTCCGGTGTTATATGCAACAGATATAGCGACACCGCCTTTCGCGCTGCCGTCGAGCTTGGTTATGCCGATATAATCGAGCTCTGCCGCCTCGGCAAAAGCCTCCGCCTGGAGCACGGCATTCTGACCCGTGGTCGCATCAATGATGAGAAGCGACTTCAGTGAAGCATCAGGTGCTTCCCTGACGATTATCCTTCTTATCTTGGATAGCTCATCCATGAGGTTCTTCTTGTTATGGAGCCTTCCTGCGGTATCGATTATAAGCAGGTCTGCTTTACGTGCGACAGCAGCATGAACCGCGTCGAAAACGACTGCCGCGGGATCCGCACCGTCACTGCCCTGGGATATAACGGTCGTATCCGTCCTCTCGCCCCAGGCCTTGAGCTGTTCTACAGCCGCAGCACGGAAAGTATCAGCCGCCGCAAGTATTACCTTCTTCCCCTGCTTCTTGTATCTGAGAGCGAGCTTGCCGGCAGTGGTCGTCTTGCCGGTGCCGTTAACGCCGATCAAGAGAAGTATGTTCAGCTGTCCGGGAACCAACTCATAACTCTGCTTATCGCCAAGGATCTCGCGCATCTTGCGTCTGACCGAACCATATACGGCATCCTGACTGTCGTCGCCTGTCTTCTTGATGTCGGCCTTGACCCCGTCGATAATCTCTTCTGAAGCCGGAACACCGCAGTCTGCCCTGACGAGCAGTTCTTCGAGCTCATCAAGCATATCCTCATCGAAATGCCCGCTTCCGGCCGCGAGTCTCGTAAACCCGCTGCTGAAGAAGTTCCTTGTGCTCTCAAGCCCCTTTTTGAACGATTCGAATAATCCCATCAGTCAAGCTCCATGGAAAGTATCTTAGAGATACCGCGCTCAGCCATAGTAACGCCGTAGATTTGGTCGCAGGCTTCCATCGTACCCTTACGGTGCGTGACTACCATGAACTGAGTCTTTCTGCTGTAACGCTTTAAGAAGTCCGTAAATCTTACGATGTTTGCGTCATCCAAGGCCGCCTCGACCTCGTCGAGGATAACGAACGGTGAAGGCTTAAGCTCAAGGATGGCAAACAGCAATGCGATTGCCGTAAGGCATTTCTCACCGCCGGAAAGCAGAGTCAGTGTCTTAAGTGTCTTTCCCGGAGGCTGAGCCTTGATCTCGATGTTGCAGTTAAGAACATCTTCTCCATCCAACACGATCTCTGCGGTACCGCCGCCAAAGAGATCGACGAATACCTGCTTGAAGTTCTCGTTGATTATCTTGAAGTGCTCACTGAACTGGGTCTCCATCTCGGAGATGAGTTCGGCAATGAGTTTCTCAAGATCCTTCTTGGCATTCTCGATATCCTCACGCTGTGAGTTCATAAAGTCGAGTCTCTCAGACAGTTCCTTGAACTCATCAATAGCACCCAGGTTAACAGGACCGATCTGCTTGATCTTATTCTTCAAAGAAGTTATCTGCTTAGCCTGATCTCCGGGTTTCTCGACGGGCTTCGCGGATTCCTTCACGTTATCATAAGTGACTTCATAGTCTTCCCAAAGCTTGTTCTTATCGAGGTCGATCTCAGTGAAATACCTGTCGTACTTGGCGACAAGAGTATTTAGCTTATTCTGGAGATTGTTAATCTCATCGGATGCTTTGGCAAGCCTCTCGCCGAATGTGGAGATCTTGCCGCTGATCTCTTCCCTCTTGCCGGAAAGCTCAGCAACCTTATCTTCGTAGACCTTCTCCTGCGCACGGATCTTATCGAGTTCTTTATCGAAACCTGAGATCTCCTTATCGATCTGACCGAGCTGGGTCCTGATCTCTTCCATCTCTGCCTTCTTGCTTGCAATAGCAAGATCCGTCTGCTGTATCTGGCCTTTGATATGGTCAACAAGGTTAAGCACACCGTTGCGCTCCGCGATCTTCCTGTCGGTCAGAGTCACATACTCGGCCTGCTTCTCGCGGAGAGCAGCCAGCTTCTCATTGAATTCCTTGGCCTTCTGATCGCCTTCTTCGATGCTGTCCTTGAATTCTGCGAGCTCGTCTTCTATCTCAGCTTCAATCCTGACCATTTCGTCGATGTCTTCCTCGAGCCTCAGCTTATCCTTGGACAGCTGGCTTATATTCTCATCGAAGCTTGCCGAGTCTTCCTTTGCCGTCTTGAGTTTCTCTTCGATGTTTGCATACTCGTTCTCAGCCTTGACTTCCTCAAGTGTATAGAACTTGAGCTGTTCGCCGAGCATCTCGAGTTCGCGCTTCAACGTGCCGATGCCGTCATCGACCTCCTGACGCTGTTCTTCGGAATTGGCAAGCTTCTCTTCGAGATTTGCAATAGACTTGGTAAGGCTGTCTATCTCCTTTGCCCTGCCGAGGATACCCACACCTGACTTCTTAACGCTTCCGCCGGTAAGGGATCCGCCCGTGTTTACGGAATCGCCGCTCAGGGTAATTACTTTCGCGTTGTATTTGATCCTCGAAGCAATACGCCTAGCAGAATCAAGGTCATCCGACACGATAATCCTTCCCAGAAGGTTGGATACGATGTCTTCGAGTTCCTTGTCGCATTTAACGAGTTCGGAAGCGATTCCGATATAACCATCCTCGCCCATGGCCTTGTCCTGCAGAGTCTGCTCCAGGTCACGCGGCTTGATGTTCTCGATAGGCAGGAATGTAACACGGCCGAGGTGTTTTTCCTTAAGGACTCCGATGAGTCTTGAAGCGTCTTCCTCAGTCTTGGTAACGATATTATGTATGCTGTTGCCGAGTGCGATCTCGATTGCAGTCTGATACTTGGAATCAGTGGTAATGAGGTCACCGAGGATGCCGACGATGCGCTTTCTTACACTGCCGTCAGTCTCCGCTTCGGCAACGAGCTTACGGACCGACTCCTGATAACCTTCCTTGCGGCGCTCCAAGTCCTTTAAAGTCTTGAGCCTTGCCTCATCTGCTGAAAGCTTCCTGTTATTCTCATCGAAGAACTGGTTGAGCTCGACCTGCTTGCCTCTCAATTCCTCAAGCTTAGTGTTGCGCTTGTCGATATCAGCTTTGACCTCGCCCTTCTTGGTTTTCATGTCCACACGGTTGCGGTCTTTGGCTTCGAGCTCGCCTTCGAGTGCCTCGAGGTTACCTGCAGCATTCTGCCTTTCCTCAGACAGTTCCCTGATCCTGGCATCCATACCCTCGATACGGGTCTTTGACTCTGACACCTTGGTCCTGATATCAAAGAGTTCCTGTGTCTTCTTATCAACGGCGCTGTTCAGGCTCTTTCTGCTGAGTTCAGATTCTTCGTATGTCTTGAAGAGTTCTTTCTCTTCTTCAGCGATAGCCTCCGCCTTGGACTTGGCATCATTGGCCTCGACAAGGAGCTTATCCGCCTTCTCGTTATGCTCTTTGATCTGCTCGGCGAAAACAAGCTTCTGCTTCTCCGCGTCTTCGTTCGCAGTCTCACCTTCACTAAGCTTGGCTTCAGTCTGGCTCTTGCGCTCAAGAGAGACCTTCTGGTCAGTAATGAGCTCATGCTCCTTCTCGGTAAGGTCTGACAGAAGCTGTCTGTTATCTTCTATCTCATCTTCAAGATGCTCGCTCTCGGCAAGCTCTGTCTGATGCTCCTTACGCAGTTCAAGATATGCATCCTGCTGCTCTTCGATTTCCTTCTCGAGCTGGTTCTTGACCTCAGCGGATCCGCCTATCTGCGTCTCAGCCTCGGTTATCCTGTGAACAAGCAAAGATATCTCAAGCTCCTTGAGTTCTTCGTATGCCTTATGGTATTCGCGGGCTTTATCTGCCTGCTCCTCAAGCGGACCTTTACGCTCGTTAAGCTCGTTAAGGACGTCGTCGATCCTGAGGAGGTTCTGTTCGGTAGAATTAAGCTTACGCTCCGCTTCTTCCTTGCGGACCTTGTACTTGACGATACCTGATGCTTCCTCGATAACGCGGCGCCTGTCCTCAGACTTGGGCGAGAGGATATCGTCAACTCTTCCCTGTCCGACTATAGAATAGCCGTCCTTGCCGAGACCGGTATCAAGGAACAGATTAGTAATGTCCTTGAGCCTGCAGTTGACCTTATTGATGCTGTATTCGGATTCGCCGGAACGGTAAAGCCTTCTGGTTACCTGTATCTCGGCAAAATCGTAATCAAGATACTTATCGGAATTATCAAAAGTAATGGTTACTTCGGAGTAATTCATCGGCTTTCGTGCAGCCGTTCCGCCGAAAATGACATCCTCCATCTTGCCGCCGCGCAAAGACTTTACGCTCTGTTCGCCGAGGACCCACCTTACGGCATCAGTTATGTTGGATTTACCACTGCCGTTAGGTCCGACAACGGCAGTAAGGCCCTTCTCGAACTTGATAACGGTATAGTCAGGGAATGATTTGAATCCCTGGAGCTCCAACTTCTTAAGAAACATCAATAATTCCTTTTAAACAAAATTCCGACTAATTATATCACTTATCGGGGAAAAGAATGAGGTATTGTCCGACAGCAGCCTCGGCGCACTTCTGCTCGGCATCTTTCTTGCTCCTGCCGGTGGCTTTGGCAAGGAAAGTATCGTCGGCATAGACCTCAACATCGTATTCTTTTGCATGCGCAGGACCGCGCTCGTCAGTCACATTGAACTTTATGCTGTGCTGCCGGCCCTTCGTCTGAGCCAATTCGAGCAGCCTGCTCTTGTAATCCAGGAAGATCTCGCCGCGAACCGCTTTGTCTATGGTCCCGGAAAGATTTTTCAGGATACACGATCTTGCCGCTTCGTATCCGCCGTCAAAATAAACTGATGCTATAACCGCCTCGAAACAGTCCGCCAGGGTCGAATCCGTGTCGGCACCGCCCATCTGCTCCTCGCCCTTGCCGAGAAGAAGGTATTTTCCCATCTCGAGTTTGCGCGCAACGGAAGCAAAAGACCTCTCGCAAACGACAATGGCACGCATTTTGGACAGGTAGCCCTCGCCTTCCCTGGGCTTCATGTTATAGAGCTCACAGCCGACGATCAGGTCGATCACGGCATCTCCTATGAACTCGAGGCGCTGATTGGACTCCCAATGCCCGCCCCCGTGCTCGAAAACATAAGTCGTATGGGTGAAAGCCTCCTCAAGAAGAGACTTATCCTTAAACTCATACCCGAGCGCTCTCTCAAATTCAGAATAATCAGTCATAGTCTTAATAAAAAAGCTGAATGCGCTTTGTCACACATTCAGCCGTGTTTGCAGTTTATCTGAAATGAACTGTTATCAGCCCTCGATAAGGCTCTGTACGTACTCTACAGCATCCTTAACTGTAGCAACCTTCTCAGCTACATCGTCAGGGATCTCGATATCGAATTCCTGCTCCATAGCCATAACGAGCTCTACCATGTCAAGAGAATCAGCGTTGAGATCGTCTACGAAAGATGAATCCTCTGTGATGCTATCCTCGTCTACACCGAGCTGGTCAACGATCATCTGCTTAATGCTCTTAAAGAGTTCTTCGTTTGTCATTTGTATTTACCTCCGTGATTAAAATCAACCTACAAACTGTTTTTATATTAAAGTTCGAGTTATGTCAATAGGCATTATTTTGATTATCGAAGTATTTTACCCCTTGAGGTACTTTTTGCCCTTTATCAGGTAATCGATTCCCGAGACAATGGTCATGATCACGCATATGTCAAAGAGTACATCTCCAACGATGGTAACAGCTGAGATCTCGAGCGGATAGCCGTTGAAACCGAGACCGAATATCTTGAGAAGGAGCGGTTCGAACATGATGTAGATGATCGCAACCATCTGTGTGACCGTCTTTACCTTGCCGATCATGCGTGCTGCAATGACTTCGCCCTTGGAAGCGGCGATCATGCGCAGGCCGGATACAGCAAATTCCCTCAAAATAATGATCATTACCATAATAGGAGACAGTCTTCCGAGCCATACCAGTGCAAGCATGATGCTTATGACAAGGATCTTGTCCGCAAGGCTGTCAAGGAATTTGCCCAAGTCTGTGATGAGATTATACTTTCGGGCGATCTTGCCGTCAGCCATATCCGTCAGTGACGCGATGATGAATACGGCAGCGGCTACCGTCATTCCGTTGCTGTTAATGAATGCGTTCCATCCTTCCGGCTGCCAGCCGTAGATATTTACCGGCAGCATGAACAGCATAGTTACCGGCACGAGTATTATCCTGAGAAGCGAGAGCTTATTTGGAAGATTCATCTATTGTTACTCCTGTCATGTCATAGTCATCAGAGCAGTCGACGATCTTAACGGAGACTATGTCCCCTATATTGAGTTCGCCGGTCTCAGCCGCTACATAGATTACCGGATCGACTTCCGGAGATTCTCCGTAACTGCGGCCGATATAGAATATACCATCATCGGAGACAGAGACAATATTAACTTTTACGGTGGTTCCGAGCCTCTTCTTTGTTAGCTTTGACGATATTTCCTGCTGCAGGGCATAAATCTCGTCGTATCTTCTCTGCTTCACGTCATCCGGAACCTGATCCGGCATGTCAAAAGCCTTGGTACCTTCTTCCGGTGAGAAGATGAAGCACCCGAGACGGTCAAATTCCCAACGCGCGAGGTTCGCCTTGAGTTCTTCGAAATCTTCCTCCGTCTCTCCCGGGAAGCCGACCATGACCGTGGTCCTTATGATGGCATCAGGTATCTTCTTCCGGATAGCTTCAAGCCTTCCGGTTATGAGCTCAGGTGTGTCTTTCCTGAACATCGCCTTCAGTATCTTCCCAGATCCGTGCTGGATCGGGATATCAAAGTAATGAAGGACCTTCGGGTTACCCGCGATCTCATCTATGAGCTCGTCAGTCATGCCGTCCATGTAGCCGTACATGACCCTGATCATCTCGATGCCTTCTATCTTGCTGAGTTCACGCAAGAGCTTAGGCAGGCATTTCTCTTTATACAGGTCTATACCGTAGTTGGTCGTATCCTGCGCTGCGAGGATGATCTCTTTGATTCCCTTGGAAGCTATTACCTTTGCCTCGGCAATGATATCCTCCATCTTTCTGGACACGAAAGTGCCCCTGATGAGCGGGATCGCACAGAATGCGCAGCGGTGAAGACATCCCTCGCCTATCTTGAGCCAGGCATAACCCGGAGTCGATATATCCCTGTCTGACACCATATGCGACAGTCCGCCAACTCCCGTGACAAGTTCCGTCTCGGGATTGTCTTTCTTAATGAGGCTGTCGACAACCTCTACGATATCCCCGTAATGCGCGGTTCCGAGAACAGCATCGACCTCAGGCATCTCATCAAGTATCTCTTTGCCGTATCTCTGTGACAGGCATCCTGTGGCGACAATATACTTGAGCCTGCCTTCCTGCTTATAGTCTGCGGTATCGAGGATAGTGCTGATCGCTTCGCTCTTGGCAGATTCTATGAAGCCGCAGGTGTTGATGACGGCAACATCAGAAGCCGCCAGATCGTCAGTCACGGTGTAACCCGCGTCCTTAAGGAGCTTGGACATACACTCGCAGTCAACTAGGTTCTTAGAGCAGCCCAACGCTATAAGAGTAATGCTGTAATCTTTACGTTCCATAAGGCGAATTATAACATACGAACCGTCCCTGAAAGCATTAAAAAAGGGACCGCATTGCAGTCCCTTCTTTTGTTCTTTTGATGTAAGCAAAGTCCAAATGCCAAAATAATATATCAAATATAAAATTAGCTAATTATTTTGCAACATCGGTTGCGCGAGTCTCTCGAATGACATTTACCTTGATCTGTCCGGGATAGTCGAGCTCTTCTTCGATCTTCTTACAGATATCGCGAGCCTTGAGGACCATCTCATCATCAGATACTTTCTCGGGCTGAACTATTACGCGGATCTCGCGTCCTGCCTGAATGGCATAACTCTTCTCGACTCCGTCGAAGCTTGTGGCAATTTCTTCCAACTTCTCGATCCTCTTGATGTAGGTCTCGAGATTCTCTCTCCTCGCTCCAGGTCTTGCTGCGGATATAGCATCGGCAGCAGCGACGAGAACTGCTTCGGGGGTCAGGGCATCCACATCGCCGTGATGTGCTTCAATACAATTGATCACATTGGCTGATTCGTGATACTTCTTGGCAATGTCTACGCCAAGCTGTACGTGGGTTCCTTCCTGTTCAAAGTCAACAGCCTTGCCTATGTCGTGCAGAAGTCCCGCTCTCCTTGCCAGATTGCTGTCAAGTCCGAGCTCGTCTGCCATCATAGATGCAAGCCATGACACCTCGATAGAATGCTGAAGAACGTTCTGGCCGTAGGACGTACGGTAACGGAGTCTTCCCAGGAGCTTAATGAGCTCAGGGTGAAGATTCATTACGCCTGTGTCGAATGCAGCCTTCTCACCTTCGGTCTTGATCGTGTTATTGAGTTCTTTGCGGGCTTTATTAGCCATCTCCTCAATTCTTGCCGGGTGGATTCTTCCGTCTACAACGAGCTTCTCAATGGTAAGTCTCGCTATCTCTCTCCTGATAGGATCGAATGAAGAAAGAACGATTGCTTCAGGTGTATCATCGATGATCAGATCAACGCCGGTAATTGTCTCGATTGCTCTAATGTTACGGCCTTCACGGCCGATGATCCTTCCCTTCATCTCATCGTTGGGAAGGTTAACAACTGATACAGTAACCTCAGATACATAATCGGATGCGTAACGCTGGATAGCGCTTGCGATAATATCTTTCGCGATCTTATCGGCATCCTGTTTGGTCTTCTCTTCCATCTGCTTAAGCATTACGACCATGTCGTGGCTGTATTCGCGCTGAGCTTCGTCAAGCACGAGTGATCTTGCCTCAGCGACCGAGAGTCCTGAAACTCTCTCAAGTTCAGCTCTCTTGCGTGATTCGTAATCCTTCGCACGAGCTTCGAGTTCCGCAACTGACTGCTGCTTCTTCTCGATCTCTTCCTGCTTGCGCTCATAACTTGCCTCGATACGGGCGAGATTGCTCTCTTTCTGCTCAAGCTTGTTCCTCTCTCTTGCAAGTTCCTGTTTCTTCTCCTTGGCATCACGCTCTAATTCGGAACGGACACGGGAGACTTCCTCTTTCGCCTGCAAAAGTAAGTCTCGTTTGTTGTTCTCAGCTTCCTTCTGAGCGTTGGCGAGATAAATGTTTGCGTTGTCCTGAGACTTCGCCTTATCTTCTTCAAGCTGCTTTTGCTCCTTAGAAATCTTTTTCTTAAAGTAAATTGCAGTTATTCCAAAACCCAGAAGTGCACCGATCAGCAGACAAACGATTATGGCCATAATAAACAGACCGAAATCTATGTCTGGCACGTTGGTACTCACCTCCAAAAAGTTTATTTAGTTGTCAAAGAACATTTATAATCGGCTCTGACAAGCCATTAAGAATTCTATAAATAAATGCGTATAAAGTCAACAATCGGTATAATATGTGCATGAAAAT
>CADAOK010000055.1 GCA_902789515.1 Oscillospiraceae bacterium
TGACGTATTCATCTCATTCGAGAACGTTACGATCAAGCTCCCTGAGAGATATGCAGTTGAGGAAGTTATGGAGCGTGACGGACAGGAAGTTATCTTCGGTGTAAGACCTGAGGCTCTTACAGATGACTCCACATATGTTACAGATCACCCTGAGGCAGCTTTCCCTGCAGACGTCGACGTCGTCGAAATGCTCGGTGCAGAGACATACCTCTACGTTACAGTTAACGGTTCTCTGCCTCTCACATGCCGCGTTGACCCTACTACATCACAGTCCTCTGTTGGCCAGGTAGTAGACCTCGCAATCGATGCTAACCGTGTTCACATCTTCGATAAGGACACAGAGCAGAGCATCATTTCCTGATCTGATATCAATCTGATTAACCGCAAGGCCGGATCTTCGTGATCCGGCCTTCTTCTTTTGAGTGCTTGCACCAAATAGCGAAAAAATATATCATTAAATGAGGCTTTATTAAGTCCTTATTACTGTGCTCAGAGAGCGAGGTGTGAATATGGAAGAGATCAAGAAGTGCATGCGTCAGGTGAAGACGATCCTCCCTGTAGACTGCGGCGTTCTGGACACTTCGGGGAAGATCCTGGCAGCTACGGATGATTCCCTTGAAGGCGAGACGGATCCTTCCTTCCGCGCGGTAATGTCCGGCGGAGATATTTTCGCATCGACAGCAGACCGCACATATCTCAAGGTCAATATAGGCGAGCAGCTCAAGTATGTCATCTATGTGGAGAGCACCGATGCGGATGCCAAGATCTCTCTGCAGCTTATCTCGGAGTGGATCAAGACCATTGCGAAGGAGAAGGGCACGGATGCCGAGAAGTCCATATTCATAAGGAATGTGCTTCTGGACAACGAGATCAGATCCGAAGTGCCGATGATCGCACGCGGCTTCAAGATCGACTGCAAGGATGCAAGACTCGTCATCGTCGTAAGGACTGCTGCGGAGCAGAGCGCAGAGGCGTTCGAGATACTGCAGAACCTCTATAACGATTCAGATACTACAATGGTCATCTCGATGGATGATACGACGACGATCGTTATCATCGATTCTTCAGAGACTAACGGCGATGAGTCCGCGAGAAGCGAATTCATCGATGATGCCAGCCAGTCTATCCTCGCATGCCTGAATTCCGAAGGCTGTGTTGCCAAGGTGGCCGTAGGCTCAGTAGTTCCTTCGTTCATGGACATCAGCAAGTCTTATTCTGATGCCATGACCGCTCTTAAAGTAAGCAAGATCTTCGACGGTGAGCAGGATATCTCAAGATATGACAAGCTCGGTCTCGGAAGACTGATCTATCAGCTGCCGAAGCCTCTGTGCGAGATGTTCATCCGTGAAGTGTTCCCGAACGATGCGTTCAGACAGCTCGATGAGGAGACAAGGACGACTATCGATACGTTCTTTGCCAATGACCTCAACGGTTCCGAGACATCAAGAGAACTGTTCGTACACAGGAATACACTCGTATACCGTCTTGAGAAGGTCAAGACGAAGACGGGTCTCGACTTAAGAAAGTTCGATGACGCGGTATTGTTCAAGATGGCGACGATGGTAAGGATCTATATCGACTATCTGAACGATACAAACGATAACAAGATAAGGTAAGAATTATCAGTGATTGATTTTGTAGATGTTAAGAAGACTTACAAATCCGGAGTGGAGGCACTCAAGGGGGTAAGTTTCACTATCGATGACGGGGATTTTGTCTTCATCATAGGCAAATCCGGTTCGGGCAAATCCACTCTTCTCAAATGCATTACCTGCGAAGAGACACCCACGGAAGGTTCCGTCCTGATTGATAATTTCGACATAGCTCATATGAGCCGCGCCCTGGTTCCGGTCCTCAGACGACAGATAGGAATGATCTATCAGGATTTCCGACTCATCGAGACCAAGACCGTGGCGGAGAATGTCGCTTTTGCCGGCGAGATCGTGGGCGTACCGAGCAAGAGTCTTGCCAATACGGTAAGCATCTGCCTCTCGGCAGTAGGACTCAAGGACAAGGCAAACGCATATCCCCAGGAACTCTCGGGAGGAGAGCAGCAGAGAGTCGCGATCGCAAGGGCCATGGTCAATAACCCGAAGCTCATCGTCGCAGACGAGCCGACCGGCAACCTTGACCCGGATACATCTGAGAACATCATGGCGATGCTCCTCGAGATCAACAGGAACGGAAAGACATCCGGCAACAAGACTACTGTAATAATCTGTACTCACGATGCCAATCTGGTCGACAGGATGAAGCAGCGTGTCATAGAGATAGACGAAGGCCACATCGTACGTGACGAGAAGGCGAGCGGCTATACTGAAGACCGCCATGAAGAGATCCCCAAAGTCATCGCATCTGCGGATTATGCCAATGCCCCCGGCGGGAATGTCTCGTTCGGCGAGGATTTGGATTACAGTGATTCTTATGATGACCAGGGCTTTGAGCAGAAGTCCGGCGGTTTCTTTTTCGGCGACTCGGCAGAAGAGGTGTTTGTGCCTTCTGAAGAACCGCTGCCGGTAACGGATGTAGATGATCTTCCGTCTGAAGAGGCCTCTTTCGAGGAGGAGACGATACCTGAAGAACCTGTAACGGAACCTGAAGTGATCGAGATAACGGTCCCCGAGGAAGTGATAGCTTCCGAAGAACCGGCATCTCCCGCTCCTGAAGAGAAACCCGTTAAGGAAGCTGATGCAGCTGGAGAAGTTCAGGCAGAAGAAAGCGTAGCCTTCCCGGCGGCGGAGGAAGCTAAGCCGGCTGAACCGGCAGAGCAGCCTGCGGTATCGGACAAAGAGTCCAGACGCGCAGAGAAGCAGGCCAAAAAGGAAGCCCGCAAAGCGGAGAAACTGGCTGAGAAAGAAGCCAGACGCAAGGCGAAACTGGACGGAAAGTTCAAGACAAGATCCGCAGATCCGATGCCGGCCCGTGATATCGATATGGTTCCGGAGGATGATGACTGATGAGTGTAAGAGCTTTTTTCAATTCTGTTAAGGAAGGATTCCGCGGAATAGTCAGACATCCGCTGGTAACGATCGCTTCGATAACAACGATACTTCTGATGCTCTTTATAATGGGTGTGTTCTTCATATTCTCCGTCAACGCGAGGACCATAATGACAAGACTGTCGCAGAGGCCCCCGATCGAGGTCTATATGAAGCTCCAGTGCACCGAGGAACAGCTCAATGATGTTCAGTCGAAGCTCTATGCCAATCCGAACATCCTGGAGTTCAACTATGCTTCACCGGAAGACAATTACAACAGTTACAAGGCTAATCTCGGATCTTCAGCATCCCTCCTTGATGACTTCGACTACAACATGTATCTCCCGCACACATTCAGCATCAGGCTCGCAGATCCTGCCATGGCAGATCAGGTGTGTGCCGAGATAGCAACATATAACGGCGTATCCAAGGTTCAGCAGGAAAGCAACGTAATGAGATTCCTGACAAGGGCTTCGAGGATCGTAAACATAACGACCGTGGCAGCATTTGTGATCCTGTTCATGATCGCCCTGTTCATCATATCCAACATGGTAAGGATATCGGTCTACTCCAGGGCGAGCGAGATAGAGATCATGAAGTTTGTCGGTGCCACGAACAACTACATAAGACTGCCTTACATCATTGAAGGTGCGATAGTCGGAATCATAAGCGCCATCTGCGCTTGGGGCATAACGGTGGTCATCTACCGCGGCATCTATATCAGCTCCATGAGCGAGATATCCCCCACGAGTTTTTATGCTCTCGTTCCGACACATAATATAATGTGGTCAGAGATAATACTTATCCTTCTTATGGGCGTGATAATAGGTTCGATCGGAAGCGGTATATCAGTGAGGAAGTATGTCAGAGTATAGAAGAGAACTTGAAGAGATATTTGCACGCGAGGATGCTTTCAGACGCAGAGTCTGGAAGCCCCTGGTGCTTGCCGGAATCGTTGCGACGACGGTATTCGCAGGATCTGTCCTTTTTACGGGCACTCTTATGGCAGGAGGTCCCGATGCGGGAACTGTAGAGATCCTCAAAGTCGATCAGGAAGATATCGACCAGGCAAAGCAGGAGAGGGACGATGCGGAAGCAGCTGCTGCCGAAGCTGCCGCAATGGTAAGCTCACTTAAGTCCCAGAAGAGTTCACTGACGGGCGAGCTCGCTGATCTCAACGAGGCGAATGAGGAACAGAAGGCTCAGTACGAGCTTATCTGCTCACAGCTCGAGGCGGCCCTGGAAGCGAAGGCCCAGGCTCTGGACGATTATATCCAGGCTGAAGAGAATCTTGAAGCGCAGCAGCTTCTGTTCTCCGAGCGCGTATCCGCGATGTTTGAATACCAGAATAAATCCACGCTCGAGGTACTCCTCGAATCCGATAACATCGCTGGCTTCTTTACCAACATGGAGATAATAACCCTGATCGCAGATGCGGATGCACAGGCGATCGATCAGATGCAGATAGCACTTGACGATGCCGAGCTCCAGAAGGAGATAAAGCTTCAGGAAGCTGAAGACATGCAGGCAATAGCCGATCAGAAACAGGCAGAGCTCGATGAGCTCGCGGAACTCATAGCGACCACAGAGGATACTCTCTCGAGTGTCTCATCCCAGCTGTCTTCGTGGGAACAGCAGGAGGATGAACTTGAGGCATATGCGGCATCTCTTAATAATACCGTGCTGCAGCTGCAGTCTGAATACAATGCACAGGAAGCCGCGAAACAGCCGTCTCCGGCGCCGGATCCCGGCAATTCGGGCGATTCAGGCAATTCGGGCGAGGGCTCAGGTTCTTCAGGTGATCCGGGCGGCGGATCTTCTTCCGGAGACTCCGGCGGAGGTTCTTCTTCGTCTTCTGATTCAGGTTCAGGCGGCGGTTCTACGACGCCCAGCAATCCGGAATCACCTTCTGTAAATGTGTCATTCCAGTGGCCGGCATCAGGATATATTTCTTCTCCTTACGGATACAGATATCATCCGGTATACGGCACATACAAGTTTCATTCGGGTATCGATATTGCCTGCGGGTACGGCAGCGCTATCTGCGCAGCGGCTTCGGGAACGGTAATCTATGTTACCGAACCTGTTGAAGGCTGCAATACCGGCGGCAGCGGATACGGCAACTACTGCATAATCGATAACGGCGACGGAGTTACCACACTCTATGCGCATGCAAGGGATATCTATGTAGCGGTTGGAGATTATGTAACTGCCGGTCAGCAGATCGGCGAAGTCGGAAGCACCGGCACATCGACCGGCGCCCATCTCCACTTCGAAGTCAGGGTTAACGGCAATGCGTATAACCCCGAGGATTACCTCCCGTAAAACATGGATAATTTCTACGATTGTCTTGCAAGACATTACGACGAGATGCAGTCCGACATGGACGTGCGTCAGTGGGCAGATTACTACAGCTCGCTGATCGGGAAGCATTCCGGGATCAAAGTGCGCACCATCACAGATCTGGGATGCGGCACAGGGAGTGTCGATATCGCTCTGGCGCGCCTCGGATATAAGGTCACGGGGATCGATTCCGCAGAAGAGATGCTTATCATGGCGAGCGCCAAGAGCGGCGCAGGCAAGATAATCTGGTCACTTCAGGACATAACAGACTTCGAACTGCCCGATAAGACGGACTGCTTCATATCCGTTCTCGATACTATGGACCACATCACGGATGAGAAGGCCGTCGAAAGGATATTCGCAAGGGTCTCGTCCTGCCTTAACGGCGGCGGGGTGTTCGTTTTCGACGTGATCACTAGAAAACATCTTGCGAAGACACTGGCTGATAATGTCTTCTATGAGGATTACGAGGATTTCACGCTGTTGTGGCTCAACAGTTACGACAATAACACCCGCACGAATACTGCGGAGCTGACTTTGTTCGAGAGACAGGAAGACGGATTGTTCATAAGATATGACGGCGAGCTTGTGGAGCGGTTCTACCCGGAGAGCTTTTTCGTAAAGGCTGCGAAGAAAGCCGGCCTTGAACATCTTGCGTCGTATGACGAACTGTCCTGCGATGCCCCCGGCAAAGATTCGGAGAGGATATTCCTTGTTTTCGGGAAGCCTTCGGAGGTGACCGTATGACGGACAATGTGTATTACGTGAAGGGTGCGCCTGAAGATATTACCAAAGACCACATAGTAAGGGCTGACGGACTCCGCGGCAGGGTTAAGTGCCTTGCGGTAAGGACCACCGCGACCTGCGAGACCGCAAGACAGCTCCATGACCTTTCTCCGGCCGCATGTGCTGCTTTGGGAAGGTTTATGACGGGTTCCCTTCTTATCTCTGAATCCATGAAGGGGAAGAATGATACGCAGACGACCGTTATCAAATCGGACGGTCCTATCAAGGGGATGACCTGCGTTACTGACTACGGATTCAAGGTCAGGGCTTACCCTATCGAGAACGATATTCCCACGGAATACCACAAGCCGGGGAAGATCAATGTCGGCGCGGCTGTCGGCAAGGGACTCCTTACGGTCATTAGAGACATCGGTCTCAAAGAACCCTATGTCGGTTCGACGGAACTCGTGAGCGGAGAGATCGCAGAGGACTTCACTTATTATCTGGCATCTTCCGAGCAGACTCCGTCAGTTGTTTCGCTCGGAGTCCTGATGGAGGGAGGCCGCGTTACACAGGCGGGCGGCATGATGATCCAGCTGCTTCCGGGTGCGGGCGAAGACGAGATCTCGTATCTTGAGACACGCGCGAACGGATTCCCTGAGATAACATTTCTTCTGTCGGAGGGATTCTCGCCTGCGCAGATACTTGACCTTTTCATGGGTGATCCGGATCTGGAATACCTGGACGGCGCTCCGGTCGGCTTCGAGTGTTCATGCAGCAAGGAGAGAATGAGCGCGGGTCTTGCCACGCTCGGGCGCGCGGATCTTGAAGAACTTGCCGCAACGGGCGAGGGGATAGACACCCAGTGCCATTTCTGCAATAAGAAATATCATTTCACGTCTGAAGATATAAAGGGTCTCATAACCTGAACATAATCTTAAAGTTTGTCCTCATACCTTGCCGTTCCCTTAAAGTAATACTATACTTATTCCGTCGCAACGAAAATGCGATATATGGAGGTATATAGGATGAATAATTTGAAAGTGCGGCTTGGCGCCGCTGTTATGTCCGTGGCACTTTTGGCAGGCTGTGTCTGTTCCTGCGCAAAAGGAAAGCAGAAGGCAAAAGAGATCCTTGCAACAGATCCCTGGTATTCAATGGATAAGATCGTGCTTGGTACGGAGTATGATCCCGGAGATTACACTTATCTTAATTTCCAGCTTCTCGGAATGTCAGGCGGAAACTTTGTAACTTATGCCGAGGGCATCAAGCCGTTTGACAAGGATTTTGATCCTGAGACAGACAGCTATGCAGATTTTGAGATCGCACATATCAACATCTATGACAAGACCGGTGCAGTAGTTTCTTCCCTGGATCTGATGCAGCTCGCCATCGATAACGGTTTCGATATCAATAATATCGGTTTCAACGGTACTTCGCTCATAAATGATGAGATCGTTTGCAAGCTTACTAAGTACGATAACAACAAATTCTCTGAGATCACAGCCGTAATCGACCCTGCAACAGGCGAAGTCAAGAGCATTGATGAAACAGAACCTCAGGATGATGACGACAACAGCGGCAGTTATGTCGAAGGAACCGAGAAGGTCGACGGATATTCCATCATGAAGCAGATAGTGTATAAGGAAGATTCATATACATATTCTCTTGAGACAACTGCACCTGACGGAACGGTCCAGGAGTTTGATTTCTCCAAGGAGTATCCCGAGATGAGCATCATCTCAATACCTACGATCATCTCCATGGGCAATGATCAGGTCCTTCTGTATTGCCAGAGCGACAAGAAAAAGAACTCCAAGTACATGGTTTATGATCTTAAAGAGAACACCTGTGAAGAGTACAAGGAAGATACCGAATGGCTCAAGGAAGTAACATCGATCTACACAACTCAGAATGTGGACGGTATGGGATGCTTCTTAATGAAACAGGACGGCATCAAGAAGATCGACTTCACTGCAAAGTCCGTTGAAGACTATATGGATTTTGATTCCTGCAACATCAACAGATACGATGTAATGAACTTCTCCATCCTGTCCATGACGGAAGATGAGATCATTCTGGGCGGAACCGTATGGCATGATTCTACTGTTACGGGCCTGAGTGGTGCGGAGACGGATGTGGTCATCCTTAAGAAAGCGGAGACCAACCCCAATGCGGGAAAAGCAATAATCAGCATTGCTGCTCTTGATTACTTCTCATACCCTCTCTGCGAAGCTGTCGGCAATTTCAACGAGAATAACGATAAATACTTTATTGAGTACGATAACAGATATGCGATGGTGGATTCGATCGACCTTGATGATATGCTCGATGCAAACGAATCAAACTCCGCGATGAACGAAGTCAATGCCAAGCTTTCTGATCAGCTTGCCGTAGATCTCGTATCAGGCGAAGGCCCCGATATCATCATGAACGGCTGTGCTTTCTCGCAGCTCAACAACTCCGACTATCTGCTCGACCTTGCTCCGTATCTTGAGAAACTCGACACATCCGGACTTTACACCAATGTCATCGATGCCGCAAAGGAAGCAGACGGGAAGCTCTATCAGATCCCCATAAGCT
Organism: Oscillospiraceae bacterium; assembly: GCA_902789515.1. Taxonomy (GTDB): domain Bacteria; phylum Bacillota; class Clostridia; order Saccharofermentanales; family Saccharofermentanaceae; genus Saccharofermentans. Next base: position 8,631 of record CADAOK010000055.1, read on the forward strand.
TTGCGATCGAAGGCCTCATAGTAAAAGCGGATGATGTAGCTGCTGATCAGAAAGGTTTTACATACGATGAGTATGCTGAATTCGTAAGCGGCCCCTGCAACGGAACCGACCCGATGGGAATGAATCAGGTCGACTTCTTCAACGCTTCCGCAGCTTATATGAACGATCTGTTCTATGAGAACGGAAAGGTCAGTTATGACAACGAAGCATTCAAAGCACTTGCTGACTATGTTAAGGATAATGTCCCCGAGAAGGTGGATTCCGGAAGCGCAGTCGTGTACATGGGCGCCGGAGAAGAAGGTGATGAGACTGTAGCCCAGTATGCTACGATGTATTCCCTGGGCTATTACCTTATGTATGCCGGTGTGATCAACGGTGATACAAAGATCGTAGGCTGCCCCACATATGACGGAAGAGGACCGATGTTCTCCGGCTGCGACAGTGCAGCTATCTATGCACAGACTGCGAACCCTGAAGGCTGCTGGGAATTCGTATCATATCTTCTCAGTGACGAGGTCCAGACTCTGTATGCCAATAACGGAACGAACCCTCTGAACAAGGAGGCACTCGCTGCCCAGAACCTGAAAGAGATCGACGGAATGAACGCCATGGTTGATCTTTATCTTTCAATGGGTTACACGGAAGAGCTCCTCCGTGCATACGGTATACCTTGCGAGAAGCTGGACGAATCAGCCGCACAGGTTTATCTTGAGACTGTCGAGAACTGCTCCGGTCTCAACAGGTCTGACCCGGCGGTTAATTCCATCCTCAAGGAAGAGATGCCGGCATACTTCACGGGCCAGAAGACCCTCGAAGAAGTTATCCCGATCCTGGAGGACAGGGTACAGACCTTCCTCAACGAACGCGGATAATTCGTTCTGACATCGGATACTACACGAAAAGGCTGCCTCCGGGCGGCCTTTTTATCAGTTGTATATATAAATAATTTATATAAGAGAATCTGGTTCAAAAAAGTGCTTGCAATTATTTATATGCGAGTGTAAAATACTTTTCGCACGCGCTTTGACAGGGTTATTGTGCGTGCACGAAGGCTTTGATACCGGAGATTGCCGCGTGCGGCGCGGGCTGCGCGATACATGCGGGTAACTTCGGAGGAGCATAGCAGGAACAAAGATCTCCTGCGATTGTCTGAAGTTTTCAGGCGGCAGCTGGTGTTCGATTACGTACCCGGAGCCCCAAAGTGCTGCTGGTAAGCAGTAACTGGTCAACTGGGTTTTTGAATGGAATACAAAGACACGCCCGAGAAGGTTGAGACAAAAAATATACAGCATTAATAAGGAGGCCACACAATATGGCAGCAAAAGCAAGCAGACTGAGAATCAAGCTCAAGGCTTACGACCACAAGCTTCTCGATGAGAGCGCAAAGGCTATCGTTGATACCCTTACCAGAGACGGCGCAAGCTTCTCCGGCCCCATCCCGCTCCCTACAGAGAAGGAGATCATCACGATCCTTCGTTCACCCACGTGAGCAGTTCGAGCAGAGAACTCACAAGAGGATCATCGATGTCTACACACCTTCGTCGAAGACAATGGATGATATGACTACACTTGATATGCCTGCAGGAGTTTCCATCGAAGTCAAGACAACTTGATGAGAGGAAAGCCCGCGGGCTTAAGCGGGATATAAGGTGCGCCAAGCCTTGCATCCCGGGTCATGTTCGCCGCCGTTACCAAAAAGGCGAACCAATAACCAATACAGGAGGAAAAACTTATGACGAAATTCATCATTGGCAAGAAGTCCGGCATGACACAGCTGTTCGATGAGAACGGTAACGTTATTCCGGCAACCGTTATTGAGTGCGAGCCCATGTATGTGCTCCAGAACAAGACGGTTGAGACCGACGGCTACAAAGCAGTCAAGGTCGGCTCCGGCGCTGTTCGCGAGAAGCTCGTAAACAAGCCGGATAAGGGTCAGTTCAAGAAGGCTGACGTAGAGGTAAAGAGATACATCCGCGAATTCAAGACCGACGAGGAGTACAGCCTCGGACAGGAGATCAAGGTATCCGACATGTTCGCAGTTGGCGACAAGGTTGACGTATCCGGCGTTTCCAAGGGTAAGGGATTCCAGGGCAACATCAAGCGTCACGGACAGAAGGGTGGTCCTTCAGGTCACGGCTCCATGTATCACAGAAGAGTCGGTTCCATGGGCGCTACTTCCACACCGGGCAGAGTTCTTCCCGGCAAGAAGCTTCCTGGACATATGGGCGCAGTTAACTGCACAGTCCAGAACCTGAGCGTTGTCATGGTAGACGGTGACAGAGGAATCCTCGTCTTAAGAGGCGCGGTTCCCGGTCCTAAGGGCGGCATCGTGACAGTTGAGAATACTGTCAAGGCTGCAAAGTAAGACGGAGGACTTGATAAATGGCTAAAATAGATATTAAAAATCTCAGCGGCGCCGTTACAGGTT
>CADAOK010000056.1 GCA_902789515.1 Oscillospiraceae bacterium
TTTACCAATGAGAACTGGGCTGTTATGCATGTGCAGAGCTCGGGTGCAGACTCTTTGAGACAGATCAAGCTCCGTAAAAAGCCTTCCACGGGTCAGTGGTTCCTTAATGAGATACAGTGCCTGTCTGATATCAGAGTTCCCGTGGAGGCTGATCCCTGGGCGTGAACGGGCGGATTCACTCAAAACTTCCTAATTGCATTTTCCTTAATATGCTATAATTATTACGGAAATTTGCACGGAGGTCTTCAAGGTGAGCAGTGACTCGTTTATCACCCAGATAATAGAATTCATCAACGAGCTCATTGCGAGTCTTGACAACGGAGTCCTTTTCTTCGGGAGTCCGTGGGATTTTATCCGCTATATACTCGATATCATCCTGGTAACATTCCTTTTCTACTGGATACTGCTCTTTATACGTCAGACAAGGGCATGGCAGCTCATCAAGGGTATTGTCCTCATCCTGGTCTTCGTATCGTTCTGCGGAATAATCGGACTCGACATGGTCGGGTTCATCTTCAATACGTTCCTGTATGTGTTTGCGATAATGTTCATCGTGCTGTTCCAGCCGGAACTTCGAAGAGCGCTTGAGACGGTGGGTCTCAGATCTTCATCACTCAGGTTCCTCGATGTGTTAAGGCACGGCGAAGAGGATGACAACGCAAGGCTCAACTCCTTTATCGGTGAGATCAGCAGGGCATGTACAGAGATGGGTGAGACCTATACCGGTGCGCTTATCCTTATCGAGAGGAATACCAAGCTTAACGAACTCCTTACTCAGGAGAATGTGGTGTCACTTGATTCGGCTGTCACAAGTACGATGCTTACCAGTATATTCTACAAGGGCTCGCCGATGCATGACGGTGGACTGCTCATAAGAGACGGCAGGATCATTGCCGCAAGGTGTCATGTCCCTCTCTCGGTTACGATGCATTCGCTGGACAGATACGGCACAAGGCACAGAGCCGCAGTCGGTGCGAGCGAGATGGGCGATACGGTGGTCGTTGTGGTCTCTGAGGAGAGAGGAACGACTTCCATCGCAGTTAACGGAAGACTCTTTGAGATGAAAGATGAACGTGAGCTCGAAGCCAACCTGGCATATCTCCTGGGTGCTGAAGAACAGGCTCAGGATCAGAAGGGAATAGGAAAGCTGTTCGGCAAGATGAAGCGCGGCAAGAAGCAGGAAGCTTCTGAAGGAAGTATTGCCATTGCTGCTGCCGAGGCTGAGGAGAAAGCCGGAGAACAGTTTACCATCAGTACGCGCAAGGCAGACAAGACCAGCAATGCACAGCGCGTTCCCACGGGCACAAGAGTGCTGTTCTTCCTGTTGTCCATATTCCTTTCTCTCACACTCTGGCTCTATATCCAGATCAACAACAATCCGGTCGTTACCAAGACCATAACTGTCCCGATCAGTCAGGACATCAATGTTCCGCAGGATGCGCTTGTGTCTTATCCTATCGATACAGTTGAACTTGAGATAGTCGGACGTAAAGACACTATCGATAACATCGATGCAAGCGACATCGTGGCTGCAGTTGACTATTCCGGAGTAGGAACCGAGACCGGTGTCGTCAATTGTCCTATCATAGTTTCCAGCGCAGAGAATAATATATATTTCCGTGTTCAGAGACAGTTCCCCGAGAATGAGCCTGTCACGATATATCCTGCGTCATAAATACAAACTCGTTTAACGGAGGCAATCAATGTTTGAGATCAGTGAGTACCTTGACCTGTCGCATACAATAGCGGCACCGCTTTTTGAAGGAAAGAATTATCCCTGGGAAGTCCTCTCGGGCATCTCAGATTTTATAAAGGAGATCGGACCGACACTCGATCCCGAGATCTACGAGAAGAGGGGCGAGGATATCTGGATCGCAAAGAGCGCTACGGTATTTGATACCGCTTACATCAAGGGTCCCTGCATCATCGGACCCGAGACCGAGGTAAGGCAGTGCGCATTCATCAGGGGAAGCGCTATCGTCGGTACACACTGTGTAGTCGGAAACTCCACGGAACTTAAGAATGTCATCCTTTTCGATAATGTTCAGGTTCCTCATTACAACTATGTCGGTGACTCTGTACTTGGTTACAAGTCACACATGGGTGCAGGTTCGATCACATCCAACGTTAAGTCAGATAAGACTCTTGTACACGTTAAGTACGAAGGCGGCGATATACCGACAGGCCTCAAGAAGTTTGCCGCTATCCTTGGCGACAATGTTGAAGTCGGATGCGGAAGCGTTCTCAATCCCGGTACTGTCATCGGCCGCGGTTCGAGGATCTATCCTCTGTCCATGGTAAGAGGAACGGTCGCACCGAAGTCCATCTATAAGAAGGCCGGCGAGATCGTAACGATCGAGGAATAATCTTAGCGGGGAGCGAGACATGAACAGGAAAGCGGTATCAGTCTTATTGTGTGCGGTTTCTGTCATGTCCGCTGTTTTCGCGGGATGCTCATACAGGCTGCCTGCAGAGACACTGCCGTCGGAGATACCGACCAACCCCACAGAGACTACGCTACCGCCACCGGAACCTTCCGAGACAACGGTCGTCGAGACTGAACCGCCGCATGGTCCTTACAGCACTGCGATGGTCACGGATATGCCCGTTGATCTGTATGGGCAGTTGTCGGTCGACGGTGTGAATATCGTCAGCGAGAACGGAGACATCGTTCAGCTTAAGGGTATGAGCACGTATGGAATCAATCAGTGCGCTGAAGGATTCTTCAATGAGGATACCGTGAAGACACTTGCGGAGGACTGGGGAGTTCAGGTCTTAAGGATCGCCGTTCAGACGACATCTGAAGACGGCAACGATTACATCAGCAATCCTGACACATATTTCAATCTTGCGTGCCAGATAACTGACCTGGCCATATCCCAGGGAATATACGTTATCATTGACTGGCATATTACGACTGACGGCGATCCGAATGAATACAAGGATGCTGCAGTTGATTTCTTCTCGCGTTACTCGGCACTTTACTGTGACAGCCCGAATGTTCTTTACGAGATTTGCAACGAACCCGGCGGATATGTCTTCGATGATGAGGATGAAGAGGAGAAGGTGTCCTGGGATGACTGCATCGTTCCCTATGCGGAAGACCTTATCAGCGTCATCAGGGAGAACGATCCAGATAACATAATCATTGTCGGAACCCCTTCACAGTGCAGAGATATCGATACTGCATCCGAAGACCCGATCGATGAGGACAACATCGCATATGCGTTCCATTTTGCTGCAGGAACTGACGGCGAGAAGCAGAAGGAGTGGCTTGAAGAAGCCATAGACAACGAGATCTGTGTAATCGTTACCGAGTGGTATACGACAGACAGTACAGGCAAGAGCGTTCTGTATCTCGACGAGGCAACCGAGTGGCTTGATTATCTTGATGAGAACAGCATCAGCTGGTGCTGCAATGCGATAGGCAGTCCGGAAACACAGTATTCAAATGCTCTGCTCTATGCATCGGATGTTCTTACGGACGAAGAGAAGCTTGCCGGACACTGGCCTGAAGAATTCATCAGCAGATCCGGAAGATTCGTAAAATGCAATTTACTCGGTCTCGAGTTCTGCGGTTGATCGTTTATGCTGAAAGTATTCCTTGTAGAAGATGAAAGCACCATAAGAGAGACTCTCAGAGACACGGTACCGTGGGAGAGTATCGGGTACACTTTCGCCGGCGAGGCTGCAGACGGAGAGATGGCTCTTCCGCTCATAACCGACAGCCGCCCGGATGTTCTCATTACGGATATCAGGATGCCGTTTATGGACGGCCTGTCTTTGTCCAAACTCGTTCTCGAGGAATTCCCGGATATAAAGATAATCATCCTGTCAGGCTATGACGATTTTGAGTATGCGAGACAGGCTATTGAGATCGGCGTCGAACAGTATCTTCTCAAGCCTGTCACGAAGGCGTCTCTCGTTAAGGTCTTAAGAGAGATCAAGGATAAGATCGAGCAGGAGAAGGAGCAGCGCGAGTATCAGGTGCAGTTCCAGCAGGATTCTCAGGAATACGACCAGTACGCCAGAAGAAAATTCATGGAGCGTGTTGTATCGGGGAGACTGCCCGTACAGCAGATATATGAGGAAGCAGCCAAGCTCGATCTGGACATCAAGGCCCAGAGTTATTCGATAGCATTTTTCTCTATACTGGGTGAGAACTATTCAGAGTCTGAAGATAAGGTAAGGGAAGCTTTGCTATTCCACTTCATGAAGCACCCGGAATATCTTCTGTTCCGTTGGAATCTCACGACATACATGGTCCTGATCAAGGGCGGTCAGGATTCCATAGAAGGTTATATAAGCGGTTGTATCGCTTCGGTTCAGAGCAGCTACAGCAGATATGAAGGGGAGAAGGCTTGGTATGTTGCTGCGGCGGGTCCTGTCGGAAGATTAAGCCAGCTGCCTGACTGCTTCAACGAAGTGTCCAGACTCTGGGCATACCGCTATATCCAGCCGGATTGTCATATCCTTACCACGAGGACCGTAACCGCTCCCGAAGAACCCAAGGCAGCCGGCAAACTGAGCGGAATGGATGTTTCCAAGTTCAATCCCGCGATCCTTACCGAAGTTATGAGTACCGCGGAAGCATCTGAGATACCGAGCTTTGTAGGCGAGTTCCTGCTCGATTTCCAGGATGCTGCTTCTTCGCAGCCGTTCTGCCACTACCTGATGCTCTCAACCCGCTTTACGGCCACTTCCTATGTCGCATCTCTCGGCATCAGTGAAGAAGACCTTCTCAAGGATGTGACCTGTATAGGAATGGTCGACAGACCGGTAGGGATGCAGGACCTGAGAAGGTATATCACGGAATTCCTAATGGCCGCAGTCAAGCTCAGAACGCAGTATTCCGCAGGTCAGTACAAAGACATACTGACAAGAGCGATCAAATATATAGACAGCAATTACACCGACGAGAATATCTCTTTGAGCGGTATTGCCAAAGAGGTCAACATCAGCGCTAACTATCTATCCGCCGAGTTCTCCCAAGAGATGAAATGCACCATTACCGAGTACATAACATCCAAGAGGATGACCAGGGCCAAAGAACTCCTCAAGACGACGGACAAGAGATCGGGCGAGATTGCAAATGAGGTGGGTTACAAGGATCCGCATTATTTCAGCTTCCTGTTCAAGAAGACACAGGGCTGTACCCCGCGTGATTACAGAAGCGGAGGCAAACGCTGATGCCGCAGCATGAGACTTCGATATCGGGGAGAATGAGAAGGCTGTTCAATGCCTTCGTCACGCTAACGATAGTTGTCATCATCCTCACGGTATCGACCATTGCGGTATACCAGGTAAGATACCGTAAATTCCTTCACAACATAACGACGGTCTCTGAATTCAACCAGAACTTCAAGGAAGAGATCGACCTCAAGATGTATTACTACGTTGTCGGAAGCCGTTATTCCGAGGGCCTTCCTGTAGCGGAAGTTATTGAAGCGGAACAGCTTGCAAGCAGTCTAATCGAGAGTACAACGGATAAGGACAGCCTTACGGTCATTACTAGTGTCCTCGACCTGTGCAAGACGCTTGAGACACAGATGCAGACGATCGCGGAGACTGACAGCTACGATGAGCGTCAGATCCAGCTTGAGAACAACATCTATGTACTTACCTCCCTGATACAGGAGTACATGTACGATTACCTGTATTTCGAGGCGGTACAGCTCAATGAGATGCAGAATGCGATACAGATTCAGCTTATCATCGAGATTGCGATAATCCTCCTGCTGGTTGCCTGTGCAGTTGTGTTCCTTGCAAGATACACCAGAAAGATCACCAGGTCAGTATCAGTTCCTGTCGAGAAGCTCGGCAAGCGTATCAAGGATATCGGAGGCGGTGACCTTACCGTCAAAGAACCGGTCCAGTCCGACATCTATGAGATCAAGGACCTCAGCGTAGGTATGGAGAACATGGTCGCCAGGATGGACACTCTGATGAAGGAGTCGCAGGACAAGCAGGAGAGTCTCAGAAAGGCCGAACTTGCGCTGCTGCAGGCACAGATCAATCCGCATTTCCTGTACAACACACTGGATACGATTATCTGGCTTATCGAAGCCGGCAAGTCTGATGATGCCGTCGAGATGGTTGCCAACCTCTCGTCATTTTTCAGGTCGTCTCTGAGCAATGGTGAGGATATAATCTCGCTCGGTGACGAGGAGAAACAGGTAATCAGCTATCTCCAAATCCAGCAGGTAAGATACAGGGACATCCTGTCATTTACCGTGGATATCGATCCTGAAGTAAAGAGTGTCAGGATGCCTAAGCTCACGCTGCAGCCGTTGGTTGAGAATGCGCTATACCACGGAGTCAAGCTCAAGAGGGCAGCCGGGCATATCTCTGTTACCGGCCGCCGTGACGGAGATGATATCGTACTCGTTGTAACAGATGACGGTGCGGGCATGACGGAAGAACGTCTCGAACAGATCAGACAGTCCCTCTCCAGTAAAGAACGTGTCGGATTCGGTCTTACGACAGTACATGAACGGTTGCAGCTTTTTTTCGGCGACCAGTACGGACTGACCGTGGAATCGCACGAGGGAGAAGGAACGACAGTTACTGCCAGGATACCTGCTTCCATGGAGGATGAATAATGATGAGAAAGATTATTTCTTTATTAGTTTTAACTTTATTAGCCTGCTGCATCATTTGTTCCTGCAGCAGTGATGCTTCATCCGGAGATGACGATCTCATAGTGGTAGGAGTATCGCAGGTAGGGGCAGAATCAGACTGGAGGATAGCCAACACCGAGTCGACCAAGGCAGTGTTTACAGAGGAAAACGGATACAGGCTCCTCTTTGACGATGCCAAGCAGATGCAGGAGAACCAGTTCAGCGCCATCAGGAAATACATCCAGCAGAAAGTCGATTACATAGTGGTCATGCCTATCTCAGAGGAAGGCTGGGATGCTGTCCTTCAGGAAGCAAAAGAGGCGGGGATCCCTGTTATCATTGTTGACCGTATGGTAAATGTCGACGATGAAGATCTCTTTACCGCACATGTGGGAGCGGACTTCTATCTGGAAGGTCAGAAGGCCACTGAATGGATGACAGAGGAATTTGCGGATGCAGAAGAAGTAAACATCATACATATACAGGGTACTATCGGCTCAACGGCGCAGCTCGGCCGTACACAGGCTCTCGAAGATGCCCTGGCCGAGAACAGCAACTGGAACCTGATCGCGCAGCTTGACGGTGACTTTACTCAGGCTAAGACATATGAAGTCATGAGCGATTATATAATCAACAGCGGCACCAGACCGGTCATAGATGTCGTTTACTGCGAGAACGACAATTCGGCTTTCGGCGCGATAGAAGCTCTTGAGAAATACGGCTATACCTGCGGAGAAGGCGGCGTTAAGGTCATTTCTTTCGATGCCACGAAACAGGCACTCGAGCTCTGCATGGAAGGCAAGATATCCTTTGAGGTGGAATGCAACCCGATGCTCGGACCTCTCGTAAAGAATGTTATCGATACAATCGAAGCAGGCGGTGTTCCCTCGAAATACCAGTATGTGGACGAGACGGTTTTCACGCCGGATACGGTAACACAGGAGATCATCGATTCAAGAGAGTACTGATATATCAGCCGCTCCTTCTTACTACAAGATCCCACGGCAGTGCTGAAGAAACGGCGCTCTTTCCGCGCAGCAGATCGAGCATCTTGGCCGATGCCTCGGTCCCCATCGACTTTGTCTTGTGTCCGAGAGAAGTGATCGGAACGGGACATATCCTGCTGTAATAACTGTTATCGAAACTCACGACCGCAAAGTCCTTCGGGACGGATTTGCCCAGTGACTGTATGTCTTTTATCAGATGATAAGCGATCTCGTCGTTGTAGCAGATTACCGCACTCGATGCGGGAAGGCGTTCTTTGAGGAAACTGATGAGCAGGCCCTCATCCTTGTCGTCGACGATCTTTGATCTTTGTTCGGAATCGTACCAGCATATTGAGTGGTCTGGGACAGGAAGGCCGGCATCACGGAGTGCATTCATCATTCCGCCGTAGCGCTCGGGACCCTGGATGTCGTCGCTCTTGAATATACCGCCTATCGACTTGTGACCTTTGGAGATAAGATGCTTTGCAAGCATGTATCCTCCGGCAAAGTTGTTGTCGGTTACGGCGGGTATGTGGGACAGATCTGCATAGTGTCCCTGAAAGAATACGATGGGTATACCCATGTCCCTGAGAGTTTGGTACAGGTCGGTGTTCGGATTGGGCAGGGCAGTCTTGGAACCCTCGACGATAATCCCGCCGACCGGGTGATTCTTGAGGCTTAGGAGAATCTCCCGCTCGGCAGATACGCGGTTAAGTGTCGAATAAACCTGTAGCTTGTAGCCGCTCGGGGACAGAACGTTCTCCATATCGCGGAGAACGGCAGGGAAGATGTAATCATCCACGAAAGTTGTAATGACCGCGATCTGCATCGAGGATGAGAATCCGGCATTGGCAGGGTAGTATCCGCTTCCTCTGCGGCTCTTGATCAGACCTTCGTCCTTGAGGATGCTTATTGCTTTCCTTACAGTCTGGCGGCTTACACCGAAACGCTCCTGAAGCTCAAGTTCGGTCGGAAGGCGGCCGATGCTCTCATTGGAATGAAGCACGATATATTCTCTTAAGTACTGGGCTACAGCCTGGTATTTCATATGGTCACCCCGTAGTCAATCTGCATAAACGTAGACAGATTTTTGTATACAAAAACTAACATTTTTTTACCCATCTTTGCCGGATAACAGTAAAAATCTACAATAATTGATTCCCGATTTAACGGATTAACAACCCGTAAAAGGGGATATTCTTCCCTGCGGTTAAGAAAATAATCAAACTTATCAGCAGCAAATATGAAAATATCCAACCAAATTACCGCCTGTTTCCGAAATTTGTATTGTTTCTCTAGAATACACGAAAATTTGTATTGTTTACAGAGTCAAATGTCCCCCAATGTCATTGAATTGAAAAATCATTAACGGCAAACTCGAGGTAACAACAACACCGGACAGGTTCCGGTGTCGAACAAGAGAACTACAATCATATGAAAGTGAGGAAAAACAATTATGAAGAAGTTCTTATCTGTAGCTGTAACTGCTGCAATGGCACTGTCTATGTGCGCATGCGCTTCACAGGCACCTGCTGCTACTGAAGCTGCTCCTGCTGGTGACGATACACCCGCTAGCGAAGCTGCTGATGATGAAGAAGAGGATGCTCCTGTAGCTGATGACGGTGATCTCATCAAGGTCGGTATCATCAATAACGATCCTAACGAGTCCGGTTATCGTACAGCTAACGACAACGACATGAAGGCTACATTCACAGAAGAGAACGGCTATGATGCTTCTTTCTTCTACAGCCTCAAGAACGACGAGCAGATCGCTGCTGCTCAGCAGTTCATCCAGGACGACGTTGACTATCTCCTTATCTCCGCTGCTGGTACATCCGGTTGGGATTCTGTTCTTACAGACGCTCAGGCAGCAGGCATCGAGGTAATCCTCTTCGACCGTACGATCGATGCTGATGACAGCCTCTATGTTGCTTCCATCGTATCCGACATGTATCAGGAAGGTCTGAATTCAGTTGCATGGCTCGAAGCACAGGGCCTCGATGAGTACAAGATCATCCACATTCAGGGTGTTATGGGTTCTTCCGCTCAGATCGGTCGTTCACAGGCTCTCGATGAGATGGTAGAAGCAAACGACAACTGGACACTCGTTACACAGCAGACAGCTGAGTGGAACGCAGAGACAGCTGAGCAGATCGTTCAGGCAGTCATCGATTCCGGTGAAGACTTCAACGTAATCTATGCAGAGAACGACGATATGGCTAAGGGTGCTGTTGCAGCTCTCGAT
>CADAOK010000057.1 GCA_902789515.1 Oscillospiraceae bacterium
TGCCGGCAATGCCTGGCAGGGTTCGGGATTCTATAATTCCAATTCCAAGATCAGGGTCCGCCTTATATCCCGTAACAGCAATGACAGTTTTGATGATGCTTTCTGGAAGCGCCGCATAAGATACTGCGTGGATTACAGGAAGCAGGTCATGCCCGGTGACGACTTCAGATGCTGCAGGATCGTTCACGGCGAGGCGGATCAGATGCCGGGCCTTACGGTCGACAGATATGAGGATATCCTCTCGGTCGAGATCACATGTCTGGGAATGGAGCAGGTAAGAACATCTGTATATAAGGCCCTGAAGGAAGTGTTCGCGGAAGAAGGCATAACCATAAGAGGAATCTTCGAGCGCAATGAACTGGCACTTCGCGAGAAGGAAGGACTCCCTCTCTACAAGGGATGGTATGAAGACGGCTCTGCCGCACCTGACTCTGCGATAGTAAGGATAACCGAGAACGGCATCAGATACTTTGTCGATGTCGAGAACGGACAGAAGACCGGATTCTTCCTCGATCAGAAATACAACCGTGCGGCCGCGGCAAGGATCGCTGCCGGAAGGAATGTCCTCGACTGCTTTACCCATACGGGTTCGTTCGGACTTAACTGTGCCGCAGCAGGCGCTCTGAAGGTTACCAGTGTCGATATCTCACAGCAGGCTGTAGACATGGCAAGGCAGAATGCGGAAGACAACGGTCTTGACGGCAGGATGGAGTTCCTGTGCGCGGATGTTTTCGAGCTTCTAACCAAGCTGTCTGAAGAGAAGTCCAGGGCGTACGATTACATCATATTGGACCCGCCGGCTTTTACCAAGTCCAGACAGACCGTGGATTCTGCCGGAAGAGGATACAAAGAGATCAATTACCGCGCCATGAAGCTGCTGCCCAGAGGCGGATACCTTGCCACATGCTCATGCTCGCATTTTATGACGGATGAACTGTTCCGCAGGATGCTCAGATCCGCTGCATACGATGCGGGTGTGCAGCTCAGGCAGATAGAGGCCAGACAGCAGGCTCCGGATCATCCGATCTTGTGGAATGTACCCGAGACGGATTATCTTAAGTTCTATATCTTCCAGGTGGTTTGATCAGACAGTCTTTTTGTAAAGACAGAAATGCGTGATGACTTTCTTGCCGGAGATGGCGGTATAAGTGAAGTTTGTCTCGTCGACTATCTCATAACCTTCCCATTCGTAAGTATTATCGTATGCGATTATGTAGTCGAATGCTTTCTCCTCTATAAGGCGGTCCTGTTCCTCGAGGATGACCGGCCAGCTCTCTTCTATGTTCAGATAGCAGAAGTACTGCGTCTTTGGAAGTGTACCGGCTGCCATATAAAACCCGGCATCCATGACATCGTAAGTCAGAATATTGGCATCGGGAGTCTCCTTGATTATCTCCGCGAATCTGTACTGAGGATAATCACTCTTCTTGTACTGCATCATGAACAGGTTCTTGCAGGTTATGATGTTGAATGCACATGCGGCAACGGAGACGGCGGCAACGATTATCGTGAGCCTTTGTCCGTCTGCGCTGAAACGCTTTGATATCCATGAAACCACAAAAGAGATCGCTATGGCCATAAAGGGGGCAAGATATGCGGTTATATAAGCGTAGTACGGCATAACCTGCTGTTTGGAAAGCAGTGTGGCCAGTGCGATCACCAGCGTGACTGTAAATATCTGAACAGCCCTGCTTCGGTAAGCCTTTCCGGTGCAGATCAATCCCGTGATGCACAGGAGAATGAAGACGGCATACTTCGGGAACAGCAGGCAGGTTCCGTATGTGTTGAGAAGAACCATTACGATCTTTCCGATTATCGGCACATAGAGTATCGGGAGTTCATACAGGTCCTTATCGGAATAGAAGAAGATGTTGTTGTAGAAATATGCCGTGTACATATCGCCCAGTGCTCCTGAGGCCGCAAGATAGATGATTATGGGCAGAGTAAGGACTGCAAAACCCGCGAGGAACATGCCGATATCGGCAAACAGCTTCTTCCAGGCACGCGGCTTTACGGTCCATATGATCATCAGGATGCAGATGCCGATGACGGGCCCGAGGAAAGTGTATTTGACCCAGAAAAGGGCAGCGGTAAGTATTCCTATGATGAACGCGCTCTTAACGGACGGGAGCCTGTCTTCTTCTTTCTTTGAATCCCTGAGTACGAGGTATACGATCACCGTAAGCAGGGGGAAGCACAGCTCCTCAGAACTGTCGCCGAAATCCATCATCCCGATCGTATAAATGAAAGCAATAACGGCCGGCATGATCAGCACGGCATGCTTTAAAGGCGAAGTGCACAGCTTTACCGTTTTCCATACAAAGAAAGAGAACACTACGGCCATGCCGATCTCAAGCAGCCAGACTCCGAAGAAAGAGTCCTGCGAGATAAGCGCCGTCACGGCATGCACAATATAGAGCAGGGGACCTTTCTGCTCATAAAGATCCCTGTAGGGAGCGAGTCCGTGAAGGATCCCCCTGCCGAGTGTCATATAGCAGTTTGCGTCGTCCCAGTAGTTAAAGGCATACAGCGGGGAAGAACAGGTAACAAACAGCATGACGGCAAAAGAAGACAACAACAGTACGGCCTTCTCGAAAACCGTCAGCTTCAGGGGATCAGATACGCCTGTCTCCTTTACGGGCTGCTTTTTGCTCCTGATAGTCTCTACTGTCCGCATTAATGGTTATTGCAGTGTTGCCGTGTCAGGCGTCAGCTTTCCAAAGTCCGTGGAGATTGCAGTATTCGTAAGCTGCGATGACAGTCTCGCCGTCTTCGATGGCAAAAGTTGCACAGGGTGTATCACCGGGCTTGAGGTTCCTTACGGAATAGCCTTTGTCAGTCTCAAGGGCGATGAAAACGATATAGTGGGCATCTAAGCTGGGGTGCTCCACTTCTCCGACCTTGACCGTGACGGTATTGCCGGATACTTCGATTACGGGGACATGCTTCTCGCCGGCAGCATCTGTGGTGTTGGGCTCGATTACCTCGCATTCGCAAGGGATGTCAAAAGGCTTGATAACAACGCTGCCGTTCTTTGATCTGTAAAACTTCATGATGAATACCTCCTGTATCAAAAGGATAATGGATTCAGTATAGCATAATAAAATAGCCTTCGGCGGGAAAACCGAAGGCCTGAGATATGGGAAAATGGGAATAGAAAGATGTCTGATCAACTGTATAAGGCTACTTTAAAACCGGCCCGATTGCTATTCATTTATTATCAACTTTCTTACACATGTTGCTATCAGTATACCATAAATCGATATAAGTGGTATCGAAATAAAAATCATTTCTGTATGTTTTTGCAAAAACAACGCAAAAAATGTTCGATATATGCCTCCGGGAGGTCAAATAGCAAGCCGTTTTGATAGAACGGCGGGCTTCAAACGGAGATAATAATAGCGGGGGAAGACCAAGGCCCTTGTAAAACGAAAGGAGACTTCAAAATGAGCGGCATTTTCGATTTCAAAGACAGAGTAGCGGTAATTACAGGATGCTCCACAGGTCTGGGCGTCCAGATGGCAAAAGCACTCGCATCACAGGGTTGCAACATCGTAGCCATCGCAAGAAGACAGAACCTCATCGATGAGGTTGCAGCAGACCTTGAGAATACCTACGGAGTCAAGGCACTCGCCATCAGATGCGATATTACTGATACTGATATGGTCAACAGCGCAGTTGACGAGATCCTCGAGAAGATGGGCAGGATCGATATCCTTGTTAACAACGCAGGAACCGGCGCAGTTGCTCCCGCAGAAGATATTACAGACGAGCAGTTCTATGATGAGTTCAACATCGACCTGTTCGGTTCATTCAGAATGGCAAGAGCTATTGCAAAGAAGGCGATGATCCCGGCAAAGTTCGGAAGAGTCATCAACATTGCTTCCATGTACGGCCTCGTAGGCAACAAGGTTGCTCCTGCATCTCCTTATCACGCAGCTAAGGGCGGCGTTGTAAACCTCACAAGAGCACTCGCTTCCGAGTGGGGCAAGTACAACATCACTGTAAATGCGATCTGCCCCGGCTATTTCTACAGCCCTCTTACAAAAGAGACACTCGATTCTGATTTCTTCCAGCAGAACGCAAAGACAATGATCCCTCTCGAGAGATACGGAAACGACGGAGAGCTCGATACGGCTATCTGCTTCCTCGCATCTCCCGCTTCGACCTATGTTACCGGTGTAAACCTCCCCGTTGACGGCGGATATACCGCAATGTAACTCCGGTCATTAACCGATCACCCCTGAAGGGGCTGTGATTGCCACTTGTCACTCAAGTGTTTTCACAGCCTCTTTTTATGTTATTATTTTTTTATATTTGAAAGTCAAAGTATAAGGGAACCGGCATGAAAGAGCAGATAAAGATTTCAAATGAGTTTGCCTTCTCACGCAAAACGATCAAGCATGATGCGCGAAGAAACCTCAGACGCCACTATACTTTATTCGTGGTTGTCTGCCTTGTCTCATTGCTCGTTCAGGCCGAGTTCGTCAATTCGGATTATGTTATCAAGCTGAGATCCCAGTTTATCTCCGATGTCACGGATGCCGCCAGGGGAACCTTTGCCTACGAGACAGTTGAACAGGTCGGCGAGAAGGTAAGCGAAGCCGGTAATGATGCGGATACTTTCTACCAGGCTTTCGGCGATGCCCTGGAGGACCTGTCGACGTCTAACGGCTATGCGGGCGACGTTTTCGGACGCAGCAAGGGCGTTATCAACAGCACCATCAATTATCTGGCAAGTGACACATTCTTCTCTCATATCTATACGGCAATATACAGCATAGTCGGTTCCGACAGCCTTGCAGAGACCATATTGATCGCAGGCATGGTCTGGTTCTCGATCGCTTTCTGGTTCTTTATTAGAAACCTGTATGTGGCGGTCAGCCGAAGGATAATCCTAGAAGGCAGGATCTACAAGAAGATACCTGTATCAAGGTTCCTGTTCTTCATCCGTGCCAAGAGGTGGTTCAGATCGGCTCTGTCCATGTTCCTGATGGTGGCGCTCGATTTCGCGGGACTGCTCACGGTGGTTCTTGGTCCCGTAGCTTATTACGGACTGTTCTTAATGCCGTTCATCATAGCCGAGAATCCGAATATCAAGCCTTGGCAGGCGGCAAAGCTGTCATGGAGGATGATGCGCGGCAACAAACTGACACTGTTTATGGTCGATCTGTCGGTCCTCGGCTGGAATATACTCGGACTCTTTACGCTCGGAATCCTCAATGTGCTGTATGTCAACCCATACATAGTCTGTATCTATGCCGAGTTCTATGTCCGTGCCAGAGAAGCTTACAAGAAACTTAACGGACCTGACAGTGATCTGCTCTGTGATGATCATCTCTATGCCAAAGCTGACAGCAGCAAGCTCGCCGAAGTGTACGCGGATGTTATAGAAGAAGTGAGCAAGCCGGAGTATCAGCTGGAAGAACTCCAGGGCAGGAAGAAGTTCATAGCAGATCATTTTGGCGTGGTCCTCATAAACACCAAGGATGAGATCGAATACGAGAAGAATGAGTCGAGACGCGTCAGGATGCTTTCCCTGAAGGATGAAGCGGAAGGGAAGACGTATCCCTCGCGCCTGTCGAATATACCGGACAAGAAGAAGTTCCGTTCGCTGGGGCACATCCACTATATGCGCCACTATTCGCTGCTGTCCCTGATCGTGCTCTTCTTCATCTTCTCCGGATTCGGTTGGGTATGGGAACTCATCTATTACTACATAAAGCAGGGAAGACTGATCAACCGCGGAGTTCTTCACGGTCCGTGGCTGCCTATATACGGTTTCGGCGGAATGATGGTGTTGATATTCCTTTACATGGTCCGTAAGAAGCCGGTCGTGTTCTTCTGGTCCTGCATCGCGCTGTGCGGGTCTGTGGAGTATTTCGGAGGCTGGGCGCTCGAGATGATCTATCACGAGAAGTGGTGGGATTATTCCGGGTACTTCCTGAATATCAACGGACGCATCTGCGCCGAGGGACTTTTTACTTTCGGTGTCTGCGGACTGGCCTTCATCTATGTGCTCGCGCCGCTGCTCGATGACCGGATACGGAAATGGAACCGGAAGATCGTGACGCCGGTGGCACTGGTGCTCGTGGCGCTCTTTGTGGCTGATATGATCTACTCCTGGTTCGTTCCGAATACAGGTTCTGGTGTTACGGGTGATTTTGAAGACGAGTACCAGCCGACACAGATCTCCCAGACCATAGACGGCAGCGAACTATCGTAAGCTTCCGATCCGTTTCTCCATAAGTTCTTTGAGTGCTTCGGTATATTTATCGTGCTTGATGCCCGGGAAGGCCCTGAGCATTCTGCCGATACCCCAGTGCCTCTGTCTCATGAGTTCCTCGTACAGCTTGTTCTGCCTTGCGATAAGCTCTCTTCTGGTGCTCTCAGCCTTGGCATCGAGTTCTTCCTTGCCGGCTTCCACTCTGTCCTTGAGCTCAGCGTAACCCAGCTTAGCCTGAAGGGCGCCTTCCTCGAGCTTAACGGTCGTCTTGTAGGCACCGCCGCCAACCTTTTCCGTTATGTAATCAGAACCCATATGTATTGCCGCTGATATCTCATCGATCTCGGCGAGCTTCTTGTTGAATCCTCTGATGGTAAGGACTGTCGCTACGCAGTCGGCCACGAAAACGGTATACAGAACCGCAAGTATCACTATTCCTGCTGCATGCGCGATAACACCGTGCGTCGGTTCAACTGAGAGCAGGGGATGGACGATACTCACGACGAACAGGATCCCCAAGCCCCAGAGGATCGAGAACTCAAGGCAGATGTAACCGTGCAGGTTGAACTTCCTGTCACTGTAATCCCACCATCTGGCGTGGAAGAGCTTGTCTAATATCCATCCGCCAAGGAATTCCACTAGCGTCGCAAAAAGCGAACCGCCTGCGAAAATACACAGCAGCCTTACAGATTCAGAGGTGTTGCCGGTTTTCTCAAGGGCGGAAGTTATCAGGTTGGTAAGCATCAGCACACCGAGCATACCCGTGCCGTATATAGGACATACGGGACCGTTAAGGAAGCCGCGGTTGATGATCTTTCCCATACCGACAGCATGATATACGACTTCTATTACCCAGCCGATAAAAGAGTACTCAAGAAAATACCAGAGGATCTGGTAGGACGTCAGACCGAACAGCATCAGAATACCCGGGATTATTCGTCTAAGAAGATAATATATCCGATGCGGTTACCGTTCTTGTCCTTTACATAATCTCCGCCGGCATTCTTCCATTCGATGATGATGCAGGGCTTGTTTGCCATGCCTGCATAGATACCGCCGTCGAACTGCTTTAAGAGAGAGGATTTCGTTCCCTGCGGATAGATAGTAATCTGAATGACTGCACCCGTATAATCGGAAGTGCTGCAATAACCGAAGTATTCATTGAAACCGTCTGTAGCCATACCTTCGCCATAAGCTTTTGCCTTGGGCCAGTTCTTCGGGCTGATATTCGAGATGGTTCCGGTCTCGGGATCGTAAACTCCGCAGGCATTATTGCCGTTTACATCGTTCCACCATGTCAGGCCGTTTGCCTGGGCGGAATTCTTATCATACACGCCTGAATAGAACAGCTCGACCGCAAGTGATTTGGCTGCACGCATATTGGCAATATCGGTGGCTTCGCGGCTCTTCTCCAACTGAAAGGTAAAGATCGGGATCGAGACAGCGACCAGGACTCCGACGATCGCGAGGACGATCAGAAGCTCGGCCAGAGTAAATGCACTGCGGGCAAACAGTTTATTGTTATGTTTTGAAACCGGTTTCATGGGTTACAGACTCCTTCAGCTGTCAAGAAATACAATATCAGCGGCTACGCCAACCTGATTGTTGTTCGTACGGCCGACATAACTGTTTATGTTATTGCCGTTTTTGTCAAGATAGTATCTCCATTCGATGACAATGCAGGGAACATTCTTGTATGCAGGGTCGTTATACTTGCCGCCGCAAGCGTTCTTCAACTGATCTGCGGTTAAACCATCAGGGTATATGGTTACCGTAATAACGGATCTGGTATAGTCGAGAGTATTGTTATAACCGGGATAATCAGCGCTGCCGTCTACTGTCGTTCCCTGACCATATCCGACGGTGCCGAACTTATTCTTCAGGGTGGATCTGATGTTGTTCCAGGAACTTGCATAGATAAATTTACCGGTCTCGGCATCGTAAACGCCCCATATATTGCCGGCTTTCGGGTTGGAAGCGTTGTAATTGTACCAGTAGAGACCATATGAATTGGCTGTTTTTTGATCGGTTATTCCCGCGTAATACAGATCGATCGCAGCCGCTTTGGCCGCACGCATATTCGCGATATCCGTAGCTTCGCGGCTCTTCTCCAACTGCATGTTAAATATGGGGATCGATACGGCAACCAAAACACCGATGATTGCAAGAACGATCAGGAGCTCCGCCAAAGTGAAGGCGCTGCGGCCTCTTATCCTTTTGTTAGTCTTGTGCTGTATCTGCATATCTGATCACCTGTTTAATTAATAATTTAACTTATATTACCACAAACATTCATTTATGGCGTCATTCATGATCTTTTCAACATCTGCGCCCGCAATATCCAGTCCTGTGGCGCGGATCTGTCTGACATCATCTATTCCGTAGAAACCCTGTGCCAGCGCCTTAACATAGCCGAACCCGAATTCTTCCGGAACATAGGCGCCGCCGGCAGTCGTCACATAGTAAAGGCGGTCTGCCCTGCAAAGCGGTATGGGGAGGCCTTCGGGACTGTACTCGAACGTGATGCCGAGCACATTGATCTGCTCGAAATACTGCTTCAGGCAGGCCGGAAACGACAGGTCCCAGTAGGGTGCCGCGATAACAATGCGGTCCGCTCCGGCAAACTGCCTCGCCATATCGAAGAGCGGATCATCCCAGTCCTGCCTGCCGATGAGTTCGTCCCTCTTCTTGAGGAATGATTCATCAGCCGGTGGGAAATTAACGGAAGTCAGATCAAGCTCTTCAACGGTATCGTCCGTCTTGGCGAGCAGTGCTTCTGCCAGTATCTTTGTTCTGGAACCGCTTCTTGCGCAGGCATTGATAAATAGGATCATGATAAGCACCTCGGATACGCTTTCCCCAATTATAGCAAACCGGAATGCCATACCGGTGGTAGAATGATTAATATACGGATAAGATGAGGTGCCGCATATGCAGATCAATCTGGCTGAGAACTATGAGGATGCGGCAAGCCTCAGTGTATATCCTGCGCCTGATAATGTGATCAAAGACAACATGGCATTCTACGGAACAGATGAACCGATTGAAATAGCAGAACAGGATCTTTCCTCAATTAATAATATCAGCAGAGACGGCTTCACGGTCGTTGAGTGGGGCGGAGAGTCGATAGAAGTGCCGTAAACTGATCTGCAAACCGTTATCATATAAAATCCCCCTTGCTCAGCGAGTAAGGGGGATTCTGTTTGCTTGAGAGCTTAACTCAATAGAGTGTTTCAAGGAAGTAAGCAAGGCTTCCTGTCGCGAAGAGTATTGCGAAGATGACGATCGATATGACGAGCCCGAGGATAAACAGGCAAAAATACGATCTTGCGAAGTTCCTGACGTTGATGTTTGCCGCTCCGCCCAAAGCAAATACGATGAGAATGATCTGACCGATTATCGGGATCGAGAACAAAAGCTCATATCCGAAGTAGCCCCACATTGAGATCGGTCTGTACTCGTTAGGTATGCGATTGTAATCTGTCATTTCCTTATTCCTCCATGTCCGAAAATGTACCTTAATTATAGCAAAACGGCATATTAAGGTGTAGCATAACCTTGGAAGCTTAGCTCAGCGGGAGAGCATTCCCTTCACAGGGGAGGGGTCAGGGTTTGCCAATCTCGGCAAGCTCTTTTTTATCATTGGAAAGCCACGATTTTCAACACTTCCGGGGTTAATTGTTGCTTGAATTCTATATCGTATCGGCGAGAATATAGTTAACCGACAGATATAGGAGGATGAGAGAATGGAAGACAATGAAAACAAGATTCTTGATATGGAGCAGCTGGAAGAAGTAAGCGGTGGTAATGAAGCAGAATATAACGAGCTCGTGGCATTCATCCATCAGGTCGATCCGGATTACAAGATCTCCAGTGAGTTCAGTGTCATGGACTGGCTGGACGAGAATTCCGGGCTCAAATTCAAAAGCCAGTATGTAAGCCAGCAGTGGAACAGAAACGAATTCAAGCTTGTTGACAAAACTATAATCAGGCATGATGAATTAATGAAGATCTTGCGTGAGAAGTACTTCGGCCAGGCTGAATAACCGGAGAA
>CADAOK010000058.1 GCA_902789515.1 Oscillospiraceae bacterium
ATTTTCGAGGACTCGGGCGCAGCATACGACCCGCTTGCCAAAGAGGACCCCGATGTCACGCTGTCCGCGGAAGACCGCGCGATCGGCGGACTGGGGATATACATTACCAAAAAGACCATGGACGAAGTGCGGTACGAGTACCGTGACGGAAAGAACATACTGACGCTCAAGAAGAAGATCTGACCGCGGAGGCATCCTATGGCCGAACTCAAGTTCAAATATGTCAGGATCCAGGGCAAGGAGCTTGCCCGCAACACGATGACCGGCAAGGGCATCTTCAGTATGTGCTGGGATCTGATCCGCAACGACAAGATGGACGAGGAGGATGCCGGACTGTTCAGGGAGATCGACGGGTGGTTCTCGGAGAACCTGCCGTGGCCGCCGCAGTGCATGAACCAGGAGGCTGTCGTGTGCTGGTTCAAGACCGAGAATTCCGATGAGATGATGAAGATGATACGCCCGGCGCTGTGGCTGCTCGAGCGCTACAATCACCCCTACTATCTGGTCTATACGAACTCGCCCGGTGAGATCGTTTATGAGGATCAGTATCAGATCGTCGCGAAGGCTGATGTCAGGATCGACGATGTGCCGGCTTCGTGGGCGAAAGATTCCGGCGCGCCGGGGACATGACGGAGCTGCCGCCGCCCCATACTCAAACAAAAACGCCGGCTGACTGCCGGCGTCTTGCGTAATATGCTTCCCTTGTATTACTTGAATGACTTGAAGATCGTTATCTCCACGCTGTCGTTGATGATGTTGACCTTAACGTCGTCTGCGATGTTCGCGACGATCGAGCGCTCGAGATCATCCTTCTCCTTCTGTACTTCAGGTTTGGACGATGCGTTATTAATCGATGCCGTGTACTGTGTCATCGCCCAGGAGTAGTTGCCCGAATACTGGCCGAACTGTGAGCCGAGCGACATCAGGCCGAGGACCTGATCAGACATCTCCTTCTCCTCCGGATCGTCAGGGAGCGTGGCGTTCGCGATCATTTCGCGGAGCTTGCCCATGAAACCCTTTGCCGCGTCGTTCTTGCCCGAGGTCGAGACCGCAAGCAGTTCGCGCCTTGTCTGCAGGTCCATTGGGATCTCCGTCGTCAGGTGGATCTCGATATCCTTGTCGTCAGCTTCGAGCCAGAAGTCGCCCTGGTGGTTGTCCTTGAACGCGCCGATAAAGCCGATGAGCTCTTCGGAGAGCAATCTCAGGCGAAGTGCGGACTTGTGGTCAAGCGCACTGTATGACGCGGTCTTGTCCGTAAGTGCGAGTGCTTCGTCCTTGCCTTTGCCGTCTGCGAAAATGCTGATCGTTTCAGTTTTCATGTCTGCTCTCCTGTAGGTGTTTTTGCTAATGTCTATTTAATCACTCGCGGCGCGATAATCCTATAGATAATGTGTGAATTCTCACGCGTGCCAGAGCCAGACGTTCATCTCAGTATCTTCGTCGTCCGCATTTGCCTTGTTGACCTCGATCGCGGGTACCGGGGATACGAACAGTGTCTTGAGCTGTTCGATCGCGCTTTCGCCGCCTGTTACCTTCTCGAGTGTTGTGATATCCAATGTGTTAGTCATTTTCGTGTCCTCCTGCGTTGTTTTTTGCTTGATGGCCTCATTATTGCAGTAGCGGCGGGCGCGCGGAACCATTGATGTAGCGCGTTTATGTTGATTAGGCAACAGATTGGCGGCTGGGTGTTGCGAATTTGAAGAAATTCTAATCATAGTTCTAATATCATGTTTAATTATTAGAACAGTTATTTGAATTCAGAAGTCAGTTCTAATATAAACGCCTCATATTAGAACTGTAATTTGAATTCCAATAAGTGTTCTAAAATCAGGCCTTAATATTAGAACTGTTGTTAGAACTTTAAGCAAAGTTCTATAATTTGCGCTGCAGCTCCCTCTTCCGCTTCACTTCTGCGGCCTTGGCGATGATCTTCTCTTTCCACTCGTCGTCTTCCGCATCGAGCTGGTATGCGTCGAAGCCGAACTCGCGTCCGTAGGAGCAGATGACCGACTCGTCGTCGACGTGCAGCGAGATGCGGTAGTGGTTGGGCACCTTCTGCGGGAGGATCTGAGGGCGGCCGCGCTGGACTTCCTTCTGGTGGCGCGTGCCGTTGACGATGCCGTCAAATTTGACGCCGTAGTGGCGGAACAGCAGGCGGATGTAGTTTTCGGAGCGGAACGAAGACGTGTAGACCCAGACCTCGTAGCCCAGCTCCTGCAGTTTGTTGATGAGTTCGGGTGTGCCGAGCCGCAGCCGCTCTTTGTACATGCGGTTGAACGGGAAGGATAATTCCTTCTCGGTCTTGTGGGTCGCTGGGTTCACGAAAAGCACTTCGTCCAGATCGAACGAGACCCTCATCTTCTCCTGTGCGTCACTTACCGGCACGTTTGTCGATGTCCTCCATGATGGCTATGGCCTTCTTGCCCCACTCTTCCTCGGATGCAGTGATCTCATGTTCCTCGAAATCAGCATCCTTGCCGCGCGTGACGAGTATCAGGTCGTTGTCGATGTGGACCGTAACGTCGTACTTGTTGGCGATGAGCTGCTTCATGCGCTCCTCGCTCTCCGTCTTGTTCTGCTGCATCTTGGCGACACCCGTGATGATGCCGTCGACGTGCACCGAGTAGGAGCGGAAGAACTTCTGGATATCGTCTATCGAATAGTAGTCTGCGGCGTAGACCCAGATGTCGTAGCCATGTTTCGAGAGGTAGTAGAACAGTGCGGGAACGCCGAGGCGGATCCTCTTCTTAAAACGCAGGCTCATCGGGAAGTTGAATGATTTTTTCTCGAGGTACTGATAGTCGTCCGGGCGGAACACCACTTCGTCGAGGTCGAGCGTGACGCGTTTGTCGTGCTGCGATTTCTCGAGGATCTTCTGGATGTCGGACTCGGTAGCGCAGTTGATGATCTTGATCGGGACCTTCTTGATGCCGCACCGCATAGCAGCTGCCCATCTGTGGTGGCCGTTCAGGAGAAGGTATCCGCTCGGGCGGAGTTTCTCGACCGTCAGCGGCTCATCAAACGCGGGCCTTTCCATGCGGAGTGCATCGCGGAACTTGGCCTCGTACTCGCTGATGATGCGGTAGCTCGGACCGACGGAATCCATCGAGAACTCGTCTTCCGCATTCGGATGGAGCTTGTTTATCGCAGCCTTCTTCACGAAAAGCCTCTCCAGAAGCCCCGCATGCACCGGGATCGAGACACCCTTCTGCTTATCCAGATCATTGGAAACATATTCCATCAATTGAGTCTTTGCCATAAGCCCACCTCTGTCGCAATTATACTATATCCAGCAGTTCCTTAATAAACGCGTACCGCTCCCCGTCCCATGTCCTGCGGTCTTCCAGGAGCATGCCGCCGGTGTCGGGCGAATCCGGGTTCAGGCACCAGTACGCATAATTCAATCTCTTCTCAGCTATCAGCTGTCTGACGCACCGCATCCACTTGAGCGTCTGATCATCCATGTAGCCGCCCCACTCGCCGATCAGCACGGGCGCTATGTCTTCCTCGACAAGGTACAGCCAAAGGTCGTGCCATACCTCTTTGCAGAGCGTTTCGTATGAGTAGTCGCCCTCGAACCACGGCTGCATGAATACGGTCGGACCGTACTCGTGAACGGAGTAGACTATCTGTCTGTTAAGTTCCGGCGAACCGAGGTCTATCGGGTATTTGCGCACACCCATCAGGTTGCCGCCCCACCAGGTGTTGTGGTAATCGCCGGCATTGAGCGAGACGTAATTGTTGGTATCAATATCCTTCGGGTAGACCTGCACGCCTTCGATCACGACAAGAAGGTTCGGATTGAAATTGAGCACCACTTTTGATGCCGCCTGCGCGAAAATCCTCCAGTTGTTTCTGGTCTTCGTATCACTCCACACAGCACGCACGCTCTCTTCAGCGCCGCCGTGAGGTTCATTCCTGATGTCGATGCCGATGATGGTATCGTTGTCCTTATAATTGTCTGCGAGCCAGGCAAGAGAAGCCATGTACTCCACTTCATCGATCCTGTCCGTGTACCAAAGCGGATATGTGTGTCCGTCGATGTCGGTCTCGACAGAATGGATATCGATGAGGACCATCAGGCCGTACTTGCGGAAAAGACCGAGCGTATAGTTAAAGATCTCCAGGCTGTCCTTCCCAACGAGTTCAGGATTGAGTCCGCTGTTATAAACCGCCTCGTAGCATTTGCCTAACATCCAGTTTGAGAGAAGTTCGCAGGACACCGGAAGCCTTACCATGTTGAATCCGCGTGAAGCGATCTGCGAGATCATGTCCTCAAGATTGCACGCATCAAGGCACCCCGGGCAGTTATCGCCGGTGTTGTATCCGAACCAGTTAATACCCTTGAGCCATACCTCATTGCCGGCCTGGTCAACTATTTTACTGCCTTTGGTCGTAAGCCATCCTGATGTTGTCATCGCGCGCGAGTCCTCCTGTATATGCCTGATTATAAGTGTTATCTTTCAGTAATTGTGGGCGACGCGTCAAAAGTTAGGATTTGTTTTATTAATGTACACAAAGACTTTATTTTTTCTAAATAACATTTACATTTTTATAGCATAAGATAAGACTATCTTATAAAGGGAAGGACGGCTCTGATGAAAGAAGTTTTCTTGCTCGTGCGCCCGTGGTACGGCGTGAACATACATACTGATGCACAGGGCGAATACGGCACCGTGCTGCACAGTAACGATGTCTTCCCCGACCTTCCCCTTCTCTATGCGGCGACGATGCTTGACCAATCAGATGATTACGATGTTCTGTACATCGATGCGTATACGAACAGGATCCTTCCCGACGAACTGCTGCGCAGGATCAAAGAGGCAAGCTTCGACAAGATAATCGTCAAGACGACTGCGGCATCCATCAAGAGCGACATCGAACTCATCAGACAGATCAAGGCAAACGACCCGGACAGCTATGTTATGACCGCAGGCCATGCCGCGAAAGACCTCAAGTCCTGGATAGACGCAAACACCGACATCGACGAAGTCATCGAAGAGCCGCTCGACAAATTCATCTACCGTTATGTTCACGGCGAAGACGGCACGGTGAACGACCTTCCCACGCCTGACTATTCGCTCGTCGACTATAAGAGATATACTGACGATCTCGGGCGCGTGAGGCTAACCGTCCAGGCAAGCCGCGGGTGCCCGATGAACTGCGCTTACTGCCCGTACATCAGGTTCTACGACAAATACGAACCAAGAGATGTCGATCACATTATGGAAGATGTCAGGTCACTCGCATCTCTCGGCGCAGAAGTGATCCAGTTCAGGGACCAGTTCTTCACATGCGACAGGAAGAAGGTAAGAGAACTCTGCAGCCGGATGATAGAAGAAAACATCAAGGTAAGCTGGATCTGCGAGACCAAGCTCGACAGCCTCGACGAAGAACTGATAGACATTATGAAGCAGGCCGGGCTGTTCATGGTGTGTTTCGGGATCGAGTCCGGAGATCAGACCATGATGGATAGCTACAACAGCAACAAGGGAAGCCTTGCTAAGCAGCAGGCGACAGTCGCTCTTCTGAGGAGCAAAGGCATCCTCACGATGGCGTTCTATATCATCGGCTTCCCGGAAGATACGTGGGATTCCGTCCGCGATACTTATGATTACGCGAACAAGATCGCAAGTGACATCGTCGCCTTCAACGAGTACACGCTGTTCCCTTTCGAGCGGGATGAAGAGTTCACGCCGGACGTGTTCTTCCCTTTCGCGAATGCGACAAATGTCCCCGTCGAGTCTAACCTCACTCGTGAGGAGATCCGCTATGTGATCGACCTGTTCAGCGCGATGTACACGGCGGATCACGACTGCCTCGAGAAAGCATACACTTTCAACCACTTAATATCGGCACAGTACAAGAAAACAGTCGCGCTCCTTGCCGGATGCGGCAACGACCTTCAGAAGATGAGCGACGCCATAAGGCAGATGCAAAGATGATCAACGGCTATAACGAGAAGGTAACGCGCAAACTGTTCTTCAGTCTGGTCCCCGTACAGATCCTCCTGGTCATGTGCGGCGGCGTCAACATCATCATCGACAGCGCGTTCGCAAGCAACCTCATCGGACCGAACGCGGTTGCCGCGACAGGTCTCTACGGACCGCCGGCCAAAGTCCTCGACACCATCAATGCGCTCATTTTCGGCGGCGCGCAGATCCTGTGCGGAAGGTATCTCGGCGAGAACACCCTGAAGCGCGCGAGGAGCATCTTCACGCTCGATATGATTACCGTGACATTGATCGGGATCGCCGGAACCGTGCTGTTCTTTTTCTTCCCTGAAGCGGTCGCGAGAGTGGTTACCCGCCCCGACAACCCGCTCATCCCCGACCTGATAGATTACCTCAGGGGCATAAGCAGCGGCGTCATCCCGTTCCTGCTCGGCACGCAGCTGACGTCTTTCCTGCAGCTTGAGAACAAGGACAAACTGGGGTACATCGGAATCGGCGGAATGTTCGTCGCGAACACCATCTGCGACTATGTCTTCATCGGCGTCCTTAATATGGGGATCTTCGGACTCGGACTTGCGACCGCGGTGTCGAACTGGGTGCCGGTCATCGTCGCGGGCATCTACTTCCTCAGCAAGAAATCCGTCTTCTCGCTCGACATGTCCGACCTGCACATCAGGGACCTCGGTGAGATCTCCAAGCACGGTTTTCCTACGGCCGGAACACAGTTCCTGCTCGCATTCAAGAGCATAATACTTAACGCGATAATCCTGAGGTTCGCAGGCAGCGACGGTCTCGCGTCGTTTGCCGCGGTGAACTCTTTCGGGTATGTGTACTGGGCGGTGCCCGCCGGGATGTCGTCCGCGATGATAACGCTCGCGAGCATCTATGCCGGCGAGAAAGACGAGGGCGCGGTCGACCTTCTAATGCGCATCTACATAAAGAAAGCGGTGCCCATCGTCGCTGGTGCGTCCGTCGTCATGGCGCTGCTGGCATACCCCCTTACGAACCTGTTCTTCCACGACCCGTCGAGCCCGGTGTATTCGATGACGCTCATAGGTTTCATCCTCTTCCCGCTCTACGCGCCGTTCTCGACTCTTGTGGTCGGGTTCAGGGACCTCTGGCGCTGCCTCGAGCACAAGTTCGCGGTCAACTACATTGTCTTCTGCGACGGCCTGCTGTACGTGACGCTTCTGTCCTATATCATGTCTTCTTTCTGGGGCATGACGGGCATCTGGATCGCGCAGGTAGCGGGATGTGTCCTGATGGTCCTCACGATCCCGGTAATCTCTCTGATAATCAACAAGAAGATGCCCCGTGGCATCACCGACCTTTGCTGCTATCCGGCAGGCTTCGGAGTAGATGCAGACCGCAGGCTGAACCTGTCCATCCACAGCATGGAAGAAGTCATCAACATCTCTGAACACGTTATCTCATTCTGCCTTGATCACGGTATTGCGAAAAGCACCGCCAACCGTGCGGGGCTCTGCATAGAAGAGCTCGCGGGCAACATCGTCTCGCACGGGTTTACCGGCAGGAAGAACGAGTCGGTCGACATCAGCGTGACCGTCTCAGGAGAAGAACTGATCATCAAGTTCAAGGACAACGGGGTCTTATTCAACCCGAAAGAGATAGACGATATATTCGTGCCGGAAGACCCCGCCAGGAACGCCGGCATCAGGATAGTAAAGAACATCAGCAAAGAGATGGAATACCACTCGCTGCTCGGACTGAATATACTGTCGATCACGATATGAAAAGAACTGATAACAACACTCATGAAAAGTACTGTTGCTTAAGCATCAAAGCAGTCTGGGATTACTGATTGTCCGGAGTCCGGACCGAAGCGATAATGAGGCTGCAAACAAAACTACAAGGAGAACTGGGAAATGGACGACAATGATAACAGAGAGATGAACATCGAAGAACTTGATGCCATGCGTGCTGTTATAGACGATGCCCGCGGCAAAGAACCGTTTGAGATCATTCCTTTAATTCTCGAATGACTTGAGTTCCCATGCTGCCGGCAGATACTTGCCTTCGCCGTCTATCACGCTGAAGTTGCCTATGTTGCCGCCCTGGTACTGCATGAATGTTCTCGAAGTATCGGTAATATCGAAATTATCTTCCATGCAGATGACGTTGTCGGCACCGCACAGGTAGATGTAGCTGCCGCCGGTACCGCCAAGGAGTTTTAATGCGCCAATATCCTTATCGGGGTACAAAACGATAACGTCGGTAAACTTGGTTTCGTTCGATCCGTCATTAAATCCGATCAGGAGTTCCTCGACTCCGTCACCGTCCAGGTCTTTAAGAAGATATCCCACTTCGTTGTTCGGATTCTTGAGTTCAGGTGCGACATTATAGCTGTGATCCTTATCGTATTCCGGACCGTCTTCGTAGATGGCCTTCCGGTAGAATGCGAGCGTTTCTACATACCAGACGACCGGGCTCCTGTTGCAGCCGGTCACGCAGGGTATCATCGCGAGCAGGAATGTTACCGTAAGGATGGCAGTAATAGCTTTTCTCATGTTGTTATCCCCTTTCCCAAACTATCCCTAACCATTATACACAACTGTGCATATCAGGCGAAATGAGATGTGGGATCAATACGGGGATACAAACGGTTCAGTTATCAAACATGTTCTGTCATTTCAGGTGTCCAACCGCCGTTGCCAAACATAAAAAAGCTTGGGAAATTTACATTCCCAAGCTTACAATGCTTAATGCTGTTTGAAATGCTCTGTCAGCAACAGAACATATGGAAATAAACCGAAATCAGAGTGCCTCCCCGGGTATGTATTTCGAGAACGTGAAATCGTTTAAGGGGATGATGTATTCATTTCCCGTTATGTAGACGAATACGATGGAGTTCTGTGCCTCATCATAGAACACGTTATAGGCTATAGCGGAGATCTCTTCTCCTATCTCGCTTGCTATCCTGGTCTCATCAAATGTTCCGACCTCGATAACGCCATCATTGTTTCTGAAGATGAAAACGCGCTGTGTTCCGTCTGCACCATAAGTACAGTTGCAGATAAGCTCGTCCTCACCGTCTCCGTCAAGATCAGCAACATAGCAGTCGGGAGCATCTTCACAGTCGAAACCGAACTGGCAGGCGATCTCCTCGCCGTCACCGTTATAGATAGTCCAGTTGCAGTGACCTATTACATCCATATAGCCTTCGCAGTAACAGTTATCGAAGCCGAGAAGTGAACCCAGGTCCGAACTCGGAAGAAGTGTTTGGGCTATGCCGTATTCATCGATGGTGGTCTCTGCAGCAGGATCGATAGTAGCGTCGATGTCCCCTCCGCCGACGATCATCGGTCCATTATGATCCTCATCTTCAGTTGTTGTGCTTTCGGTTTCTTCCGTCTCGGATTCTTCGCTCTCGTTTATCTCCTCATCCTCTGTCTTTGCAGGCTTATTGCTGCAGGAACACATGAGAAAAAGGAGCGATCCTCCCAGAACTATAGCTGTAAGCTTTTTTGCAATTTTCATTTAATATCCTCCCCGATATTTTTTACATTTGCGTATTGCAAAGGGTATTCTAACACAAGCATATCGATTGAGATTTTTGAGTTATATCTCATATTACATAGATAATTCTTAATTGAACTGTTGAAAAAACGTTGAAAAAGCAATAAATAAACCTCCGGGAAAGTCCGGAGGGTTTTGATTGTCCAAATTTACTATTTTGAGTGCGAGCTTGTCGCAAATGGTATTTTTATTGTCGCGAAGTGCAATGAATAACCCCTTTAGGTTCTTATAACGCTCCATGCATCGACTAACCTGTCGATGCTCCATGCTGCATTGGCGGGA
>CADAOK010000059.1 GCA_902789515.1 Oscillospiraceae bacterium
GGCGTGCATTTCTCTGAGAAACTCGAAGAACTCGTCTTTGCAAAAGACAACTGCCTTCCGGAGCATAGAGATTACTTCGAGAAGATCAGTGAAGCGGCAAGACTGTTCGGCAAGTATAAGGAAAAGCAGGTCGAGGTGCATAGACTGGAAAGCAAGAGAGATGAAGAGGCAAAGACATTAGGCTCCTTGAAGCATGAATACATAAACATCGACAATCGATTTATGAACAGTGTCGAGGAACTTATGGAAGAGAACACATCTAAAGGTGCATCCTTATTCACTGCTATCCTGGCTTGGATAACTGTCGGTATATGCGTAATTGCGTATTTCGGCGGATGGGTGCTGCTTGCCGCCGCCGCAGTGATCATTGCTTTCTATGCGGTTTATTGCAAAGTGAAAAAGAACAAAAAGCTGAAAGAACTGCGCATTGCAATTGTTTCTTCGGAAAGCATTATGGAGGAACTGTCAGAGGAGATAAGAAACAAAAAAGTTGAGGCAGAGGAAATCCATGCAATGTATAGAGAGAAGAAGGAAGAAATCAGTGCTTCTGATCCTTTGAAGACGACGGAAACGGACAGTGATGACGGCGAGAAAGCAGCAAGCTGAAAGCCGCGGTCAGCAAGGAATATAAAATGTATCAAAGTCTGCTGTATCATACCGGTCAGAGCGAAAATGCGAGAATGATCTATGAGCAATACGAATATGCTTTGAATGACATCCGGAAGAAACGTTTGGTGTGTTTGATCAATAAACACAACCAGTTGATATAATTTAAAGTAAGATTAATCATCAGCTGAACAGGGTGACTTGAAATGATAGAAAACCTTATATGTGAAGAGTATTCTTCAGATAAGCAGTACAGATACTTGATCTGTAAGAAAGAAAACTACTTTGAAGTATGGCTTCAGAAAAGAATAACAGATGAGTATATGGGACCTGACTGGTACGACTATACCTACATCCGGGACTATAAACACGTGACGGACACTCTTGAAAGAGCAATAGAGATAGGCCGTGAAGGTTTGAAAAATCTTTCAGGACAAGAAGAACAATGATTCCATTGCTAAGGATTAAGAAAAGATACTAAGCAGGAAGAGATTCCAGCTTTTCTGTTATCATAGAGAAATGAAAGCAAAAGGGGATACTTGATTATGATAAATAGACTGGAAACAGATGAATTCTGGGCTGATTCTACCGTTATAGAGGCCGGCGATTATGTTTTTGTCGGTTATTGCATGGGAAATGAAGGCCGGCCGATAGAAGCTCAGATAGATGGTGCGTTTTCCACATTGGAAGACAGACTGAAAATGGCAGGGCTGGGACTCGAATCTGTTGTTAAGATGGATTGCCTGTTCAAGGATATCAACGATCTTAACTGTCTCGCTGCGGTGATCAAAAAGCGTTTTGATGGAAAGTATCCAACTAGAAAGGCTTATACGACAGACTTTATAAGAGAGGGAATACTGTTTCAAATAGATGCTATAGCCTATAAGGGAAAGGCTGAATAATCATCAGAGATCTCAAATGAAGGAGAAAAGTATGACACAGTATGAACGAATGGCAGCAGGTCTTATCTACGATCCGGGTGATCCCGAGATAGTTAAAGAGCAGATTTCTTTTCAGGACAGACTGTGGGAGTTCAATCAGCTCAAACCATCACAGTTTGATGAAAAACAAAAGTATCTGAAAGAAGTGTTTGCCGAATGCGGCGAGGAATGTTTTTTCGAACTGCCTCTGCGTGCAAACTGGGGCGGTCATCATGTCCACATGGGCGATCTGGTCTATGCCAATTCCAACCTGACCCTGGTAGATGACGGACACATCTATATTGGCAGCAAGGTCATGTTCGGCCCCAATGTAACAGTTGCCACAGCAAATCATCCGATCGATGCAGAATTAAGAGACAGGGGTCTTCAGTATAATAAGGATGTTCATATCGGTAATAACGTATGGATAGGAGCAGGGGCCGTCATCGTTCCCGGTGTTACCATCGGCGATGATGCGATCATCGGAGCCGGGAGCATAGTAACGAAGGATATCCCTGCAAATGTCGTAGCTGTCGGGAATCCGTGCAGAGTCCTGCGCGAAGTCGGAGAACATGACAGAGAATACTTCTATAAGAATGAGAAGATCGATTGGGAGAATCTCGGGCAATGAAGATAGAGCATATCGCAATGTATGTGAATGATCTTGAAGCGGCAAGGGAGTTCTTTATCAGGTATCTCGGCGGCAGGTCCGATGACGGGTATCACAACGCGAAAACGGGCTTCCGTTCTTATTTCATAAGCTTTGAAGACGGTGCAAGATTGGAGATCATGAACAAGCCCGGTCTTTCGGATCCCGATAAAGATCCAAACCGTACAGGCTATGCCCACATTGCCTTTTCACTCGGGAGCAAGGAAGCGGTAGATTCATTATCATCTCAGTTAAAGAGTGACGGCTTTGAGATAGTGAGCGGACCCCGCATAACAGGCGACGGATACTATGAGAGCTGCATAGTTGCAATAGAAGATAACCGAATTGAGATAACGGAATAAGGAGGAATATGTACTATGGATAATTATAATCGTGAAAGCTATAAGATCGACAGGAGCGGCAATGCGGTGAACAGGCTGGATGTAATGGTATCAGCCATGTGGGAGCTCATGCTTGAGAAAGGCTTTACCCGCGAACAGTTAAATGCCAAGCTGGATACGATCAAGGAACAGAGAATAACACTCGATCCCCGGCTTACCAGGGTTGAATGTCCTAAATGCGGGAAGCTGATCAGTGAGAATGCTGCGACACCATTTGAAGGGAAATGCCTCTATTGCGGGCAAAAAGTGACCATATATCCCGGTAACAGCAGAGAGTTAAAAAAAGACAACGAACCTTTGCAGGATAACGGTTCGTCAGCATTTGACGATCAGGATCAGTTCTGATCATCGTAGGGGGAGATTATTATGGCATTGTCAAGAAGATGGGTTAATTCGATTCGCAGGGAAATAAATAGCAGAGATACTGATCGCCGGCATAACAGTTTGCTTTCTGACAAGCAAAGAGAACTTGACAGTTACGGCGTTAAGGTGGAAATGGTCGCCGGTGTATTATGGGAGTGCTTGTCTGAATTGGGTGTCACCCAGGAAGACCTCGAACGCAAGATGAAAGAGATCGAAGAGCGGGGATGGTCCATTAACCCGCCTTCGTACTACCGGGTATGCCCCAAATGCGGCAAGAAAGTTTTCGACTATACCGCAAATGCTTTCGAAGGCACATGTATGTACTGCGGTCAGATCGTTAACATGTATCCGGGAGATATAGAAGGATAACAATCAGAATAGCTGTATGGACGGTATCAGGTATTAATACCAATCAAGTGAAAAGACTATCAGGATAAACATGAAGTATTTCAGGATACACATGAAAGATTGTGCTTACATAACCAAACAGCCCAGGGGTATCTTTGTGGCTGTAGGTAAGCTTGCGGACAGTAAGGTGTTAACGGAAGAAGAGGAGAAGGAATACTGGCGCAACAGAGAGTATTTCGAAAGGGTTTTGCCTGTACCTCCGTTCTATGAGAAGAATAATCCTGACGGTGCTATTACGTGGTTTAAGGATAGTGAGGAAGCAAAGGATATCTGGGATCAAATGACGTTCTACCGTGAGATGTGTAAGAAGTATGGAATAAAGCTCTATGTTTCCGGATGTGATGAGATTCCGGGTGAGATCATATATGAGGATGCGTTCCAGATAGCGGTTAAGAATCAACCGGAAGAAGCTGTTATAATCACTAAGGATCTTTAATCTACAGCCGAAGACACGGGATCCATATCCATGAACTCCTTTACGAGCGCTTTGTATCTGGCGTTAGACTGTTTTGCCTCGGTGTCCTTTGCCTCGTATTGTTCTGTCAGCTCAGAGAGTTCCTTTTTGTGAGGAACCATGGTTGCATTAAGGTATTTTGCGGCTATGAACTTTATCAGGTGGTAGCAGACGAAGACCAGCGCTGCTATTACCGCAATCAAGATAAGTTCTCCCCATTTCTGCTCCCAGATGGCGAAACCTATTAGCGCCAGAGGCAGCACGACCGTAAGGGAAATGACTGCTTCAATTGATCTATAATCTTCATTCTTTAGCTCATCGCAGATTTCCGTGAACAGGTGGGTAGTTGTATAGAGTTCTTCCTGAATGTCCCGCAGCTTCTTTATGGTCTCATCTCTCTTTTCGTTGATGTTCTTTGCTTCGGATTTAAGATCCCTGTAATGACGAAGCTCTTTAAGCGCCTCACGGACCTTCTCAAAGTATGCTTTATGCTCAGGACGGCATTTCTCGATCGCATTCAGCAGGGCGGGCTCATCAGCACTGACGTGAACCTCGCTGTCATTGTACATTTGCTTCATGTCAGTCCATTTGATTTTGCAAAGGAAAAGTCCGCGGAGTGCTTCGAAGTCGTGGGGATCTTTAGTGAGCATGAAATCATAAGCATCCTTGGCAGAACCGTACTCGCTTCTGCTGACAGCTTTTGAAGCTACATCCTTGATATTATCCTCGCGGAAGTATTCGTAGTCGAAAGTAACACCGCAAAACGGGCAGACATACATCTGCTTATCAAGATCGATATCGAGAGGACCGCCGCATGTCGGGCAGAGATTGCTCTTTACAATTGTCATATCTATCCTCCGCTAATGAGCTTATGTGCGTTAGTATCGCTGTGTTACTATCTGCACCATAATATTAGTATACAAACACTACTATGTCAAGATGTTTTGTTGTTCGATCGGACAGACTGTGGATGCCGATCAAGAAGAAGTAAGATTGATCATCATGTGAACCGGACTAAGCAGGAAGCAACTCCAGCTTTTCTGTTATCATAGGATTACGGGAAAGAACAGCGTCAGAATAATAGGATTAAGGCATTGTATGATTCAATTGGAAACAGACAGACTGATCTTACGCGATTATAACTCAGATGATTTTGAAGAATACTATAGGCTGATGTCAGACGATCGGACTATGTATTACCTTCAGGATCTGAAGCAATCTTCCATAGATGCTGCTCGTAACAGTTTCAATGAAGTGTTGGAAGACAGGGACAGCAATGACCGTAAGTTCTATTTTCTTCAAATGGAATTAAAGGAATCGCGTGAGACGGTAGGCAATGTCGGATATACCGTTACAGACAACACTCCGGAGGGCAAGACTGTTCATTTGGGCTATTTCTCTTATCCGAAGTTCTGGGGCAATGGATATATGTCTGAAGCGGTAAAAAGAGTTCTGGAATTCGCGTTCACGGAGAACAATGTATACAGAATAACAACCGGGTGTCTTGCCGAGAATATCGGATCGGAAAGGGTTATGCAGAAGAACGGAATGGTTAAGGAAGCCGAGTGTATAGATCATGAGTGGCATGACGGTAAATTAAAGACCAGATTGGAATACAATCTGTTGAGGGATGAATGGAAATGTGTATAGTGTGCGATAACATCCAATTAACCAAATGGTTTGCTTCGCCAAAAGAATACTTGCAGTGCCTGAACTATATTCAAAAACTTCTGGATTCCGGTGACTTTGAGATGGACTCGCAGACATGCGATTTGGATAAAGTAC
The DNA here is from genome assembly GCA_902789515.1 of Oscillospiraceae bacterium. GTDB lineage: Bacteria > Bacillota > Clostridia > Saccharofermentanales > Saccharofermentanaceae > Saccharofermentans. The sequence continues at coordinate 5,587 of CADAOK010000059.1, forward strand.
TGGGTTGATGATCTGGATGCGGCAATGAGTGAGATCGGGTACTCGAAGATCCTGTCGCAAAAGGAAATGCTGCCCAACGGCAAAGCTCTCTTGCGGCTGGATTATCGTAAAGACTGAACTTGTGACGGGTATCCCTAGTCTGTTCCGGTCAGCAGTAAGTGGTATACGATGTCCTCGTAATCTGCGTATTTCTTTGCTTTCAGCAGGCGCTTGATCTCGCGGTCTTTGCCGTCAAAAAGGTTCTGCCAATATGACCACAGCTCCCTCATCTTGAACAGGACATTGATATCAGGAGACATGATCTTCTGATACTCGTGATATAGGGTGTCGTGTAATCTCCTGAGTTTTATGAAGTCGGTTTCCGTTGTTAAGCCGTTGAGTTTGTCTGCCAGAGAAGGATCAATTATCAGTCCTCTTCCCAGCATGACGGGGTCAAGCCCGCCGGCAAACCGGTCTGACAACTCATCGTAGTCTTTAACGGAAAAGATATTCCCGTTGTATACGAGAGGACATTTGGAATGTTCCAAAGCATATGCGAAATACTCTTTCCGGGGTTCACCTTTATAGAAGTCGGATCTTATCCTCGGGTGTATGATCAGCTCGCTCACGGGGAAGGCGTTGAAGATGTCCAGAAGAGCATAGAACTCGTCGGGATCGCTGTATCCGAGTCTTGTTTTGACCGATATCTTCATATCACCGGATACGGCATAGGAGTAGATATCGTCCAGGAATGCCTGAAGCGCCGAAGTGTCCTGAAGAAAACCTGCGCCTTTGCCTTTCGCGCAGACGGTTCCCGAAGGACATCCGAGGTTGAGATTCACTTCCGTATATCCCATCGCATGCAGTTCTTTTGCTGCTTCGATAAAGCGGTCAGAACTGCATGTGAGGATCTGGGGTACCAGGTTTATCCCGTGGTTATTTGCAGGATCGACATCTTTCCTCTCGCGCGGTGTTACCGGACATTTCTCGGCAGGCGAGATGAACGGCGAGAAGTACTTGCCGATGTGACCGTAGATCTCGTTGTACGCATTGCGGAATATGTAACCTGTAATGCCTTCGAGCGGCGCGTAATAAATCTTCATCAGATCCGTGCTTCCTTCATTCTGTTTCTCTGATTTATGAGTATTCTATCGTAATGATGAGCCGGAAAAAACAAAAACCCGTAAACACTGAGTCTACGGGTTTGGCGGAGACGGTGGGATTCGAACCCACGTGCCGGTAACCCGACAAACGCATTTCGAGTGCGCCCCGTTATGACCACTTCGATACGTCTCCATAGCGGTAATATTATAGCAACTTTTGGGGTTATGGCAATCTATATATAAGTCTTCCGGTTTTCTTTTACGTGGCTTTGCGTTATTCTCTTCTCATGGAAACCAGATGGAGCAAATACTATCCCGAGTGGACCGGAGACGCAGCTGATATGCCCTCCGGCACTATGTATTCGAGGCTTTGCGGCGTGTGCAGAGAATATCCGTACCGGACTGCTTATGAATACTATTCCCAGAAGGCAACATATTCAGACCTTTTGAACCAGATCGATGCGGCGGCGACGATGTGGCAGCGTATCGGTGTGACAGAAGGCGACGGTGTGTGTCTCTGTATGGGAGGCTGTCCTGATCTCATTATATCCTTATATGCGCTGGACAGGCTCGGGGCGGTGGTATCGCTTCTGGTGCCTGATTTCACGGCTGAAGAATTCGTTGATTTTGCTTCGAACACCGGTGCTTCGTATGCGCTTATGTCGTATAACCAGTATTCAAAATGGTCGGGAGTGTTGGACAAGACCGGGATAAAGAAGATCGTGATAGGCAAGTATAAGGATTTTGTACCTGCGGGGATATCCATCAAATACAGTATGAGCGGTATCGCTGAATATGACCGCAAGTGCGAGATCAACGGGGATATCCCGGTTGTCCTTTGGAAGACTGCATCAAGCGAAGCCGGCGATTACATAATGAGCGACAGTTACTCGGAGCCGGATTACTGTGAAGACGACCACAGGATCTCCATGAGGTTTGTCTCGACCCTGCGCGACCAGGACATAGTCGCTATCGAATCCGAAGACCATGCGATCAATGCGGCTTCCGATATATCCTCGATAATCTTCAAGCGCTGCGAGAAAAAGAATGGATCACCGCTCAGGGTTCTGTGCCTTAATGAATACTGTTATGTCTACGGCTTTATCATGGGTATCCACAATGTCCTTTTGTCAGGACAAACGCTTCTCATATACACACTGTTTGACACGGAAAACGTCGTGGCACCGATACGTCTATATAAACCCGATTGCCTTGTCGCTTTCTCCGGCACGGTCGCGAAACTCAATGCGGCTGCAAGCAATGCGCAGGTCTTGAGACGGGTCAAATATATCTTCAGCGGCGGAGTCCCGCTTACTCTGGCACAGCGGGCAGGTCTTATGAGCATCATGAGGCTCCTCGATAAAGAGCCCGAGATACATGCTTTCTACGGCAATTCTGAACTGTTCGAATTCCTGTACTGCATGCCGGAACTCTCGAGCGAGAGTGCTGTCGGAATACCTTTGCCGGATGTGCTCGTAAAGATCGTGGACAGGGAGGCTTTCCTGGATATGCCGCGCGGCAGGGAAGGGGAGATCGCTGTTCATTCACCCGCGATGTGCACTTCGTTCCTGATGAGGGACGGCTCGCATTACACGCCTTTCCGAAAACTTTCTGACGGAAGATCCTGGTTCCTTACGGAGGATCTCGGTGAGGAGAACGAGGACGGTGTTTTCTTCAGATACTCAAGTGTCCGCGGCAGGTTCAAGATAAAGAGTGCGACTGTATATCCGTCAAAAGTAGAGAATGTCATAGAACTTGTTGCAGGAGTCAGGGCTGTAGGATGCGTGGTAACCGATACGGTCGAAGGTCCGCTCCTTACGGCGGCAGTAGTTCCGGAAGAGCATTTCTTCTATGACAATGATGCGATGATGGCTCTCAGGGAGAGGATCAACGAAGAGTGTGCATCCATGCTTCCGGAACCTATGAGGCCTTCCGATGTGTGTTTCTTTGCTTCTATTCCGAAGACGCCGAGCGGCAGGTTCGATTATGCAGAGCTCGGCAAAAGGGTAACCGATATCCGCGCCCAGATGGAAGAGCTCGAAGAAGACGAAGGTTCCCAGGAAACTGATATCTGAGGCCTGTTTTCCAAACTGATGTTGACATAGTAGCAAAAGTGTACTATCATATCCCGGTAAGCGCGGATACGGCGCCGAGCAAGGCTCTGCAAACTATCCGTCCGGATAATGATATAATCTAATATTGTCTTTCGAAGATTATCTAGTCTGAAAATGATTTAGGGGGATTATAAAATGAAAGATTTCACAAAACGACTGACGGCATCCATGCTCGTTCTGGCAATCTGCGCATCTTTCACCGGATGCGGTCTGGCGACGCTCTTTAACCAGGGTTCAAAGGATAAAGACGATGACGATGATGAGGGCGGAAGCTGGTATAAGTTCGGCCAGGAAGATCCTGATGAGTCTGATCCTGATGAGTCTGATCCTGACGATACGGATCCCGTAGTAACCGATCCGACGCAGCCTCTGGTAAAGGGCAGCTACATTGAGACTTCGGATGAGCTTACTTATCCGGATCATGTTGCAACTTATGACGAGATCCATCCCGCCAAGACGCCAGGCAATGTTTCCGGCAAGGAAGCTGAAGACCTGCTGGCTGAGATAGAGCTTGCCGCAATACAGCACTCGATCACATGCTATGCAGATGCGGATATTGTTTTCGAGAATCCCGAGAACTACGGCCTTACCTTCGATGAGATCACCTGGGGTGATTTCACATGCGGCATAGACGGTTATCCCGAAGAGAAGGCTTTCTATGACGAACAGCTTGAGAAGCTCTATACGATCGACTATGAGTCACTCGATACCGATGACAGGCTCTTCTATGACAAAATCGTCTATGACTACGAGAATTACTCTTATGCATATACTTATACGTCATTCGAGTACTACACGATGTGCTTTAACCCGCTGGTAGGACCCCAGTCCGATCTGTTCTTCATACTCGATGTATTCTCTTTCGAGACGGTGGAGGATGCTGATAATTACATCCTGCTCCTCAAAGATATCGACAGGTACTATGAGCAGATGATCAGCTTTGAGGAAGAGCGTGCTTCGTACGGTTTCGTCTCGTCTCCGACCAGCTATGAAGCTGCAGCCGAGGCCTTCGACAACCTGGTCAAGCAGGAGGATGACTGTTTCCTTTACGAGTCGTTCGAGGAGAGACTGGATAATATCAAGGATCTCTCTGATGCAGACCGTGAGAGGCTCATCCAGGATAACGAAGATGCAATGAAGAATTATGTCTTCCCGAAGATGCAGGATTGTGCTGACCGTCTCAGAGCACTTGAAGACCTGAACGGACAGGATGCGGGACTCTGCATGTATCAGGGCGGCGAAGCTTATTATTCCTGGCTTTGCATGATGCAGACAAACTCGAGCATGACACTCGAGGAATCGATGGCACTTTGTGACGAGGAAGTTGATAAGATCACAGATGAGCTTCTTGCTATCGTCGGATCCGGAAGCTACGACTGGTATTACTACTATGATGAACACGATTATTCGGCAGGTGACGTGATCGATAACCTCGACTTCCTGTATGATGCGGTTGCAGATGATTTCCCTTCGATACCTGCTCATGAGTACTACATGCTCGAGGTCCCGGAAGTATTTGAAGAAGACTTCAGCCCTGCGGCTTACCTCGGCTATCATCTCGATAATTTCGATTCCAACATGCTCATCATCAACAACGGCAGTTCTGGTTCGGATCTCGGAATCACGATGGCTCACGAGGGCTATCCCGGACATATGTTCCAGTCTCTCTATACAAGATCCGCTACTAAGCATCCTTACATGTACCTTACTGATTCCGTCGGTTATGCAGAAGGATGGGCCGTATATTCCGAGACATATGCGATGATGAACTATTTTGCGGAAGATCCCACTGCCGCTGGTGTAAGATTCATTTATCTCGAAGATGTATCCAATGTAATCGTAACGGCAGCTCTTGATTACGGCATCCATGTTGAAGGATGGACCATCGACGACTGTGTTGATTACTACAACGAGGCTATGGGCAACCTTTACGGGATCACGGCAGATTCGCTCAGCGAGTATTACACACTGCTCGTAACCACACCCTGCTACTCAGTCAAGTACGGCATGGGTTTTGTCCACACAAAGCTCGTCATGGAGAATGCTCATGATAACTTCCCTGATGCAAGCGATCTCGAGATCCATACCGCATATCTGAATTGTCTTACGACAAATTACGAGGAGATTGAAGAGAACCTCACAGCTATGCTTAACGGCGATCTTGAGCCTCCTAAGGGAAACTGAACGCAATAAGCGGTAAAACAAAGGAGCTGTCCTGTTTCAGGGCAGCTCTTTTTGTGTGTTCTGAGGCTGTCAGCCGTTATATGACAGTACTGTTAAATATATATAAAAGTCTTTGTGAAATTAAGTGTTATGTTATAATCATTCTGAATAATTATTCGGAGGATTCATCCAAATGGCAACGTTAACACGGCTGGCGAGCACGCTGACGGCTAGGTATTTCCCGTCGCAAACGCTGACTGACGCTTTCTATATGGACGGCAGGCTGTGCGGCAAGCGCGAGACACGTTCTGCCGACATAACGATGGATAAGGATGCCAAAGGCTTCTTCTTCTCGATCTTTACACATCCGGCCATACCCGGATTTGAGCCCGGCGATATGCCGCCGTTCGAACCCCAGCTTCGTGCTCTTTGCAACGACGTCAAGGTTGGAAACAAGGACATTGATTCGCTTATTGAGAAATTCCTGTCAACTGCAGTAGGCGTTGCAGGCAACATGAAATTATCAGACAATGAGACGAGGAATCCCTATTTCTCGGGTGTCATTGTCAAAGACGCAGAGGCTTTTGCCGTTACGATCGGCAGCGGCCTCGCTTTCCTTTACAGGGATGATACCCTGTTCCCGCTTACCGATGCGGGAATACCGATGGAACCTATCGATGCGTACGGCAACAGAGTCGGTGATTTCCAGTATTACTGCTCTTCCAAGACTGCAAACGCACTTTGGTCCAATTTCTTTACGCTTACACCCGATGACTGCATCATCCTTTGCAACAAGGCGGTCTACGATGCTCTCGGACAGAGAGAACTCTTAAGGATCCTTACGGATGCCGAAGACCAGTGCGATGCAGCCGGAACGATAATCACTCAGGGATCGGCAAGAATGCCCAACACCCCGATGCAGTTCTCCATCTCCTTCGTTGAAGGCGTTACAAAGCAGGAGAAGAAGGGACTGTTCGGATTCAGGAAGAAAGATAAGGAACCTGAAGAGGAAGAGATGATCCAGTCGACTGTTGACGGCGGTGTCGTCGGTGCGGCTGCAGAGGCTTCTGCAAATGCAGGTTTTGTCAGTTTTGCCACTGAAGGTGCGGCAACCGCCGCAAGCGCTGCAGGAACTGCGGCTGCAGGTACTGCAGCAGCGGGCGCAGCAGGTGCAGCGGCTGCAGGCGGCGTGGCATTCGGAGACGGTGTGGCATCAGCTGCAGCTTCCGTTGCTCCCGATGCTCCCAAGGTGGATTTCCCTGAGACTCAGGAGACAGCAGAAGAGATATCAGCAGAAGAGGTAATGAAGAATATCTTTGGAGAGATGAAGGCTTCATCGGCACAGGATGCCGAGGCGGCTAAGGCTGCAGCAGATCTTGCTTCGGCTGCTTCCGCTGAACCGGTTTCTTCTCCGTTTGTTGCAAGTGTTCAGCCTGAAGAACCGGCTGTTACTGCAGAACCCGCAGCGGCTGAAGAGCCTGTTAAGATGGAGACTGTATCACAGACGGCATTTACACCCGATGATGAGGATTCTCCGACAAAACCTGTCGAGAGTCTCGATTCACTCTTCTTCGCCAAGGGCAGCGACAGCGTGCTTGCCCAGGCGCTTCAGGCCCAGCAGGAAAAGCTGGAAGCTTCTGAGACAAAACCCGAGGAACTCGTGGCTGAACCGGTCGAAGAGACACCCGAAGTCAACATGCCTCCCAAGGCACCTGAAGTTGTCAACAAGGCTGAGGAGATCGTGTTTGCTCCCGGTACTATCGCAGGCGAGCCTGTGGCTGAAGCCGCTGCTCCGGCTATGACTGAACCTTTTGATCCGTACGGTCAGGCAAGCACGGAAGAGCTTATGGATACTCCGCCGCTTGTTTTCGGCGACGATGCAAATGCACCCAAGCCCGAACAGGCACCTTCCGAAGAAGTCTCCGATATACCGCTTCCGGACTTTGAGCTTAAGGAAGAGAAGCCCGAGATTAAGGAAGAAGACAAGCTCAATGTCGACTTCCCACAGGAGACACCGGTGCAGCCCGTTCAGGATGCAGCTTCTGATGCATCACAGGATGCCCAGCCTGCATCAGAAGGCGAGCAGCCGTTTGTTCTTCCTTTCGGAAATGCGGTCGAGACGATCGACGATGTTCCGGCAGCTGATGATATTCCTGACATGCCCGTTTATGACGGCGGTAATTTCGATACACCCGTAAATGCGGTAAGTTCCGAAGAACCTGTTAACGCTCAGGCTCCGGATGCCTATGCTTACGGTGACTACAATAATCAGATGAACGGTGCCGAGGAGCAGACTCCTCCGTACCAGCCGTACGGGACGGAAGCTTTCCCGCAGGAAGATCAGCAGAATTATGGGGCTTATAATACACAGGGAGGCGTTTCAATGGATGATAACAACGGATTTGTCGATTTTGGTAACGGAGATAACGGTCAGTTTGTAAATCCCGATTCTTCGTATACACCGCTTCAGCCTGACGAAGGTGCTGCGGAGTTCACAAGTTACCAGGAACAGGGTTACACTCCGGAACCCGAACAGGCATCCGCTTCTTCTTCGTCCGGACTTGATGAGGAGTGGTTCAACAACATCCTCGGAGTTGATGATACGCCTTATACAGGCCAGGATCAGGCAGCAGACGCTTACGGATATGCAGGTACAGAAGGCGGCGCCATCCCGAGCGAACAGCAGCAGGCACAGTATACAAATCCCGGACAGACGTCTTACAGGCCTTCCGGTGAAGGCCCGAGCAACGGCGGAAGACCTTCCTCCGGCAGAACACCTGCGGCAGGTGCCGGCAGAGGCAACGGCGGCGGCGGAAAGAAGTTCAAGATGACCCGTACGGGCTATATCTTCTTCACTTTCTGCGGAATCTTCGTGATCTGCCTGATCATAATGATCGTTCTCATTGCCAGAGGCTGCAGCAAGGCCAATACAGAGGTTACGGAAGAGTCCACGACAAGCCCTCTGGCTTCAGAGGTAGAGGTAACACTGCCTACAGCGGCACCTACAGAGCCCGCGGCAGATGCACCTATCGGTTACTTCGTATTCTCCGACTATATCGGCTACAGAACATGGTGGGATGTTTTCCACTATGTATACGGCATCGATATCGAGGACAGCACTGACCCGAGAATCGCCATGATCCTCACATATCAGTACAACAACCTCGATCCGGCTACTTACAAGCCTAACAGCGGCGACAAGATCGTCCTGCCTCCTGCAGGCATCTTCTCGGGTGAGATAACCACAGAGACAGCGGCACCCGCGGAAAGCGACGCTGCAGCAGCCGATACGGGAGAGACCACGGCAGCAGCAGACGCAGTTGAAGGCGAGATCACGGTCAACTGATACTTTTGCCGTAAATCGAAAATCACTACTGCAACAATTCCCCCTGAATCCAATAAAAACGGTTCAGGGGGATTCTTTTTTGTATATTCGTACCATTCCGGTCATCTTCAAAATGACTTCTTTCAAGTATATAATAGCGGTGCTTAAGGCATACTATGCGCGAAAAGAGGTTTTATCATGCATAAGAGACTCTATATTCCGGGACCGGTCGAAGTAAGACCTGACGTTCTCGAGAAGATGGCAACTCCCATGATCGGACACAGGACCAAGGATGCAACTGCGCTCCAGCAGAGCATTTCCGAGAAGATGCAGAAGGTAATGCAGACCAAGAACACTATCGTTCTGTCAACATCATCAGGCTCAGGCCTTATGGAGGGCGCCGTAAGGAGCTTTACCAAGACAAGAGCCGCAGTATTCTCCATCGGTGCGTTCGGCAAGAGATGGTACAAGATGTGCACTTCCAACGGTATAGAGGCAGACCTCTTTGAGTCAGAGCTCGGACAGATCACTACACCCGAGATGCTCGAGGAAGCTCTTTCGACAGGCAAGTATGACCTCATTACCATTACACAGAATGAGACTTCCACAGGTATCCATAACCCGATGGCAAGACTCGCCGAAGTATATAAGAAGTATCCTGACGTTATCGTCTGCGTTGACGCCGTATCCTCAATGGGCGGCGATCTCATCCCCGTAGACGAGCTCGGCATCGACGTCTGCATCACTTCCTCACAGAAG